>NZ_JBFOCR010000009.1:557618-761086 GCF_040907935.1 Aeromonas sp. s2 | reverse complement strand
GTGCTGACCGATGCCACCATCGTCGACATCGACTGCCAGATGCCGCACTGCCAGGATCCGGCGAAGTCTGACTTCACCCAGCTGATCCAGGTCTCTCTGGCCTATCGCAAGATTGACTGGGAGCACACCGTGGCCGGTACTTCCGGTGCGGATGACTGGCGCGCACCGATCGAGGCCTAATTCTCGATCTCTTATTGCCGTTATTCCTTGTAGTGCACCCCATGGCCTGGTGATGGCAGTGTCAGCTGTCGTCAGGCCAGTGCAAGCTTTCTCCGACCCGTTCAGCTGGATGCGGTCGGAGCTTTTGTGTTTTGCCATATGGCTGCGAGCCGACCTTATTGCAAAGCACAACAGAGGCCAGTCGTCATGTGTTCCACCATTGCATCGTCCGGTGACATGCTCATCGATCGCGATGGGCTTTTCCCATCTCCCGTGATTTCAGTCAGCTCTGAGCGTTCCCTCGGTGGCAAATTGGCGTCCCGGCAGGACGAGCCGCTGGCCCCTTACGATAAATCCGACAATGCCCTCCGTCCGCACAGCATCTCTGGTCGCCAGCGAACTTTGCGGTGTGGCGGCCAACCCATCACCGTGACCGGCACCGCCGTCGGCTGCGGCGGTGTGGTGATTGGCTCGGGCAGTGGACAGGCAGGTTAAGGAGCGCTTCATGGCAGACAGCACAGGATTACAATTTACCGTCAAGGTGGGGGCGCTGCCCGAGAACACCTTCGTGGTGGCCGAGTTTGCGCTGGATGAGGCGCTCAACCGGCCGTTCAACCTGCGCCTGGAGCTGGCAAGTGCCCAGCCCGACATCGACTTTGGCGCCGTGCTGGACCAGCCGTGCGAGCTGCTGGTCTGGTACAACGGCGAGCTGCAGCGTCGGGTGTGCGGGGTGGTCAGTGACTTCGCGCAAGGAGACAGCGGCTTTCGCCGCACCCGCTATCAGCTGCTGGTGCAGCCGGCCCTGTGGCGGCTGTCACTTCGCCAGAACTCCCGCATCTTTCAGGCGCAAAAGCCCGATGAAATCCTCAGTATCCTCTTGCAAGAACACGGCATCACCGAATACGCCTTTGCGCTGAAAAACGAGCACGCCAAGCGGGAATACTGCGTTCAGTATCGGGAGAGCGACCTCGATTTCGTGAACCGCTTCGCCGCTGAAGAGGGGATGTTCTACTTCCACGAGTTTGAAGCGGGCAAGCACCGCATTGTGTTTGCCGACGACGCGGCCGCCCTGACCGCCGGCCCAGAGCTCTTTTTCAACCTCGGCAACCGCTCGCTGGAGCAGGGGCCTTATGTCCGTCAGTTCCACTACCGCGAGGCGGTACGCCCCTCGGATGTGGAGCTCAAAGACTACAGCTTCAAGACCCCGGCTTATGGCCTCTCCCACAAGAAGATGGGCGCAGAGCTGACCCACCAGCGCGATACCTACCAGCACTTCGACTACCCAGGCCGCTACAAAGCGGACCCGAGCGGCAAGGCCTTTGCCCAACATCGGCTGGATGCGCTGCGCAACGATGCGGTAGCCGGCAGTGGCAAGTCCAACTGCGCGGCTCTGCTGCCGGGCCAGACTTTTTCACTCACTGAACACCCCAACGGCAGCCTCAACACCGACTGGCAAATCGTCCATATCCGTCACACCGGTGAACAACCCCAGGCCTTGGAAGAAGAAGGCGGCAGTGGCCCCACCGTCTACCACAACGAATTTGGGGTAGTAAAAGCGAGTACCACCTGGCGGGCGCGTATCGGCAGCCCGGAGGCCCCCCACAAGCCGATGGTGGATGGCCCGCAAATCGCCATGGTGGTGGGGCCCGAGGGGGAGGAGATTTACTGCGACGAACACGGTCGGGTGAAGCTGCAGTTCCCGTGGGACCGTTATGGCAGCTCCAGCGACCAGAGCTCCTGCTGGGTGCGGGTCTCCCAGGGTTGGGCCGGCGGCCAGTACGGCATGATGGCGATACCCCGTATCGGCCACGAGGTTATCGTGAGTTTCTTGGAAGGGGACCCGGATCAGCCCATCGTGACTGGTCGCACCTATCACGCCACCAACCGGCCGCCCTACGAGTTGCCGGCCAACAAGACCCGCACCGTGCTGCGCACCGAGACTCATCAGGGGGAGGGCTTCAACGAGCTGCGCTTTGAAGACCAGGCGGGCAAGGAAGAGATCTACATCCACGGTCAGAAAGACCTGAACGTACTCATCGAGAACGATGCGGCCTGGCACATCAAACACGATGAGCATCGGGACATCGACAACGAGCGGGTGACCCGCATCAAGGCCAACGACCACCTGACGGTGGAGGGCGAGAAGCGCGACCAAGTGAAGGCTGACTACTCGCTGACGGTGGATGCCAGCCTGCACCAGAAGTTGGGGCAGTCCCTGCTGGTGGAAGCGGGGAGCGAGGTACATCACAAGGCGGGCATGAAGATAGTGATGGAGGCAGGGGCCGAGTTCACCCTCAAGGTGGGCGGCAGCTTTGTCAAGATTGATGCCGGCGGCGTTACCCTCAGTGGCGGTTCCATCAAGATGAATTCAGGCGGCAGTCCGGGTTCAGGTTCCGGCTGGGATGGCAAGGCTCCCGTTCTACCAGGTAATGTCGAGGTGCCAACACCACCACCAGCAACGTTACCAGCCCCGGCCATCCACAAGAGCATGGAGTCCATGGCGCCGCTGGCCAAGCCTTGTCCAGCAGCCCCGCCACCTGTGCCCCCTCCGCCTGCCGGGGGGCCACCGGCTCCACCGCCCGCTCCACCCCAGCTTGCCGGAGGCCCAATGGTGCCACCGCCGCCGCCACCTGTTGCGGCCAAAGGGGAAGGTAAAAAGCCGGCAAAGAAGTGGGCGACGGTAGAGATATCCAAAGCGGATGAAGCGCTCAGATACTATTCGGCGCAGGGGTACACATTGCTCAATAACTATTTGCGTGATCGCCCCTACAAGCAGCGAGAGGCCATCGATACCCTGCTTAGTCGCAGCTATTTGAATGATGAGCCGACATCTGCGGGTGAATTTGATAAGGCAATGAAGGCCTATGTTGCCGATGTGGAGGCTGGTCTGGCGAAATTGCCGGCTTCACCTGAGTTGTCTTTCGTCTACCGGGGGCTGGCGCTGGACAAGCCGGAGCTTGCAGCCCTGAAAGATCAGTTCATAGGGGTGGGCAATATCGTTGTTGAGTCAGGATTCATGAGTACCTCACCGGACAAGGCCTGGGTCAACGATACCTTGTTGAAGATACGCCTGCCTGCCGGTCATGGTGGTCGTCTGCTGGGGGAGGCTGCGCACTTCAAGGGGGAAGCAGAAATGCTGTTTCCGACGCAGACCAGGCTAAGGGTCGATCGAGTAGTTTCCACCACGAGCGATGATTTCGATACCTTGCTCAATACGATCCCAACCTCTGACAATGCATCGGATAACCGCAGCAGGATCAAGCGACTGATTGAGGTTTCCGTATTATGACTTTATTTGATTGGCTCGCTGGCGAGCAAGCGGGTGAGAGGTATGCCGTCATCGATGGAGCCCAGGCAGAGTCAGCTGTGGCGGATTTTTATACCTATGATGGAGAGAATGCCAATCCACTTTTTGCAGGTACCGCTTTCGATGAGCACTCTGCGTTGGGGCCTTGGTTGCTGCCTGCCCCTTCCACTGAGTTCATGATGGCCAATCCCGCCCTGAGCGGCTTCTACCTGATCAGCGACCAATCAGTGGAGCTGATCCGCCGCCATTGGCAGAGCCTGATAGAAGCGATACGCGAGGGAGAAGCCGTCTGGTTTCGTTTCTCTGACCCACGCATTTTCCTGCCCATGCTCAGCGCCATGACCCCTGATGAACGCGATAGTGTGCTGGGGCCCTGTTCCGGGCTCTGGATCCATGGCAAAGCCTTCTCTCGCACGCCTCATGCCCGGTTCCAACCCGCATTGCAAACTCCCTGGTTTCATATCCGGCCTCATCATCTGGCTGGGCTCTACGACGAGAACCGTCATGCCTACATCTTGCGGCGGCGGTTATGGCAGACCATGACGGCTATGATGGAGCGCCATCCTGACCCGGCCGGGACCATTTTACCCACACTCAAACTGGCCAATCAGGATGGGCTACAAGAGGATGTGCGCGATGGTGTGGTGGCTGGCGCCTTGGCCTTGCAGGCCAATCTGGCTCTTGAAGAGATACGGGGGCCATTGATGCTGACCGACGATGAACTGGTTCAGGTAGCCAACTGGCTGAACAAACATCACGAATTGACAGGAGTATCCTGATGGCGGCAGATCCCCACTGTATCCCTTGCGAACGTTATGATAACTGGGTAGAGGTAGACATTCGCGATGAGCACAACCGTTCGTTCAAGGGGCTCAAGGCCACTTTGACTGACGAAACCGGCAAGTCAGAGACGGTCACCCTGAAGGATGGACCCACCCTGGTGCGAGGTTTTGCAGTTGGTCCGGTGACAGTAAAAATCGAGACGCCAGCCTGGCTCAAGGCGGCGCAGTCCCGTGAGGCCCTCAAGGAGGGTGAGACTACACAGGTACCCGCCTATACAGACAAGTTATTCGGGCACTGCGACGTCAAACGAGAGCATATCAAGGTGACCACCGGTGACCTTTGTCTCACCGAGCCAGAACAGCCGCTACCGAAAGGACATCAGTCAGGACAAGCCCAGCCTCCCCGTTTTTTCACCAAACACTCCTATGTGATTGAGGTGAAAGGCTATCAGATCAATATCTTGCGGATTGGGGTCTTTTTCGATGGAACCTCAAACAACACTTTTAACCATTTGATTGGAAAGGATGGGATCGAGACATTTTTGGAGCAATGCGCTGCCCCTGAAGAACGTGAAGCACTGCGCAAACAGTGCGAGGCGGGGGATGTTCCTCTAAAGGTTGCAAGTCAAGCAAATGACATGACCAATATTGGTAAGGCCCATGATTTATACATTCGCCGCAATAAAGGTGCTCTTAGTGTTGCGGTTTATATTGATGGCATCGGCACTGAGGATGGGGATAGTGACACTGGAGCTGGACAAGGTGCCGATACTGGGAGCACCTCAAGTCTTGCCAAAGTTGAGAAGGCCTGTAAAACCAAGATTGTAGAGGAGCTTAAACTACAATTAGGCCCAACAATCAATACCCTCGACTGTATTAACAAGATCAACTTTGATGTATTTGGTTTTAGCCGAGGAGCCTCGGCTGCGCGGCAATTTGTAAACATGCTCGATCAACAAGCAAACCATCTCTTGGCTGATGCTATAGGAAATGAGAATGCCATCAAGCTAAAAGCAAGCTTTGATTGGGCTAGTCGTGAAGATTGCCGCATTAAATTTGTCGGTCTGTTCGATACAGTTTGTACTGCAATGTTCAATAAGCGAAACGTAACGTTAGCTCCCGACTGTGCCGAACGAGTAGTTCATCTCATTGCAGCCGATGAGTGGCGCTATTTCTTTGCCCTGACCCGTATCAGCAATGATATTGCTGGCGCCAAAATTGCACCCAATTTTACTGAGGTTATTATTCCAGGTTCTCACTCTGATGTGGGTGGCGGTTATTACAGTCGATGGAGTTTGAGCAATCCTAATAGCGATCCCGCGATTACAGAGCAAGTCTCCATCAAGGTTTGTAGAAGTGAAGAATCTGCTACGATATATGACCCTAAAGATAGTAGTGCCTATCGACGAGCCAAGAAGTATGCTGAAGAGCAGGTGTTAAAGGGGTGGGGTAACGAGGTGATTGATTTGCCTAATATGGCGAGCTCTCCGGTGAGGAATAAGGTCAGCTTGCGAGTGAGGAGCCGCCGGCACCCCAAGACAGATAAAATGAATGTCGAAGTTGAAGTGCTGCTCAATCGCGTAGTCGAAGGTGAATACTCACGTATTCCACTTCACATGATGGTCACAGCAGCTCAGGATGTTGGAGTGCCATTTATCACATGGAAACCAGATGAACGGGCACTCACGTTGGAAAGTGGTGCGCCTAAACTCCCTCGTACCGATCTGGCCAAACTTGATATGCTCTGGGGTAATGCTGCCAAAGAGCTGGGAGTGTCTAAGGATTTAACTAAGCAACTCGATGCCGAGGCCTATCGCCAACTACGTTTTGAATACCTCCATCACAGTGCTGATACGGGGTTGGTGAATACGCCACATCATCATAGAGGACAAGAGGCCCGTCATATTTACACTAATCAGGAGGGGGGGTAATGAAATTCCGTTGGATAAGTTTATCGCTGCTGATTTTTGCTCTCCTTGGGGGCAGCAGCAAGGGAATGGCCAACAGCCCAAATACTATGGATTGGCGTTATATGGTGGGTACAAATGCGGATGAAATTTGGAGCAGCAAAGCTAATTTTTATCGAGATGGAAAACCTATTCATGGCTCATCAAATGGGGCGGTATCATCAGTTAGCAAGGAGTCATTAAGGGACAGAGACTACCGCTGGACCATCGGCAAGGGAAGGAGTGCTGAAAACCAACCGATACCCGATGAAGTACAAATAGAGTGGGTCTCATACCATGATAAAAAACGGTATGGTATTACCCTGAATTTACCAGCTGACATTGGTACTCATATGGCTCAACGATACCTCATCTCAAATGGCAAAAAACGCGAAGAAACACAGCGTAATGTCATCGCCATAGGAATGGCTTCTGGCGGTTATGTCGAGGTGTTCCTGACGCAATACAACGTAAAACCAGACATTTTGCTTGTTAGGGGGTTAGCGCATGAAGTAACCGATGATTATTATGACAAGCGAGTTCCCTTGCGCAAGCAATACGGGTTTGACGAGTTTTATCAAGAATATGGTGCAGCCTATCAAAAGTACCCAACCCCCAGTGGAATGGCTTGGGCTCCCATCATGGATGCCTACCGTGCTGCCCAACCCGTCACCGATGTGAATCCTGTGGCTGAATAACAATTCAGTTTCATCTCAACCGGCGATAAAGGTGAGTTGAATTACTCAGCAGGCCAATATTTATTCGCGAAGTAATACGGTGCCAAAACCCCCATCCGCTTGTGCCGATGGGGGTTTTTGTTTGTCTTTCAATGGTGGCCGGGGATCAGCCCAATCAGATGCTGCAGGCTTTTTTGACGGGGATGGCGGCGGGTGGCAAGGCTGATGCGGGTGGTGAGCGGTTCATCTGCGATGGGGTGATAGCTGACGCCGTGGGGGTGCAGCTCGCTGACCGAGCGTGGGATGATGGCGACCCCGAAACCCGCCTGCACCATGCCGACGGTGGAGATCACCTGCGGGCTCTGGCTGCCTAGGCGGGGGCTGAAGCCGGCCCGCTGGCAGCGCTGGGTGATGGCGTCGTGCAGCCCGGGCCCGAGCTCACGGGGGAACAGGATGAAGGGATCCTGCGCCAGCGCCTCAATGGGAATGGCGCCACTGCCGGCCAGCGGATGGTGCGGGGGCAGGGCGATCAGCATCTCCTCCTCATCGATCAGGTGGTGGGCCAGCGCCGAGCTGCTGCTGCAGGGCAGACGCAAGATGGCGGCATCCAGCTCCTCGCTCACCAGATCACGCACCAGATTGGGCATGCTGTTCTCGATGGGGTGCAGGCTGACCTCCGGCCAGGCCTGGCGAAAATCGTGGATGAGTTGCAGCACGCTCGGGTGCAACACGGTGGAGCCGGCAAAGCCGAGGCGCAGCGAACCCAGCTGGCCGCGAGCAATGCGTCTGGCCTTTTGCATGGCCTGCTCGGTATGCGCCAATATCCCCTTGGCATCCTGATAGAGGCTCAGCCCCGCCTCGGTCAGCTCCACACTGCGTGTCAGCCGGTGAAACAGCGGCGTGCCCACCTCCTGTTCGAATTTGCGGATCTGCTGGCTGAGCGGCGGCTGGGCCATGCCCAGCGCCTCGGCAGCGCGGGTGAAGCTCTGTTTGTCTGCCACGGCCACCAGGTAGCGCAGGTAACGGAATTCCATATCTGGTACGTCTCGAAGCTGATGGGTTTGGATATTGGTATCAAACTGTGATCTTGGTCACTATTGAATCCTGATTTGCCAACCTAACAGGATTGGAGGTGAAATCCAAATGGAAACCAATTCATCATGTGACTGCGCCATCGAGATCAGCCAGCAGTTTGCTCGCTGGCAGGCTCGCCAGGGGGGCGGCGAGGTCTACCAGAGCTCCCTGATGAGCGCCCTGCTGGCGGGGGTGTACGAGGGGGAGACCACCATGGCCGACCTGCTGCGCCACGGTGACTTTGGCCTCGGGACCTTCAACCGGCTCGACGGCGAGCTGATTGCCTTCGAGCGCCAGATCCACCAGCTCAAGTCTGACGGCTCGGCCCGTCCGGCCAGGGCCGAGCAGAAGACCCCGTTTGCGGTGATGACCCACTTTCGCCCCTGCCTGCAGCGGCGCTTCGATCACCCCCTGAGCCGCGAGGAGATCCACCAGTGGGTGGATCGGTTGGTGGGCACCGACAACGTCTTCGTCGCCTTTCGGCTCGACGGCCTGTTCGAACAGGCGCAGGTGCGCACAGTTCCCTGCCAGCATCCCCCCTACAAGCCCATGCTGGAGGCCATCGAGGCCCAGCCGCTGTTCTCGTTCAGCCAGCGGCGCGGCACCCTGGTGGGCTTTCGTTGCCCGCCCTTCGTGCAGGGGATCAACGTGGCCGGCTATCACGAGCACTTCATCACCGAGGATCGCCGGGGCGGCGGCCACATCCTCGACTACGCCATGGGCCACGGCCAGCTGCAGCTGTCGGTGGTGCAACACCTCAACATCGAGCTGCCCCGCAACCCGGCCTTTCAACAGGCCGACCTCAATCCCGCCGATCTGGACCGCGCCATCCGCGCCGCCGAAGGCTGAGCCCTTCGCTTAACAAGGAGTGACATCATGGAAAATCAACACTGGGCATGTGGGGCCGAACTGGTGGTGCGCCATCTGGAGGCGCAAGGGGTCAAGCAGGTATTCGGCATTCCCGGGGCCAAGATCGACAGGGTATTCGATGCGCTGGAGGACTCCCCCATCGAGACCATAGTGGTGCGTCACGAGGCGAATGCCGCCTTCATGGCCGCCGCGGTCGGCCGGCTCACCGGCAAGGCCGGGGTAGCGCTGGTGACCTCGGGGCCGGGCTGCGCCAACCTCATCACCGGCCTTGCCACCGCCACCTCGGAAGGGGATGCCATGGTGGCGCTGGGCGGTGCCGTGCGGCGGGCTGACGGCCTCAAGCTGACCCACCAGAGCCTGGATACCGTCAGCCTGTGCCGGCCGGTCACCAAGTTCAGTGCCCAGGTGGGCACCGGCTCCGCCCTCTCCGAGGTGATGGCCAACGCCTTTCGCAGCGCCGAGCTGGGGCGGCCCGGGGCGGCTTTCGTCAGCCTGCCGATGGACATCATCAATGAGCCGGCCGATGGAGCCATCCTGGTGCCGAGTGCCATCCCGGAGCCGGGAGCGGCCGACGAGCGTGGCATCGATCGGGCGCTGAGTCTGCTGGCGCAGGCCCGCAAGCCGGTGGTGCTGCTCGGTCTGCTGGCCAGCCGGCCGGAGAACTCCCTCGCGGTGCGCGCCTTCCTCGACAAGAGCCGACTGCCGGTGACGGGCACCTATCAGGCGGCCGGGGTGGTGGATACCCACCATTTCGACGACTTTGCCGGGCGGGTGGGGTTGTTCAACAACCAGCCGGGGGACAAGCTGCTGCAGGATGCGGATCTGGTGGTCTGCATCGGTTACAGCCCCATCGAATACGACCCCGTGCTGTGGAACGGCACCGGCGAGCGCCAGCTGCTGCACATCGATGCGCTGCCGGCGGAGATCGACAGCAGTTACTGCCCGGCGGTGGAGCTGGTGGGCTCCATCAGCGCCAACCTGGCGCGGCTGACCCGGATGCTGCACCAGCCGCTGGCGCGGGATCCGGCCATTACCGCGCTGCTCGGCGAGATCCGTGCCCAGCGCCATCAGCTCGCCGAACATGCCGGCCGGCTGGGAGGCACCCCCATTCATCCGCTGCGCATCGTCAAGGAGCTGCAGGACATCATCGGGCAGGACATGACCCTGTGCGTGGACATGGGCAGCTTTCACATCTGGATTGCCCGCTATCTGTACAGTTTCCGGGCCCGCCAGGTGCTCATCTCCAACGGCCAGCAAACCATGGGGGTGGCGCTGCCCTGGGCCATCGGGGCCGCCATGGTACGGCCGGGGGAGAAGATCATCTCGGTGTCTGGCGATGGCAGCTTCATGCAGTCGAGCATGGAGCTGGAGACGGCGGTGCGGCTCAAGTCCAACATAGTGCACATCATCTGGGTCGATAACGGCTACAACATGGTGGCGATGCAGGAGGAGAAAAAGTACTGCCGCAGCTCCGGGGTGAGTTTCGGCCCCATCAACTTCAAGGCCTATGCCGAGTCGTTCGGGGCGGCCGGGTTTGCCGTCACCTGTGCCGAGGATCTGCGAGCAACCTTGCGCGCCGCCATGGCGGTGAGCGGGCCGGCGGTGGTGGCCATCCCGGTGGATTACAGTGACAACCACCTGCTGATGGAGCAGCTCAGACCTGAAATGCTCAGTTGAGCCGGGTCTGAATCGGCGGGCTGCGAAGCGGCCCGCCCAACGCAGAGCGCCCCTTGCCAATCGGCAAGGGGCGCTCCGTCATTGCGAAAGGAAGAGTCACTCAGGGCATGAGCGAGGGGGGCAACACCATGGGGCCGGCCACCGCACGGGCAGCCTCGTCACCGCGCAGCACCCGCACCAGTTCGAGGGCGAACTCGATGGCGGTGCCCGGCCCCTGGCTGGTGATGAGGTGATGGGCCTGATCGGTCACCACCCGCGCCGTACTGAGCTGCGCCGCGGGCAGGCGGGCCTGAAAACCGGGATGGCAGGTGGCGCGGGCTTCCCCCAGCAGATCGTGGTGCTGCAACACCACGGCGGGGGCGGCGCAGATGGCTGCCCGCCAGCGCTGCGCTGCCGCCTGCGCCTTGAGCAGGGCGATGGCACGCGGCGTATCGCGGATAACCTCGCTGCCGGGCAGGCCGCCCGGCACGACGATGGCCTCGAACTCCTGATCCGCCAGCTCGTCGAGGTGGCAATCCGCCACCAGCTGTACCCCGCGGGAGGCCTTGATCTGGCGCTGCCCAGAGGGGCAGCAGGAGGCCAGCACCACCTCGATGGCCCCGCGCACCAGGGTGTCGACGATGGCGACCGTCTCTATCTCTTCCGACCCGGGGGCCACCAGTACCAGTACGCTCATCCGTTGCTCCTTGCGTTGGCGAGCCCGATGGGCTCACTGCTTCTCTTTGATGGCCTGATAGAGACCCTGATTGACCGGCACCGCGATGCCGTGGCTGGCCGCCCGGGCCAGCAGGAAGCCGGTGATGGCCTCAATCTCGGTCTCGCGCCCCTGCTCCATGTCCTGATACATGGAAGAGTAATTGTCGGCGGTGAGCTCCACCACCGTCATAACCCGGCGCAGCAGCTCGTCGCTGCCGGTGGGCTGGCCTTCGGCCTGCATCACGTCCGCCACTTCCACGCAGATCTGCTGCAGGGCATCGGCAAAGCGCGGGCCGGCCAGCTCGCCATTCTTGAGTTTGTAGAGCGCGGTGAGCGGGTTGATGGCGCAGTTGACCGCCAGCTTCTGCCACTGGCGCGCCTGGATCTGCTCATCCCAGCCGGCCTGGCCGAGGGCGGCCGCCAGCTCGTCCGCCAGGGCGGCATGGGCTCTGGCCGCCTCGTTGACCGGGCCTAGCCAGGTTTCGCCCTTGCCGGTGTGGCGGAACACGAAGTGGCCGCTCTGCATGGCGCCGTGGCTGGTGACGCCGGCGATGACCGGATTGTGGGGGAACAGCGCGACCACCTGTTCGGCGATCCCCATGCCGTTGTGCAGCAGCACGATGGGCACGTCGGTTGCCAGCTGGCCCACCAACGGGGTCAGCGCCTCGATGACCTGGCCGGCCTTGGTCATCACCAGCAACCGCTGGATCTGACCCGGCTGGTCGACGAAGCCGCGCTCGATGTTGATGAGCTGGGTGTTGCCCTCCAGCGAGGTGAAGTCGATGCCGGGGTGCAGGGTGGCGCGGTGGCGCTCGCGCAGCAAGACGCGGGTGGACTGGCCGCTTTGAGTCAACAGGGAGGCAAACACACCGCCCAGGGCGCCGCAGCCCAGCAGGGTCCATTGGGGAGAGGGGGTGTGTCGACTGTGTGTCAGGTTGTAATCGCGTGATCCGCTTGGCATGGAGAGACTCAATCAAGGTAGGGGCTGCATTCCAGTCAACCACCTGCCGGGGATAAGTGAAGATGTCGCCTGGCGGACACCTGGAACGGGTTCATGATCTTGCTGCGAGGTCGTGATCAAGGCTTGTACGAGGCTTGCGCATGTGAAGCCGGAAGCCCAGGTATTCATATACAAGCGGGCTCCTGCGCAGCGATTTACCTTGCGGACGACCTCTCGCGACAGATACTGAACAGGTTCTAACGGGTCTCGCCATTCCTGTGCGCAGGGGATTCTAGCAGAGCAGTCCCATCGAAATCAGCAAATTTGCCGTAATTCTGGTAGATTTGCCCCCTTATAGCGCAACATGAGGAGCCCACTATGCCGTCATTCGATATTGTCTCTGAAGTCAAAATGAACGAGGTGTTGAACGCCGTCGACAACGCCAATCGTGAACTGGCGACCCGTTTCGATTTTCGTGGTGTTGAAGCCAGCTTCGAGTTGAACAAGGAAGAGGTCAAACTGGAGGCCGATGCCGATTTCCAGCTCAAGCAGATGGTCGAGATCCTGCGCGGTGCCCTGCTCAAGCGCAACATCGAGAACAGCTCCATGGACGTGGGTGACAGCGTTCACTCCGGCAAGCGCTTCCACCTGACCGTGAAGTTCAAGCAGGGGATCGACAAGGAAGTTGCCAAGAAGCTGGTGAAGCTGATCAAGGATTCCAAGATCAAGGTGCAGGCCGCCATTCAGGGCGACGAGGTGCGGGTCACCGGCAAGAAGCGCGACGATCTGCAGGAGACCATGGCCCTGGTGCGTGGCGCCGAGCTGGGCCAGCCGATGCAGTTCCAGAATTTCCGCGACTGATGGATGGCCGGGGAGGGCGTGGCTCTCCCTTTATTTGCCGCCATCGAGCCATAAAAAAACCGGAGCAGCTGCTCCGGTTTTTTGTATCCCTGATACCCGTTCGATTAGAACTTGTAGGTAACGGAGAAGTAGTGGCTGAAGCCAGAGCTCTTCCACGGGGTACCGTCGTAGGCGGTGGAACCGTCTTTGGTGCCGTAGGCATCCATGAAGTACTTCAGGCCGTAACCGACGGCGTAGCGGTCGGAGTGCCAGTAGATACCGTGGAAGGTAGCCAGGTTGTCGCTGGTACGGTCAGCACGGTTGTGGGTGTCCAGGTCGAAGGCGTAATCCAGGTAACCCTGATAGGAGACGAAGCTGCCGTTGCTGAAGGTGTAGAAAGGCTTGAACCAGTTCATGGCGAACCAGTAACCGTTCCACTCACCCTCTTCTTCGGTGAAGAACTGGTTTTCGGTGGCGTGACGAGCATACAGGTTCATGCCCACTTTGCCGAACCAAGGCACTTGTACATCAGCACCCAGACCGATCATGTTTTCCATCTGGTTGTCGCCGATGTTGTTCAGAGAGGCGATGTAAACCTCTTGCACCGGACCGAAGGAGAGATCTTTACCAGTCAGCGCATCCAGAGACATACGCGGCGCAAACTTCATGAACAGGTTCTGACCTTTGTGCTTGTCGCTGTGACGGGAGTCGAAGATATCGAAGACGTCGACGTAACCGTACAGGTCAAACAGGCCGGAACGACCACCGAATTCCATTTCGAAGTAGGTGTCGTTGTAATCTTCAGCACCTGCAGTGAAAGGACGTTGGTCGATGGTGTGCATGACGTTGAACTGCATCCACTTGTAGTCATTCTTGTGGATGTCACCGCTGTAGTCAGCAGCGAAAGCCGGGGTAGCGGCGGCAGCCAGCAGACCGGCACCGATCAGAGTCTTGGTAAATTTGGCCATTTTATTGGTCTCTTGTGCGTTAGTTGAGGTTTTCCGTAGCCTGCCCACAAGGAGCGGAAGGGATTCTAGCCAAATAAATTCACCGGATAAACCAGCACCAGGGAACTTTATTCGGAAGTGTGAATCTAATCACCCCCAATTGTACGCAAACGCTTGCTATTTGTCCGATTGCGGTAACAAGGCACTTCCTCGTTTGGCAACCAACACGATCAGGATCAGCACCGGAATGCCGAGCAGGCTGGTGCTGATGAAGAAGCTGCTGTAGCCGAACTGCTCGACGAAGCGGCCGGAAAAGCCCGCCAGCAGCTTGGGCAGCAGCAGCATCACCGAGCTGAACAGGGCGTACTGGGTGGCGGAGAAGGCCACGTTGGTCAGGCTCGACAGATAGGTGACGAAGGCGGCCGTGGCGATGCCTGCGCTGAGGTTGTCCAGCGAGATGATCAGGGTCAGCAGCTCGAGGTTGTGGCCCACTTCATTGAGCAGGGCAAACAGCAGATTGGTGCTGGCGGTGAGCAGGGCGCCGAGGAACAGGATGCGCAGGGTGCCAAAACGCATCACCAGCACGCCGCCGAGGGCGGCCCCCACCAAAGTCATGATGACCCCGTACACCTTGGTGATGGTGGCCACCTCGGTCTTGCTGAACTGCATGTCCACATAGAAGCTGTTGGACATCACCCCCATCACCACGTCCGAGATGCGATAGCAGGCGATGAGCCCGAGGATCAGCAGGGCGGAGCCGCCGTAACGGCGAAAGAAATCGGCGAACGGACACCAGATGGCCTCGTAGCTCCAGGCACCGAGACCGGCCAACCCAGCCGGCCAGCCGCGGGCGAGCAGCAGGCTCTTGCGGGCCGCCTGTTGTTCATTCTGGGCGGCGAGATCAATGACGGGTTCGTGGCAGAAGAGGGTGGTGATGACGCCGAGGGACATCAGCCCCGCCATCAGCAGGTAGGTGAGCTGCCAGCCGCGATAGTCGTAGCCGTCGTTGCTGCCGAGCCAGGCGGCCAGTGCCAGTGCGCCAGCACCGGCCATGATCATCGCCAGCCGGTAACCAGTCATGTAGGAGGCCGCCATGGCCGCCTGCAGCCGCTCGGGGGCCGACTCGATGCGATAGGCATCGATGACGATGTCCTGAGTGGCGGAGGCGAAGGCCACCAACAGGGCAAACAGGGCCAGCTGGGCGAGCTGGGTCTTGGGATCGCAAAAGGCCATACCCACCAGCGAGGCGGCGATCAGCAACTGGGAGAAGAGCATCCAGCTGCGGCGCCGGCCCAGCCAGCGGGAGAGCAGCGGCAGCGGCAGCCGATCCACCAGCGGTGACCACAGCCACTTGAAACCATAGGCCAGCGCCACCCAGCTCATGTAGCCGATGTCGGTCAGGCTGACATCCGCTTCTCGCAGCCAGAACGAGAGGGTGCCGAACACCAGCAGCAGCGGCAGGCCGGAAGAGAACCCCATGGCAAACAGGATGAGAACCCGAGTCTCAAGGTAGACGGCGAGCGACGCGCGCCAGCTCGGTGTACGGACAGTGTTCAAATACCTGACTCCTCTGGGAAAATTGCGCCATTTTGTCAGGTTCGGGTTGGATAGCCAAGGCAAGCCGGGCAGGGGAGGGCACTATATTCAGGGGCGCAGGCCGATGCAGTGGCGCGGCAGCGGCCCGTCCGAGGTCAGGAAATTGGCGCACTCCATCAGCTGCAGGCGCAACCAGACGTCGGCGATGATTTGCTGTTCATCCCATTGATGCAGGCTGTGCAGCAGGTGCCAGAATACCCCCTCCTGCTCGGAGGCCGGGGTCTTGTCGGCGGGGACATAGGGCAGATCCTGCCAGTGGGACAACAGCTGCCAGCTCAGATCTTCCAGCTGTTGATAGGGAATTTCTCGTGCCAGAAAGTGACGAACCGTCTGGGCCAGCGGGATGGCGTGCTGGGCGATGTAGTCGTTGCAAGTCACCGGAACCTCCTTCTCCTCTCGTGGGCCTGGCCCCGCATATCGGGGCAAGGCCAGAGTATAGAAAGGGGCACCGGTGACCCGGACCGCGGTGATGGCGGATTGTGATCCGCTCCGCGTTATTTGTCCGCCAGCAGGACCACCTTCTTCAGGATGATGGGGCTGGTGGGCACGTCGTTGGCACGCAGGATGGGGCTGTAACCGGTCTGCACCTGTGCCAGCTTGTCCAGTACCTCCATGCCCTGCACCACCTGGCCGAACACGGTGTAACCGGCGCCGGCATTGGCGTTGAGGTTGTTGTTGTCGACCAGGTTGAAGTAGAACTGGCGAGTGGCGCTGTCGACCGCCTGGGTGCGGGCCATGGCGATGCTGCCGCGCTTGTTGGGCAGGCCGCCCTTGGACTCGTTGACCACGGGGTCGAAGGTGGGCAGTTGCTGGAACTGCTGATTGTAGCCGCCTCCCTGCACCACGAAGTCCTGGATCACCCGGTGGAAGATGCTGCCGTCATAGCTGCCATCGGCCACGTAGCGCAGGAAGTTCTTTACCGTCTGCGGCGCCTGCTTGGAGGCCAGCTCCACCACTATGTTGCCGTGGTTGGTCTCCATCCTGACCTTGGGGCCGGCGAACGCCAGCGGGGCGATCAGCATGGCCAGTAACCAGAGTTTTTTCATCTATTCGCTCCTTGCTCAGCTCGGCTGACCTTTGAGATAACCGCGCAGGGCGGTGTCAGCCATGATCTGCTGCAGTACGCTGCCCAGCTGCTGGTTCAGGGTGGACTCCAGTTCGGCCATGCTCGGCTCGCCCGGGCCTTCCTTGCTGGAGGACATGTTGAACTGCTTGGTCAGCTTGCTGCCCTGGAAGTCGGCGATCACCTGCAGGCTGACGCGGGACTTGGTGACATAGGTGAAGGTCTTCTCTTCTACCGTGACCGCGGCAGTGGAGATGGCCAGAGTCAGGTTGGTGGTGCCGCTGTTGCCTACTTCCAGGCCCTGGCTGCGCAGCCCTTCGGCGAGCTTTTCCGCCAGCAGGCTGTTGAGGGGCTGGCTGCTGTTGACCAGTACCGCGGCCTTCTCTTTTTTCTTGATGGAGAAGACGTAGGCGGCTTCACGCTTGTCCACCCCTTCCAGGGTGATGCGGTTGCCCGAGTAGTACTGCTGGTTGGAGGGGATCACCTGCGGATTGAGCAGGGCGCTCTCCGGCCAGTGAGTCGCACAACCACCCAGCATCAGGGCGGCCAGCAGCAAGAGTGACTTTTTCATCATGGGTTTCCTTTCGCGTTTGATGGCGTTTAACGTTTGATGGCTTTCAAAATAACGAATTTGCTGTTCGACGCAACGACTTGTGCGTTGGCGAACAGGCGCTTGAGCTTGTTGTGATAGTCCAGATGGCGGTTGCCCACTATCCAGAGTTCCCCCCCTTTGGGCAACACTCGGTGGGCGTCGCTGAACATCTGCCAGGCGATATGATCGGTGATCGCCTGCAACTGATGGAACGGCGGGTTGCAGAGGATCCGATCCGCCGAACCGGCAGGCACGCCGTCGAGACAGTTGTTGACCATAAAGTGGGCGCGGGGCAGGGCCGCCGGCAGATTGTGCTCGACGTTGAGCCGGGCCGAGGCGACCGCCATGCGGGACTCGTCGACGAAGGTGACCTCCACCTCGTTGTCACGCGCCAGCAGGGAGAGCCCCAGCACGCCGTTGCCGCAGCCCAGATCGATCACTTTGCGGGCACTGTGGATGGGCAGATTGTCCAGCATGAAGCGGGCGCCGATATCCAGACTGGTGCGCGAGAACACGTTGGCATGGCTATGGATGAGCATGTCGGTGCCCTCCAGCGGCCAGACCGTGGGGAAGGGGTTGGCCAGCGCGGGACGCTCGGCGGGCGCAGCGGCTGGAGTGCAGTGAATGAGGCGCGCCTTCTTCCAGGCCAGCGAGGTGCGGGTCGGCCCCAGGTATTTCTCAAACAGCGCCAGGGTGGAGGTGTGGATATCCTTGGCCTTGCCGGCGGCGATGACGCGGGTAGCGGGGGTAACGACCCCGCGCAGGGCCAGCAGTTGCTGCTCCAGCAGCGCCTGATACTTGGAGACCTTGATCACCACCAGTGCAGGGGCATCGGGCAGGGACGCCAGCGCATCCTGCAGGCGGATGGCCGCGGGATCCAGGCCGTTCTCTGCCAGGTTGGCCAGGGTAGCCCGCTCGCTGATGTGGGAGTCGGTGACGCAGACAGGGGCATGAGGGTGCAGACAGGCGGCCAACGCGCCGAAGCCGTCGTTCATGATGATGACGGGGCCATCCTGCTCGAGGGGCTCCTCGGCCAGGGTG
Source organism: Aeromonas sp. s2 (assembly GCF_040907935.1). NCBI lineage: Bacteria > Pseudomonadati > Pseudomonadota > Gammaproteobacteria > Aeromonadales > Aeromonadaceae > Aeromonas > Aeromonas sp. s2. The sequence goes on along the minus strand of NZ_JBFOCR010000009.1, from coordinate 742,879 downwards.
TTGATCAGGTACTCGTCGGCGGCGTCCCAGGCCTGCAAGGGATCCTGCTGCTGACGTGGATAGCGATACAGGGTCAGGCGACAGTGGGCCGTGTCGAGAAGGGTTTGCATAGGCGAATTGTCCAGCTGAGTCATGTAACGGGCCCCGGTGGGGCGCAAAGTGGCGCTATTCTAGCGGGGGCGGAGAATTTCACCAGCCCGGCAGGGCTGCAAGCGGGATTTTCCCGCACCGTCCGATTTCGTCATCCGGCCAACCCTGGCTACAATGGCCGGACATCCATTTTGGGAGTTTTGCTCGTGACCATGCAACAACAGATCGAGGCCAAGCTGGCCGCCGCCTTGTCCCCCAGCCACCTGGAAGTGATCAACGAGAGCTACATGCACAGGGTGGCGCCGGGCTCGGAGAGCCACTTCAAGGTGGTGGTGGTGAGCCAGGCGTTTGAAGGACAGCGCCTGCTGGGGCGCCATCGTCAGGTCAATGCGGTGCTGGCCGACGAGCTGGCGGGGGCCATTCATGCATTGGCGCTGCATACCTATACCGAGCAGGAGTGGCAACAACGGGAGCAGGCGCCGAGTACCCCCAGCTGCGTCAGCAAAAACGGACTCTCTTAAGACTATTGACGAATTGATTACTCAATCTTCGACCAGTTAACAATTTCAAAACCTGTTTCGGCGACGTTTCGTACTCATGAGGGGAGCGTCGCCCTCCCACCGCGCCATCAAGATTTCTAATCCTTTTTCGAACATAAAAATTATTACCTATTTTGGGGTAATGATGGCTAACTCGAGGCCGCGCCTGAGGTTTCACGAGAAAAAGCGACGCGATTAAATTGCGATGATTTTGTGATAGAGCGGGGATTTTCCCCATTTTGCATGGCAGGAAACTTGCCATAGGTGGTAAACTCAGGCGCTTTTGAATGACTCTGTATGTTGCTGATTTGTTTATTTCTTCGACATCTTGCCGCAACATCAACGGGCTCATTCAACAACTCGTCGTGATGTATTTCTCGGCGCTAACCAACCTGTCTTCCCTTAACGGTAGTGCAAGTGAGTATGATTACAATTAAAAGAGGACTGGACATCCCCGTGCTGGGTGCTCCGGAGCAAGTAATCTACGATGGCCCGGCCATCACCCGTGTTGCTACACTCGGCGAAGAGTTCGTGGGGATGCGTCCTACTATGTTTGTCAAAGTAGGTGATCGCGTCATTAAAGGTCAGGAGCTCTTCGAAGATAAGAAGAATCCCGGCGTTAAATTCACGGCCCCCGCCACCGGTGTGGTTTCAGAGATCAACCGTGGTGCCAAGCGCATTCTGCAATCCGTTGTCATCGATATCGATGGGTCCGACGAGCAGGTGACCTTCGAGCATTTTGCTTCCGTCGAGCTGCCTAAGCTCGAACGCAGCAAGGTGCAGGAGATCCTGGTCGCGTCCGGCCAATGGACTGCGTTGCGTACCCGCCCGTTCAGCAAGGTGCCAGCCGTGGGTTCCACCCCGCGTGCCATCTTCGTCACCGCCATGGACACCAACCCGCTGGCCGCCGACGCGGAGCTGATCATCAAGGAACAGTCTCAGGCGTTCCTCGACGGTCTGGCCGTGCTGACCCGCCTGACCGATGGTTCCGTCTATGTCTGCAAGGGCGAAGGCAGCCTGCCGCACGCTTCCCTGGCGCAAGTCAAGGAAGAGGTGTTCGTCGGTCCGCACCCTGCCGGCCTGCCCGGTACCCACATCCACTTCCTGGACCCTGTCGGTGCCAAGAAAGTGCAGTGGCACATCAACTATCAGGACGTGATCGCCTACGGCAAGCTGTTCACCACCGGTCAGATCCATACTGACAAGGTGATCGCCCTGGCCGGCCCGAACGTCATCAAGCCGCGTCTGCTGCGTACTCGCATGGGTGCCTGCATCAGCCAGCTCACCAACAACGAGCTGCGTGCGGACGAGAATCGCGTCATTTCCGGTTCCCTGCTGAGCGGTGCCAAGGCTGAAGGGGTCCATGACTACCTGGGTCGCTACCACAATCAGGTCAGCGTGCTGGGTGAAGGTCGCGAGAAAGAGTTCCTGGGTTGGGTCAATCCCAGCGCCAGCAAGTTCTCCATCACCCGTACCACCCTCTCTCATCTGGTGAAGGGCAAGCTCATCAACTTCACTACCACCACCAACGGTAGTGACCGCTCCATGGTGCCTATCGGCAACTATGAGCGCGTGATGCCGCTCGACATCCTGCCGACCCTGCTGCTGCGGGATCTGGTCTCCGGCGATACCGACAATGCGCAAGCGCTCGGCTGCCTGGAGCTGGATGAGGAAGATCTGGCGCTCTGTACCTTCGTCTGCCCCGGCAAGACCGAGTACGGCCCGATCTTGCGTGAGTGCCTGACCAAGATTGAACTGGAAGGTTAAGCGATGAGTTTCAAGCAACTTCTTGAAAATATGGAACATCACTTCGAGCCGGGTGGCAAGTACGCCAAGTACTATGCCCTGTTCGAAGCGGCGTACACCCTGTTTTATACCCCGGGTTCCGTGACCCGCAATGCCGCCCACGTCCGTGATGCGATCGATCTGAAGCGGATGATGATCATGGTGTGGCTGGCCGTGTTCCCGGCCATGTTCTGGGGCATGTACAACGTCGGCAACCAGTCCATCGCCGCCATCGCCCATCTGGGCACGGCCGCCGGTGCCGGCAGCTGGCAATATGCCCTGGCTACCCTGCTGGGTGCCTCCCTGGATCCGGCGGTGGCCGGCATCGGCAGCAAGATGCTGATCGGTGCTGCGCACTTCTTCCCGATCTACATCACCGTCTTCATCGTCGGTGGTTTCTGGGAAGTGCTGTTCGCCATGGTGCGCAAGCACGAGATCAACGAAGGCTTCTTCGTGACCTCCATCCTGTTCGCGCTGATCGTGCCGCCCGAGCTGCCCCTGTGGCAAGCTGCCCTGGGTATCACCTTCGGTGTGGTGCTGGCCAAGGAAGTGTTCGGTGGTACCGGCAAGAACTTCCTGAACCCGGCGTTGGCGGGTCGTGCTTTCCTGTTCTTCGCCTACCCGGGTCAAATCTCCGGTGATGCGGTCTGGGTTGCCGTCGACGGCTACTCGGGCGCAACCGCGCTGAGCCAGTGGGCCCAGGGCGGCCAGATGGCGCTGATCAACGGTGCCACCGGCCAGAGCATCAGCTGGATGGACGCTTTCCTTGGCAACCTGCCCGGTTCCATCGGTGAAGTCTCTACCCTGATGATCCTGCTGGGTGCGGCCATGATCGTCTACATGCGCATCGCCTCCTGGCGCATCATCGCCGGCGTGATGATCGGCATGGTAGCTACCTCCCTGCTGTTCAACGTCATCGGTTCCGACACCAACCCCATGTTCAACATGCCGTGGCACTGGCACCTGGTGCTGGGTGGTTTCGCCTTCGGTATGGCCTTCATGGCGACCGACCCCGTCTCTGCTGCCTTCACCAACAAGGGCAAGTGGTGGTACGGCGCCCTGATCGGCGTGATGGTGGTGCTGATCCGGGTCGTGAACCCCGCCTTCCCGGAAGGCATGATGCTGGCCATTCTGTTTGCCAACCTGTTTGCCCCCTTGTTTGACCATTTCGTGGCACAGGCGAACATCAAGCGGAGGATCGCTCGTGGCGTTTAATAAAGACTCTACTACCGGCACTCTCGCCGTAGTGACCGGTCTGTGTCTGGTCTGCTCCATCGTGGTCTCCGTGGCCGCCGTGGGTCTGCGTCCGGCCCAGCTGGAAAACAAGGCGCTGGACAAGCAAAGCAACATCCTGTCCGTCGCCGGCGTCGACATCAGCGCCGTGGCCAAGCGTGACCTGGCCAAGCTGTATGGCGACAAGATTGAAGCGCGTCTGGTGGATCTGGCCACCGGTGAGTTCGTTGACGGCGATGCCGACAACTTCGACACCAAGGTCGCCGCCAAGGATCCTGCCCAGAACATTCGCCTGGCTCCGGCCGACGACAAGGCTGGTCTGCGTCAGATCTCCAAGCTGGTCCCGGTGTTCTTCGCCAAAGATGCCGAAGGCAAGGTCGACAACATCATCCTGCCGATCTACGGCCAGGGTCTGTGGTCTACCATGTATGCGTTTGTAGCGGTCGCGGCCGATGGCCAGACCATCAAGGGCATCACCTACTACGACCACGGTGAAACCCCGGGTCTGGGTGGCGAAGTCGAGAACCCGGCCTGGCGCGAGCTGTTCGTCGGCAAGAAGCTGTTCGACCAGAACGGTCAGCCTGCGCTGCGGGTGATCAAGGGTCATGCTCCGGCTGGTTCCGAGCATGAGATCGACGGTCTGTCCGGCGCGACCCTGACCGGTAACGGCGTACAGCATACCTTCGACTTCTGGATGGGTCCCAAGGGCTTCGGTCCTTTCCTGGCCAAGGTTCGTGCAGGAGAAATCAACAATGGCTGACAAGAGCGAAATGAAAAAGTTGCTGTTGACGCCTGTGCTCGGCAACAACCCCATCGCACTGCAGGTGCTGGGTGTCTGTTCCGCGCTGGCCGTTACCAGCCAGATGAAGACTGCGTTCGTGATGACGCTGGCCGTTACCGCGGTCACCGCCTTCTCCAACCTGTTCATCTCCCTGATCCGCAACCAGATCCCGAACAGCGTGCGGATCATCGCCCAGATGGCGGTGATTGCCTCGCTGGTTATCGTGGTTGACCAGGTGCTCAAGGCGTATGCCTACGACATCTCCAAACAGCTGTCGGTGTTCGTCGGCCTCATCATCACCAACTGTATCGTGATGGGCCGTGCCGAAGCCTACGCCATGAAGAGTGCCCCGCTGCCCTCCTTCCTGGATGGTATCGGCAACGGTCTGGGTTATGGCGCCGTGCTGCTGACCGTGGCCACCGTGCGTGAAATCCTGGGCTCCGGCACCTGGTTCGGCATCGAACTGCTGCCGCTGGTGAACAATGGTGGCTGGTATGTGCCGAACGGCCTGCTGCTGCTGCCGCCGAGTGCGTTCTTCATCATTGGTCTGATCATCTGGGGCGTACGCACCAAGGATCCCAAGCAGGTGGAGGCGAAGGATTAAGGTATGGAACACTATATCAGTCTGTTGATTCGCTCGATCTTCATCGAGAACCTGGCGCTCTCCTTCTTCCTGGGGATGTGTACCTTCCTGGCGGTGTCCAAGAAGGTCAAGACCGCCATGGGCCTGGGTGTCGCCGTTATCGTGGTTCAGACCGTGGCCGTGCCGGCCAACAACCTGATCTACAACTACGTGCTCAAAGACGGTGCCCTGGTGTCCGGTCTGGATCTCAGCTTCCTGAGCTTCATCACCTTCATCGGGGTGATCGCGGCCCTGGTGCAGATCCTGGAGATGGCGCTGGACAAGTACTTCCCGGCCCTCTACAACGCGCTCGGTATCTTCCTGCCACTCATCACAGTGAACTGCGCCATCTTCGGTGGCGTCTCCTTCATGGTGCAGCGTGACTACAACTTCGTTGAGTCCGTGGTGTATGGCGTGGGTTCTGGAGCCGGCTGGATGCTTGCCATCGTGGCGATGGCGGGGATCCGCGAGAAGATGAAGTACTCCGATGTTCCGGAAGGCCTGCGTGGTCTCGGCATCACCTTCATCACCGCGGGTCTGATGGCGCTGGGCTTCATGTCCTTCTCTGGTATTTCCCTGTAATCGGAAAGGAAATATAGATGGAAATTATTCTGGGTGTGGTCATGTTCACCGTGATCCTGCTGGCCTTGGTGGCAGTCATTCTGTTCGCCAAGTCCAAGCTGGTAACTGCCGGTGACGTGACAATCAGCATCAACGGCGACCCGGCCAAGGCTGTGACCAGCCCGGCGGGTGGCAAGCTGCTCGGCGTGCTGGCCGGCAGCGGTATCTTCGTCTCCTCTGCCTGCGGCGGCGGTGGCTCCTGTGGTCAGTGCAAGGTACGGGTGAAATCCGGCGGCGGCGACATCCTGCCGACCGAGCTGGATCACATCAGCAAGGGCGAAGCCCGTCATGGCGAGCGTCTGGCCTGTCAGGTCACCGTCCGTTCCGACATGGACATCGAGCTGCCGGAAGAGATCTTCGGCGTGAAGAAGTGGGAATGTACCGTCATCTCCAATGACAACAAGGCCACCTTCATCAAGGAGCTCAAGCTGCAGATCCCCGATGGCGAGAGCGTGCCGTTCCGCGCCGGTGGTTATATCCAGATCGAAGCGCCTGCCCACCACGTGCAGTACAAGAACTTCGATATTCCTACCGAATATCGCGGTGACTGGGATCGCTTCAAGATCTTCGAGCTGGAGTCCAAGGTCAACGAGCCGATCATTCGTGCCTACTCCATGGCCAACTATCCGGAAGAGTTCGGCATCATCATGCTTAACGTGCGGATCGCGACCCCGCCGCCCAGCAACTGGACTGCCCCTCCCGGCCAGATGTCCTCCTACATCTTCAGCCTGAAGGCGGGCGACAAGGTGACCATCTCCGGTCCGTTCGGCGAGTTCTTCGCCAAGGACACCGACGCGGAAATGGTGTTCATCGGTGGTGGTGCCGGTATGGCGCCGATGCGTTCCCACATCTTCGATCAGCTGCGCCGTCTGAAGACCAAGCGCAAGATGAGCTTCTGGTACGGTGCCCGTTCCAAGCGCGAGATGTTCTATGTCGAAGACTTCGACATGCTGCAGGCCGAGAACGACAACTTCCAGTGGCACGTGGCCCTGTCTGATCCGCAACCGGAAGACAACTGGGACGGCTACACCGGCTTCATCCACAACGTGCTGTTCGAGAACTATCTCAAGAACCACGAGGCGCCGGAAGATTGCGAGTTCTACATGTGCGGTCCTCCCGTGATGAACGCTGCCGTCATCAACATGCTGAAAAACCTCGGCGTTGAAGACGAGAACATCCTGCTGGATGACTTTGGTGGTTAATCAATGCACAGTGTTGTAAAGACCTGGCTAGCCTTCGGGCTAGCCTTTTTCTTGACTGGGTGCGGTCAGGAACAAACGGTCCAATCGAAGCCGGAAATTCACATCACCGGCAGCACCATGGGTACCTACTACTCCATCAAGGTGGCGGACAACGTCATCACCGATCCCGCCAAGTTCCAGGCCGAAGTCGATGTACTGCTGGAGCGGGTGAATGATCAGATGTCGACCTACCGGCCGGACTCCGAGCTGTCGCGCTTCAACCAGCACCGCAGCTCGACGCCCGTGGTGGTCTCCCGCGATACCGCGCGGGTGGTGACCGAGGCCATTCACATTGGCCGTGAGAGCCGCGGGGCGCTGGACGTCACCGTCGGCCCCTTGGTCAATCTGTGGGGCTTCGGGCCCGACGCGCGCCCGACCAAGACGCCGTCTGACGAGCTGATCACCCAGACCCGCCAGAAGACCGGGCTCGGCAATCTGCACGTGATCACCTCCGTCGATGCCGATACCCTGCAAAAGGACATCCCGGATCTCTACGTGGATCTCTCCGCCATTGCCAAGGGCTTTGGCGTCGACAAGGTGGCCGAGTATCTGGAGTCCCTGGGTTCGCGCAACTATCTGGTTGAGATCGGCGGCGAATTGCGGATCAATGGCGTCAACGGCAAGGGTCACCCCTGGCGCGTCGCCATCGAGAAACCGACGGCCAACGCCGGCTCGGTGCAGGAGGTGATAGTGGCGGGCGACAACGGGGTGGCGACCTCGGGCGAGTACCGCAACTATTACGAGCTGGACGGCAAGCGCTTCTCCCACACCATCGATCCCATGACCGGCAAGCCTATCCAGCACCGGATGGTGTCGGTGACCGTGATCCACCCCTCCTGCATGACTGCAGACGGGCTGGCGACCGTGTTCATGGTGCTCGGACCCGAGAAGAGCCTGGCCTACGCCAAGGAGCGGGGGCTGGCCATTTTCGTGATCACCAAGACGGATGAGGGTTTCGAGGAGTCTTACTCCGATGCCTTCAAACAGTATCTGGTTAGAAAATAAGGGGCGGTAACATGCAGATTTTTTTGATCACCTTCGGGGTGTTTCTGGTGGTAGTGGTGGCCATGGCCATCGGCTACATCTTCCAGAAGAAGACCATCTCCGGCTCCTGTGGCGGACTTGGCGGCATAGGTATCGAAAAAGAGTGTGATTGCCCGGAACCCTGCGACAACCGCAAGAAGAAGATGGCCAAGGAAGAGGCCCGTCGCAAGATGCTGGCCGAGAACCGGATCATCTGAGCGGGCAGGGGCACTCGCACCCATGTCGAAAGCAAAACGGGCTGACCCTTGGGTCAGCCCGTTTTTTATGGCGAGCGCTCAGTAGTCGTAGCGCTGGCACTCCTTCTTGTTGAATTCGGCCCGCCAGCGTGCCAGCTCCTCCTGCGTACCCAGCTCGTCTCCCTGTTTGATGGCCTTTTCCAGCGCCTCGATGCGCTCGTGCAACCAGCTACACTCGGCGGTCGGATTGTCCTTGCCAGTGCTCTGCTGCGGCAGCAGCAGGCAGAGCCCCAGAGCCAACCCCGGCCAGACTCCCTTCATCTCATTCTCCTTGTGCGATGGATTATAAATGGTTCCTTAAGAGTCTATGTCTGCCGGTCATTTCATGCCGATGGCAGAAATGGCAGGGCTGGGTTAGCATAGGCAGGTCACCTGTTTATTCGTACAGTGGTATGCGCAAGATCATTCACATCGACATGGACTGCTTCTATGCCGCGGTAGAGATGCGGGACAACCCGGCCCTGCGCGAGGTACCGCTGGCCATCGGCGGCTCGGCGGACAGGCGCGGTGTCATCTCGACCTGCAACTATGTGGCGCGCCGCTTCGGGGTGCGCTCCGCCATGCCGAGCGCGCTGGCACGCAAGCTCTGCCCGCCACTGGTGCTCATTCCCGGCCGGATGGCGGTCTACAAGGAGGTCTCCCGCCAGCTGCGGGCCATCTTTCTGCGCTACACCGAGCAGGTGGAGCCGCTCTCCCTCGATGAGGCCTATCTCGACGTGACGATGAGCCCCTGCTGTGGCGGCAGTGCCACCCTGATGGCCCGCGAGATCCGTGCTGCGATCAATGCCGAGCTGGGGCTGACCGCTTCGGCCGGGGTGGCGCCGAACAAGTTTTTGGCCAAGCTCGCCTCCGAGCAGCGCAAGCCGGACGGCCTGTTCGTGATCCGCCCGCAGGAGGTGGATGAGTTCGTGCGCCAGCTGCCCCTCGGCAAGCTGCCAGGCATCGGTCGCAAGACCGCGGATCGGCTGGAGTCGCTCGGCCTTTACTCCTGCGAGGATGCCCGTCAGCTCGGCAACGAGGAGCTGATCGCCCGGTTCGGCAAGCTCGGGGAGATGCTGGCCGGGCGGATCTGGGGCCACGACGAGCAGCCGGTGCAGGCCCAGCGGGTGCGCAAGACCATAGGGGTGGAGACCACGCTGGCCAGCGACGTGCTGGATGAGGCCGCCTGTTGGCAGGTGCTGAGCCGGCTCATTCCCGAGCTGGAGCAGCGATTCTCGGCCAGCCACGGCAAGGAGCAGTTGATGGGGCAGGGGATCAAGCTCAAGTTTGCCGATTTTCAGCAGACCACCGTCTACCGGCGTGGGGGTTACCAGCCGGAGCGGTTTCACGATCTGTTGCACGAAGGTTTGTTGCGGGCACAGGGCAAACCCATTCGGCTACTGGGATTGGTGGTCGGCCTGCCGGCGGCCGGCGAAGTGAACCAACTTGCCCTGGATTTAGCGTGATAAGGTTAAGTTTTTGTTTCTAAAACCGATACACTGATCACATCAGTATGAAGCTAGGAAATGGTGGCATGAGTTCTCTTTCTGTTCAGGGGCGGATCACCCTGATCGCCGGTTGTTGTTTGTTGGCCAGTGCCGGTGCCCTGGTGGCCTCTTCTCTCTTCAGTGCTGCCAACATGCAGGATCAGGTGCTGACTTCTACCACGGCGGAAGCCCAGAGTGCGGCCGAAAACTGGATGAAGGCGATGGGCTCGGAGCAGGCGGCCAAGGTGACCAGTTATCTGGACGAGGCCTACTTCCGGGCAACCCTGCTGGGCCAGGGGATCCTGTTCCAGCGCAAGAATGCGGCCGACAATTTCGGCTCCTCCGAATCACTGCGTACCGCCGTCAACCAGCAACTGCATGACGCGGCAGCCTCCTCCGATCACCTGCTCGGCGTCTATGCGGTGTTCGAGCCGGACCAGCTCGACGGCGAAGACAGCAACTACCACGGCTCCAGCGCGCTGGGCTCCAACGATCAGGGGCGTTTCTCCACCTACTGGGCGCGGGTCGACGGCAAGATTGAACCCGAGGTGCAGGACGAATCCGTGCTGGCGGACGAGAGCCCGACCGCGGCCGGCGGTGTGGAGAACGAGTGGTATCGCTGCAGCATTCGCAGCAAGGCCCTCTGTCTGCTGGAGCCTTATCTGGACGATGTGGGGTCGCAAAAGGTATTGATGACCTCGGTGACCGTGCCTCTGTTGGAGCAAGACAAGCTGCTCGGCATGGTCGGCGTCGATATCTCGCTGACCGCGCTGCAGAGTCTGGTCAAGGAGATGGATCAGGAGCTCTATGAGGGGCAGGGCAAGGTGCTGCTGGTGAGCAGTCAGGGCCGTGTCGCCGGGGTGGACGGCTTCGACGTCACCCTGGGCAGTCCGCTCGGTCAGCAGTATCAGACCCTGACGGCCGCCTTGCAGGGCTGGCTGGGCCAGGGGCAGGTGGCCAGTCGCTGGAGCCCGGACGGCAACCTGCTGCAAACCTTCGTGCCGGTCAAGATGCGCGGTACCGAACAGAAATGGGGCATCTACATCGAGCTGCCGCGCAGCGTGGTGCTCGCCTCGGCCCTTCAGCTGCAGGACGATCTCTCCGGCCAGGCCAGCCGCAGCGTGATGACCCAGTTGCTCATCGGCGGCCTCATCTCGGCGGTGGCGCTGATCTGCATCTGGCTGATGGCCCATCAGATTGTGGCCCCCATCCGCGCCGTGGTGGCCCGCCTCAAGGACATTGCTAGCGGCGAGGGGGATCTCACCCAGCGCATCGAGCTACGCCGTGACGACGAGATAGGCGAGCTGGCCAAGTGGTTCAACAGCTTCTTGAACAAGCTGCAGAGTACCATCAGCCAGGTCATAGATACCGTTGCCGGCACCCGGGCCAGCGCGGAGCAGGCGGCCAGCGTCGCCGAGCGCACCAGTGCCGGCATGCAGGCCCAGTACCAGGAGGTAGACCTGGTGGCGACCGCGTTCGAGGAGCTGAGCGCCACTGCCCTGCAGGTGGCCAGCAACGCCAACTCGGCTGTGGCTGCGGCCAACGAGGCCGACACGGCGGCGCAGGAGGGCAAGTACGTGGTGGCCGACACCCAGGAGGCGATGCGCAAGCTGATGGCGGTCATCAGCGATGCCAAGCCGGTGGTGGAGCACCTGTCAGCCAACAGCGAGAACATCAACGACATCCTGGTGGTGATCCAGGGGATCGCCGAGCAGACCAACCTGCTGGCGCTCAACGCCGCCATCGAGGCGGCGCGGGCCGGCGAGCAGGGCCGTGGTTTTGCGGTGGTGGCGGACGAGGTGCGCAATCTGGCGGGCCGCACCCAGAACGCCATTGTCGAGATCCAGACCCTCATCGGCCAGCTGCAATCCGGCACCGAGGCGGTGGTGAAGGCGATCATGACCGGCCACGGTCAGGCGGATCTGACGTTGACCAAGGTGGACCTGTCGGTCAGCGTGCTGGAGCAGATCATCCACGCGGTCGGCACCATTCATCAGATGAACGAGCAGATCGCCAGGGCGGCGCAGGAGCAGAGCGGGGTGGCGGACGAGATCAATCGCAACGTCAGCAACATTCGCGATGTGAGCCACACCATCCGGGCCGAGGCAGCGAGCTCCGCCGAAAATGGTCGCGAGCTGTCGGCGCTGGCCGACAAGCAGCAGCAACTGGTGGGGCAGTTCAAGGTATAGGGATAAGAAAAAAGGCGCCTTCCAACCGGAGGCGCCAAACACATTCAGATGACAGACTGGGTTAAATCGGTCCGATTTAAGCCCCTCTTCCCGCAGAGGAAGAAACACAACACCACAATCGCACTCCAGAGACTCACAAAAATCACATGTAAACCAACATTGAAGAGAAAAAGTGAGCCATATGGCAACGGATTGCGAAGCGAATTATGTTTATTCACTGGTCGACCCGCAACCGACAAATTATAATGCGGCCCATTAGAAAAACTCATCGTCGGCTGGTCTCATGTCTCGTCGTTTACCCCCGCTCAACGCACTGAAAGCGTTTGAAGCCGCGGCTCGTCATTTAAGCTTCACCCGCGCTGCGGAGGAGCTGTTCGTGACCCAGGCCGCTATCAGTCACCAGATCAAGGCGCTGGAAGAGTACCTCGGTATCAAGCTGTTTCGCCGCAAGAACCGTTCTCTGTTGCTGACCGAGGAGGGGCAGGGCTACTTCCTCGACATCAAGGACATCTTCACCTCCATCTCGGAGGCGACCGACAAGTTGCTGGCCCGCAGCGCCAAGGGCGCGCTCACCGTTTCTCTGCAGCCGAGCTTCGCCATCCAGTGGCTGGTGCCGCGGCTGGTCAAGTTCAGCGAGCGTCACCCCGACATCGACGTGCGGATCAAGGCGGTGGACATGGACGAGGGCTCGCTCACCGACGACGTGGATGTGGCCATCTACTACGGACGCGGCAACTGGCCTGGCCTGCGGGCCGACAAGCTGCACACCGAGTATCTGATCCCGGTCTGTTCACCGCTGCTGCTGACCGGTCCCAAGCCGCTGCGCACCCCGGACGATCTGACCCGTCACACCCTGCTGCACGACACCTCGCGCCGCGACTGGAAGGCCTGGTTTCGCCAGCTCGACATCGATGCACCCAACGTCAACCAGGGGCCCATCTTCAGCCACTCTACCATGGTGATCCAGGCCGCTATTCACGGCCAGGGGGTGGCCCTTGGCCACAGCGTGCTGGCCCAGCCAGAGATAGAGGCGGGTCGCCTCATCTGCCCGTTCGAGCAGGTGCTGGTGAGCAAGAACGCCTTCTATCTGGTGTGCCAGGAGCAGCAGTCCGATCAGGGCAAGATAGTCGCCTTCCGCGACTGGATGCTGGAACTGGTGGAGCAGGAGGAGGCCCGTCGCCGGGCCCGATTGGCAGATGCATGAAGTGATCCGGGAGGGGGCTGTTGATGCCCCCGTTCGCATTCTGCTGGCCCACGGTGCCGGGGCCGGCATGGAGCACGCCTTTCTCGCCGAGCTGTCACGGCTGCTGGCCGGGCCCGAGATCGAGGTGGTGCGTTTCAACTTTCCCTACATGAGCAAGCGGGCCCTGGATGGCAAGCGTCGTCCGCCGGACCGGCAGCCCGCCCTGCTCGACCACTGGCGCCAGATGATCAAGGCGTTTGCCCATCCCAGACTGTTTCTGGCGGGCAAATCCATGGGTGGGCGGATGGCGGCCGAACTCTATCAGGAGAGTGAGGACGAGATGAATGCTGCAGGATTGCTCATTCTCGGGTATCCTTTCCACCCCCCGGCCAACCCCGACCGCTGGCGGGGCGAGGTGCTCAAGCAGATCAAGACGCCAACCCTGCTGTTGCAAGGGGAGCGCGATACTTTCGGCACCCGTGCCGAACTGGCTGATTTCCCCTTCTCATCCGCCGTATCGGTCCATTGGCTGACCGATGGTGATCATGGCTTCAAGCCGCGCAAGAGCAGCGGTGCGAGCGAGCAGGACAACCTGCGCCAGGCGGCCGAACGGATCAAGGATTTCATTGCGACCATCCCGGCGCGGGGTTGAGGCTGGCGCGGGACAACAAGGAGGCAAGGGATGCAATTTCATCGACATTGGCTGGTGCTGGCGGGCTTTTTCGGCCTGACGGCGACCATGCTGGGCGCCTATGGTGCCCACGGTCTGGCGGCCACCGGCATCGATCCTTCGCGTCTGGCGGCCTTCAATACCGCCGTGCAGTATCAGTTTTTTCACGCCCTGGCCCTGCTGGTGCTGGGGTGGTGCGGTGTGCGCAGCAAGGTGATCAACCTGGCTGGCACCGCCTTTGTGCTGGGGATCCTGGGATTCTCCGGCAGTATTTACGCCATGGTGCTGCTTGGCAGCAAGGGCTTGGGGCTCATCACCCCGGCCGGTGGCCTCTGTTTTATGTTGGGATGGGCGGCCCTGATGTGGGCCGGCTGTCGTCTTGGAGGAAAGAATGAATAATCTGCTGCTTTATTGCCGCCCCGGTTTTGAGAAAGAGGCGGCGGCAGAGATCACCGAACGAGCCACTAACATGCAGTGTTATGGCTTTGCCCGGGTCAAGGACGACAGCGGCTACATCATCTTCGAATGCTACGGTGAGGAAGAGGCCGACCTGCTGGCGCGCAAGCTGCCCTTCAAGGAGCTTATCTTCATCCGCCAGATGCTGGTGGTGACCTGCGAGCTCAAGGAGCTGGATCTGGCGGATCGGATCACCCCGATCATCGAGGCGACCCGCGACTACGCCATCTGCGGCGATCTGCGGGTGGAGACGGCCGACACCAACGAGGCGAAGGAGCTCTCCGCCTTCTGCCGCAAATTCACCGTGCCGCTGCGCCAGGCGCTGCGCAGCAACGAGATCCTGACCAAGAAGGAGACCCCGAACCGTCCGGTGTTCCACGCCTTCTTCCTGGCCAACGACCACGTGTTGCTGGGTTACTCCTACTCCTTCAACAACTCCGCCTTCCACATGGGGATCCCGCGTCTGCGCTTCCCGGCCGATGCGCCGAGCCGCTCCAGCCTCAAGCTGGAAGAGGCCTTCTACGTGTTCGTACCGCGGGAAGAGTGGGACGTGCGGCTGCGCTCCGGCATGAAGGCGGTGGATCTCGGTGCCTGCCCGGGCGGCTGGACCTATCAGCTGGTGCGTCGCGACATGATGGTGACCGCGGTGGACAACGGTATGATGGCGCAATCCCTGATGGATACCGGCCAGGTCAAGCACATCCGCGATGACGGCTTTGTCTGGCGTCCCAGCAAGAAGAACATCTACTGGCTGGTGTGTGACATGGTCGACAAGCCGGCACGGGTGACCCACATGATCGCCGACTGGTTCCGCGAGGGCGATTGCCAAGAAGCCATGTTCAACCTCAAGCTGCCGATGAAGAAGCGCTACGCCGAGGCGGTGCACAACATCCAGGTGCTGCGTGAACTGCTGGCGGAGATCGATGGCGGCTTCATCATTCAGGCCAAGCAGCTCTACCACGATCGCGAAGAGATCACGGTGCATGTCTTCAACAAGTATTGGGTCTCCAAGCTCTCCCCCCAGGAGTGAAGGCTGGCTGACATGGGCTGACAAAAAGGCCGACAACCCCAAGGTTGTCGGCCTTTTTATTCGGCTTGCGTTCAGAAGCGATAGTCAAAACGCAGCGAGGATTCGCCATCGGTAAGCTTGAGCTCGATGTCGAGCGGTATGGTGCGATCGGTCGGGCTGAACTCCAGCTTGACGCCGTTGCTGCGCAGCTTGAGAGAGGTGTTCATGCCGGCGGTCTGGAACTTGATCCTGGGCTTGTGCTGCTCGAAGGAGAGGCTGACGCTCTTCTCGGCGGTCAGGTTGAGCTTCTGATAGGGAGTGACCTGACTGTTGCCATTGCTGTCGGTGACGACATCCATCCCGAAGGAGAGGGGTTTGGGAGCCTTGAGCAGGTCATTGGTATCCAGGGTGGATTGCCAGACCTGGCTGGCCGGCTGGGTGGATGGCGGCAGCTGGGGCCAGGCATTCTCGACCGGTCTGTCTATTGCCATGACATTGCTGCTGATGAGCAACAGGGTAACGATAGCGCGCATAATGGATCTCCTTATCCCTTATCTATTGAACATAGTAGCCAATCGACAAAGGGGGGAGCGCGCCGTGAGATAAAACAAAGGGAGCCGAAGCTCCCTTTTTAAATCAACAAGTTGGCACCAATTACAAACGATCTATGATGGATTGGGTGAACTCGCTGGTGGAGGCGCTGCCCCCCAGATCCCGGGTCACCCGGTCGCCGGATTCGATGGTGGCGCGCACCGCTTCGCGAATGCGCTCGGCCTTCTCCTGCATGCCCAGATACTCCAGCATCTGGATGGAGGCGAGGATCACCGAGGTGGGGTTGGCGATGTTCTTGCCGGCAATGTCCGGGGCAGAGCCGTGCACCGCTTCGAAGATGGCGGCGCCATCACCGATGTTGGCGCCCGGCGCCATGCCGAGGCCGCCGACCAGACCGGCACACAGATCCGAGAGGATGTCGCCGAACAGGTTGGTGGTGACCATGACGTCGAAGCGCTCCGGGTACATCACCAGGTTCATGCAGGCGGCATCGACGATCATCTCTTCGCTCTGGATGTCCGGGTAGCGGCTGGCCACCTCACGGGCCACTTCCAGGAACAGACCGGAGGTGGACTTGAGGATGTTGGCCTTGTGGATGATGGTGACCTTTCTGCGTCCTTCCTGACGGGCCAGCTCAAAGGCGAACTTGACGATGCGCTCGGCCCCTTCGCGGGTGATGATGCTCATCGCCTCCGCGCTCTGGTTGTCATCGCTGCGCTTCTGACCGGCACCCGAGTACATCCCTTCGGTGTTTTCACGCACCGTGATGATGTCGATGTTGTCGTAACGGCTCTTGGTGCCCTTGAAGGAGAGCACGGGACGCACGTTGGCGTAGAGGTTGAACTTCTTGCGCAGGGAGACGTTGATGGAGGTGAAACCGCCGCCGACCGGGGTGGTGAGGGGGCCTTTCAGGGTGACCTTGTTCTTCTCAATCAGGTCGAGTGTGGACTGGGGCAGCAGCTCGCCGTGTTTCTCCAGCGCCACCAGACCGGCGTCGGCGTATTCGTATTCGAAGTCACAACCGGCGTGGGTCAGGATCTGGATGGCGGATTCGATGATGCTGGGGCCGATGCCGTCGCCCGGGATGACGGTAATTTTTCTTTTTGACATGAGACGTATCCACTTCTAGGGAACAGAGGGGGAGGATTCGGCGGTTTTATACCATTTCTCCACCTAACCCTCCATGTTTCTTTACATTCTATCTGTTTTTGTCAACAGCGAGAGTGAGTCCGGTCATGCTTGGCGAGATAGCGTCATCAGGCATCCGGGGTGGGCGGATAACGGATCTCCCGCAGGTTGAAGCCAAGGGGGATGTCCCGCTGCAGCCGTACCAGTCGCTGGGCCAGCAGGGCCTCATCCTGGTGCTGACGCAGCTTGAGCAAAGGCTTGGCGGCGTCCTCCTGCTGGCAGGCGGTCAGCATGGCAGCGAGATCGCCGTATTGTTGCAGCAGCTGGGTGGCTGTCTTGGGGCCGATGCCGGGCACCCCCTTGATGTTGGAGCCACCGATGCCGGTCAGGGCCCAGAAGTCCACCAGCTGGGCCGGGGCTACGCCGTATTGCTGCTCGACGAAGGCGGCATCCAGCCAGCGCTTGTTGAAGTAGTCGCGGATCCGGATCTGCGGGCAGATGAGCTGGCAGAACCCCTTGTCGGTGGAGATGATGGTGGCGCTGGCTCCGTGCTGGGCAATGCCGCTGGCCAGGGTGGCGATGAGATCGTCCGCCTCGTCGGTCTGGGAGAGCAGGGCATCGACACCGCACTCCCAGAAGGCATCCTGCAGCTCGTTCAGCCCTTCGCGCAGCTCGGCCGGCATGGGGGTGCGTCCCTCCTTGTAGGCGGGATAGACCTCCTTGCGCCAGCTGTGCACCTCGCCATCGAACACCGCGATGACGTGGGTCGGCTCGCTGCCGGCCAGCAGCTTGCGGCAGGTATTGATGAGGTTGGCACGGGTGGCGATCAACGCCTGGGCCGGAGTCAGCGCCTGCTGAGCCTGCACCGCGTGCAGCCGGCGGATGAGGTTGAGGGCATCGATGATGAGCAGGTGTGGCCTTGGGTTTGACATGGGGCACTCTTGGCAGTCGGAACGCCCCATTGTAACAAACCAGCGGGCTCAATGGGGGATTGATGGCCGAAGGGGAGGCCGCAACAAAAAGGGGCGCCATGCGCCCCTCGTTTCATCTGTGCTGCCCGTCAGCGCACGATTTCGTAGCAGGGCACATACTGGCTGCCCGGCAGCTTCATGCGCTGCTGTTTGACGAAGCTCTCCAGCAGCTTGTCCATCAGGTGCATCAGCTCCTTGTCACCATGGATCTTGAACGGCCCCTTCTTCTCGATGGCGCGGATGCCCCCTTCCTTGACGTTGCCGGCGACGATGCCGGAGAAGGCACGGCGCAGGTTGGCCGCCAGCAGCTGGGGCGGCTGGTTGCGGTGCAGATCCAGGCTGGCCATGTTGGCGTGATCCGGCTCGAACGGCAGCTGGAACTCCGGCTCGATCTTGAGGGACCAGTTGAAGGAGTAGGCATCCCCTACCGACTTGCGGTATTCGCGGATCTTCGGCATCGCCTCCTTCATCACCCGGGCCACCTCGGGGGCATCGCCGATGATGATGCGGTAGAGGCTGGTGGCCGCTTCCCCCAGGGTCGCCTTGACGAAGTCATCGATGGCGCGGAAGTAGTCGGCACTCTCTTTCGGGCCGGTCAGCACGATGGGCATGGGTTGCCGCTCGTTGGCCGGGTGCATCATGATGCCGAGCAGGTAGAGCAGCTCCTCGGCGGTGCCGACCCCGCCCGGGAAGATGATGATGCCGTGGCCGAGACGCACGAAGGCCTCCAGCCGCTTCTCGATGTCCGGCAGGATCACCAGCTCGTTGACGATGGGGTTGGGCGGCTCGGCGGCGATGATGGAAGGCTCGGTGAGGCCGATGTAACGGCCGTTGCGCACCCGCTGCTTGGCGTGGCCGACGGCGGCCCCCTTCATCGGGCCCTCCATGGCGCCCGGGCCACAGCCGGTACAGATGTTGAGCTCGCGCAGCCCCAGCTCGCTGCCGACCGCACGGGTGTACTGGTACTCGATCTCGTTGATGGAGTGGCCGCCCCAGCAGACCACCAGATTGGGGTCGGCGCCGGGCAAGATCGCCTTGGCGTTGCGCAGGATGGCGAACACCACGTTGGAGATGTGGGTGGAGCTGGTGAGGTTGACCAGCCGGTTCGACTCCAGCTGGGTCGACACATAGAGGATGTCGCGCAGCACGGAGAAGAGGTGTTCCTGAATGCCGCGGATGATCTCGCCATCGACGAAGGCGTGCTCGGGGGCGTTGAACAGCTCGAGCTTGACCCCGCGCTCGCGCCGGATCACATGAATATCAAAGGATTTGAAGCGCTCCAGTATCTCTTTGGAGCTGTCGGTATGGCTGCCGGAGTTGAGTACCGCCAGCGAGCAGTTGCGAAACAGTTGATAGATATCGCTGGAGGCGGTTTGCTTGAGGCGGTCTACCTCGAGCTGGGACAGCAAGTCCATGCTGCCGACTGGATTGATGTGCGTAATCATATGTTCCCCTTTCACTCGCTTGTTATCGTTGTGCTTTTCCCTGGGGAGAAAACGGGATGCCCTGTGGCATCCCTTGAATTTGATAGTAGTTGCAAGCGGTGGGGCAGGGGAATAGGGGGAAAGTGCGTTTGCTGCTTTTTTAGGCGCTTGTCAGGCCAGATTCACCTGATCCCGACCCGAGTGCTTGGAGCTGTAAAGCGCCTTGTCGGCCCGCTCGAACGCATCCGTGGTGTGGTCCCCCTCCCTGAACAGGGTGGCGCCGATGGAGATGGTGATCTCGACCCTGGCATCCCGAAAGCGGAACGGAATGCTCTTGATGGTCTGGCGCAAGGTTTCCAGCGGTTTCTGATACTTGTCCGGGTTGATGTTGGGCAGCAACACCACGAACTCCTCGCCGCCGAAGCGGGCGATGAAGTCGGTGTCGCGCAGGGCCCCCTGCAGCGCCTTGGCCACTACCTTCAACGCCTTGTCGCCGGCCATGTGGCCGTAGTTGTCGTTGATGTTCTTGAAGTGGTCGATGTCGATGATGGCCAGGCACAGCGGGGTGCCGTAGCGCAGCCAGCGTTTGTATTCGAGCTCGAGCCTCTCATCGAGTGCCGCCCGGTTGTGCACCTGGGTCAGGCTGTCGAGGAACAGCTTGTGTTTCTGGATGGTGAGCCGCTTCTTGTACTCGGCGGTCTCCTCCTTCATCAGCCGCAGCTTGGCCTCCATGGTGGAGAGCCGGGTCAGCAGGTGGCGTTCGCGGGCGGCCATGGCCTCCCTGTCCTGCAGCAGCAGGCTGATGGCGCCCATGTGGCCTGAGATGGCCTCCTTGAGGTCGCCCAGGGTGTCATGGCTGGCCAGGGTATGGTCGATGGCTTTGAGCTCCTGGTCGATGGCCTTGCGGGTATCCAGAGTGGCACTTTGCAGGGCCCGCCCCTCGTCGAGGGATTCGGTGAAGCTGAAGTGGACGGCCGAGAGGCTCTCGTTGAGGGTGCTGAGAAACGCCTGGGAGGCTTTACGCTCCTCGCGAGTGCCCTCGATGATGAGCTCGATCACCTGCAGGCAGATCTCGGCCAGCAGGGGAGGGGTGATGCCATTGAGCAACTGGCGGCGAATGTCCGCCAGGCTTTCGCCCACCGCACCGGCAAAGTCGAGCTCGGTGATGAGCCGCTGCAGCTCGTCGGCGATGTGGGCGTGGATCTTGACGTCAAAGGGGGCATCCGGCTCGGGGGCGGCCAGATCGGTGACCACCTCAGGCTGACTGCTCTGGACCAGCAGGGGCTGGCTGGGCAACAGCTGGATCTTGATGGCCTGCTGGTAGAACTCCAGCAGCCGGATCACCTTCTTCTGGTGATCGCCGATGCCATAGCCATCCGGGCTCGCCAGAAACTCCTTGAGGGATTTGCGGGTATCTTCCGGGAAGCCCTTGATCGCCTTGAGTTGCTTGGAGCCGAGTTCGATGGCGGACTTGGTCAGGGAGATGGACTCTTCCAGCGCGTTGCCGTGCTGCTGCAGCAGCTTCTCGATGACCGCGAGATCGGCGTCGAGGGAGGAGAGCGGCGGGTTGCCGTCGAGTTTCTGCTTGAGCTTGGCGAGCTTGTTGTCCAGCTCCCGGTCGTGACCGCGGCAGGCCTGCATCAGCTTGGCGATGAACTGGATGCTGCGGGCGCGCTCGGTATCGGAGAAGGAGACAATGCCGTCCAGCTCCAGCTGTTTTTGCTGAAGGGATTCCCTGAGTCTGGCCAGTTGTCCGGCTACGGCAGCGATATCATTCATTATTCAGGTCGCCCTGTTGTCATTATCGTTGTTGTGTTGGATAGCAACAGCGGTCGAACCCAGTTCCAGACCCAGTTGAATATCTATTCGTCACTGATCAACCGGCACTCTCTTCCGTGAAAGATGAAGCCAATTAACCCATTGCTTTTCATGAGAAGAATTTACTTTTACCAGTCCCTTGTCAATTGCCATCAAGCAGCATTGCCACACATCCCCATTAAAAAATGCGGCCTGCTGGCAATCGATGGCAGCCAGCTCCAACCAGACGCTTTGCTGGGATTTTTCACTGAGCTGAATGGCTCCTGCCAGCGCCAGATAGCAGAGGTCGAACAGCCCGTGATGATCGAGGGCGGTGGCCGCCTTGGGCAGGAAGGGGTGGCTGACGATGCCGAGGCTGATGTGGCGATCGAGCGGATGCTGGCAGGGGAACTCGGCCAGTGCGGCGAGCAGCTCGCGGGCCAGCCGGTGCAGATCCTCCACATGACGCTGGGGCACCACATAGAGCAGATGGCCTTCGCGAAGGTCGTAGATGCGGCCATCCTGCGGGGTGAGGCCGTTGACGTAGGCACCGAAGGCCTGCTCTATCTCGCGGCTCACCTGGTAGCCGTGCTGCTCCAGGCTGTTGACCAGGAAGGGGACCCGAAACAGCAGGTAGTGCAGCTTGTCGTCAAATTCGCTGCTGGGCAGCTCGCTCAGATACCAGCGCTCGGAGCGCTGCTGGCGCTTGGCCATCTCCCGTGGCCAGCGGCTCATCAGTCGCTGCCAGTTGGCCAGCCCGGTGCGTGGCTCGATCAGCAGCGCCTCGCCCAGCTGCTTGCCCTGCAGGCGGGCGACCCGCAACTTGAGCCAGAGGGTGAAGAAGAGGTAGATGAACAGGGTCAGCAGCAGGCCGGTTATCACGCTCGACCAGAGGTAGCGATCCTGTTGATGCTTGCTGGTGCTCAGCTGCTGCTCCAGCTCCTTGATCTGCTGTTCACGCTCCACCTGGGCGTAGTTGTCGCGGATCGCCTCCTGCTCCAGATCGACCTGCTGCTGGCGCACCTGCTCGCTGCGCTGGTGGAAATTCTTGTAGCTCTCCAGTGCCTGCTGCAGATAGCCCTTCTGCTCGTAGGCCGCCGAGAGCAGACGGAAGATCTCGAACTGGCGCTGGGTGTCGCCGATCTGGTTGGCCAGCGCCAGCGCGTTCTCCAGCTGCAGGATGGCGATGCCCGCCTCCTTCTGCTTGAGGTGCAGCTCGCCCAGCAGCAGCAGGGTGTCGATCAGCGGCTCCTTGTCATCCCCCAGCTCGTGGGACTGGCGGGCCGCGGTGAGGTAGTTGCGGGCCAGGGTCAGGTTGCCGGTTTCCAGATAGGTTTTGCCTATTTCGTACTTGAGGTTGGCGATGCGGGTGCGGTTGGTGCCCTCGTCCAGCAGATCCAGGGCGTTGAAGAAGTAGACCAGCGCCATGTTCATCTCTCCCTGCTCCCGGTTGAGGCGGGCCAGCACGATGAGGGCGTCGCTCAGCAGGGAGGGATTGCCGAGGGCGTGGAAGTAGTTGGCTGCCTCATTGGCATACTGCAGCGCCTTCTGCGGCTCCTGCTCCTCTTCATAGAGGTTCACTATCTGGTTCGACAGCAGGCCGAGGAAGAGGGGATCCTGCAGGCCTCTGGCCTGCTGCTGGGCATCGATGTAGTCGCCCAGCGAGAGCTGCGGCTGCTTGAGGGCGTGGTAGAGATCGCCGCTCACCGCGCTGACCCAGGCGCTGGCCAGCGGGTTCTTGGTCTGATCCGCCCAGCGGCGGGCTTCGGCCAGCTGGCGTTTGGCCTCGTCGAACTGGTGCGCCTCTATGCTGGCATTGGTGCGCAGCAGCCGGCTGTAAACCTGCAGCTGGCTCTCTTTCAGGCTGGGGGTGCTGAGCAGGGTCTCCAGCTGGCCGAGCAGGCCGCTGCTGGCACCGTGGGAGCGTTCCAGCAGGTTCTGGCTGCGGATCTTGAGGTAGAGGCCGTGGGCCTGCAGCTCCAGCTGCTGCTCCTTGGCCGCCATGGCGATGCCCTGATCGAGGGACTTCTGGGCGGCCTGGAACTGGCCCAGTTGCAGCAGGCACTCCCCCTTGAGCAGGTGGGCACCGGTGGCCTGGGCGGCGGTGCCATAGCTCAACAGCGGCTCACGGTAGCCGTACTCCTGGCGATTGCTGATGATTTGCTTGGGATTATTGGCCGTGCGCGCAAGAAAGGCGGAGGTGATCTGCACGCATCTGGCAGGATCGGTCAGCACCAGGGTCTGGGCCTGTTGCAGATCGATGGACAACTGCTCCTTGGCCAGCTCCAGATCAGGAGCGGACAGGGAGGACATCATCATTGCCAGAAAAAACAGTTGATTCATTGGATTAAGGGCAGCACGGGAGTGAGGGCATGTTATCCAAGCCCGCCCCCGTGCGTCCAGAGTTTACTGACAGATTGCGCGCCAGCCCCGTTATCCGGGCGCTGGCGGCGCAGAGCGGCGGGGGCAGGGCCTGCGGATTATTGCCGGATCAGGCGCAGGTTGGCCGGCACTACTTCCCAGTCGCTGCGAAACGGGTTGATGTCCAGGCCGCCGCGGCGGGTGTAGCGGGCGTAGACGGTCAGCTGGCTCGGTGCGCAGAAGTGCTTGAGATCGGTGAAGATCCGCTCGATACACTGCTCGTGGAACTCGTTGTGCTGGCGAAACGAGATGAGGTAGCGCAGCAGTTTTTCCCGGTCCAGCTGCGGGCCGCGATAGTGGATCACCACGGAGCCCCAGTCCGGCTGGCTGGTCACCAGGCAGTTGGACTTGAGCAGGTGGCTGTGCAGGGTCTCTTCCACCTCCAGGCTGCCGGCCGCACCTTGCAGCAGGTCGGCATCGAACTCGTAGCAGTCCACCTCGATATCCTGCTCGTCGATGCACTCGCCCGGCAGGGCGGCAATGTGGTGCGGAGCCTGGGCCAGCGGAAACAGGGTGACGCTCACATCGCTGCCGGCACAGGCGCTCAAATCCTTGACCAGCATGGCCTGCACCGCTTCCAGCGAGTCGCAGCGGGTCTGGTTGAAGGAGTTGAGATAGAGCTTGAACGACTTGGATTCGATGAGGTTCGCGCTGGTGGCAGGCACCGAGACCTCGCCGACGGCGACCATGGGTTTGCCTTTGGCATTGAGCCAGGAGAGTTCGTACAGGGTCCAGACGTCGCAGCCCTGGAACGGCAGCTCGCCGCCAAGACCGAGGTCGTCGCGGTTCATACTGCGGGGCACCGGCTGCAGCAGGGCCGGGGTGTACTGGCTGATGTAGGCCGATTGCTGGCCGAGGCTCAGCCCCTGCAGGGCGCTGGCGCCGGCGTATCTATCTTGTTTGCTCATCTGTGTGACTCGAACGTTGAATGGGCGATGGCAGAGGCATGGGCCCCGCTAGGGGTGGCAAGGCGGGGAGTGCCGGCTGGCGATCCGCGCTTCACCTTGTCTGCTCATGGCTTTGATGGTGCAATAGCGAACTTTGGCAGCAATTGTGGGGAATTTCGATGTCGGATCAAGTCTTGTCTGCCCTGGAACACTTTTTTTTGCGCTGGCAGCGCGACGGCGAGGCGAGGCGAGGGCTGCCCCTGTGCGAGTGGGAGGCGGACTGGCGCTCCCCCTGCGAGCTGGATGAACCCAAGGAAGGCCGGGTCGCCTGGCGCCCGCATCGGCGCACCGAGCCCGCCGATTTCACGGCGATGAACGAGGCGCTCGAGCTGACCCTGCACCCGGCCGCGCAGGCCCTGTTTGGTGGCTGGTTCAGCCGCCCTGTGCCCTGCCTCTACAGGGGATTGCGGCTCGAGTTTGTGCTGCCCTGGAACGAGGCGGATCTCGACCTGCTCAAGGAAAACCTCATCGGCCACCTGCTGATGCTGCGCAAGTTGAAGCGCAGCCCCTCCCTGTTCATCGCCACCACCCGCAACGAGATGACGCTGGTATCGCTCGACAACGAGAGTGGTCAGGTGTGGCTGGAGTGGCTCGACTCGGGCCGCCGATTGGTGCTGGCGCCTTCTCTGCCCGCATTCCTCGAGCGGCTGGAAACCCTGCCCCAATAAGCGGCGTCAGCCACAATGAAAAACGCCTTGCCGACCGGCAAGGCGTTTTTGTCTGGTTCACCGCCGGACTCAGTCCTTGAAATCCCAGGAGAGGTTGGCGACCAGCCGGCAGGGATCGCACTTGAAGTCGAAGATCTCGTGCAAGGGTTCGGCCAGCGCCCATTCGCCACCACAGCCCGGACAGGGGCGGGCCTTCTCCTCGGCCACACTGCGGCCGCCCACCCGGTAGAGGTAGTAGTAGGTGGGGATGCCGGTCAGGGCTTCCAGCCGCTTGCCGAGATCGCTGCCACGGCGCTGGAGCCGGCTGCCCACCTCACCGATTTCGTGCAGCGCCGCATGTTCGGCGATGGAGCCGTTCATCTGCAGCTGATCGCACGCCTCCCAATCCTCCTGCCACTTGATGATCTGCTTGTGGTCGCCGTTGGCGACGGCCGGCAGCCGATAGAGCGGGATGGGGGCGAAGTGATCGCCGCAGCGCAGCGGCGAGCAGGTGTGCAGGAAGCTGGTATAGAGCAGCATCCAGCTGGGGCGCTCGCCATCATGGCCGCAGGGGTCGGTGCTGTCGGAGAGCAGGTCCGCCCCCTGCAGGTGGAGTTTGGGGGCGAGCAGCCCTGCCTGGTGCAGGCCCTGCTCCGCCAGCTTGACCTGTTCGCTCTGGTTGTCGGGGTGCAGGCTGTCCTGCTCCGGGCAGACCACCCGGCTGACGAAGTAGCCCTCGTGCATGCTGGTGGGGAACTCCCGGCCGAGGATCTGGCCCTGATAGCGCAGCATGTCGAGGTAGTTGACGATGGCCCGCTCGGCCTCGCCCAGCGAGGTGTCGCGATAGCACTCAAAGCAGAGTTCGAGGATGTACATGGTTCACGACTTCCCCTGCTGGAGCAGCAGTTCGGTCAGCCGATCCACTTTGCGTTCGAGACGTTCGAGCCGTTCGGCAAGCTGCAGCAGGGTGGGCTCGGCGGCGGGAGCGGGGGCTTCCTGCTCCGGGCTGGCGACTTCCGGGGCGCCTGCGGGTTGCTGCTTCCACTGGCTCAGCACTTTGAGCAGCTCGGCCATGGGAACGGGCTGGCCGAGGCGGGCCTTGACCATGGCGGTGGTGGGGGCGATGCCCTTGGCCGCCAGTTCATTGGCGATGCGGATGATCTCTTGGGCTGACATGAGTGCTCCTGCACGGCATGGGGATATTGGGGCTGGACGGGGCACAGAGCTTAACCAAAGCGCGAGGGGCTGAAAAGCGGGAAGCGGGTCAATCGTGCCGGCGCAGCAGTACGTCCAGCTCGTCGATGGTTTCCGACCAGTCCGAATCGTTCCACAGGGCATCGCGCAGAAAATTGGCCTGGGCACTGGTCCAGAAGGGGGCTTCCGGCAGCAGGGTCTGGTTGTCGAGGCGGTGCTCGTGAATGAAGCGGTGCAGGCTCAGCTCGTCGTTGGCCAGCCCCAGCTGGGCAAACAGGGCGGCCAGATCGTGGGTCAGGAACTCCATCTCATCTCTCCGAAAAGACATTCCAGAACAGTATAGGCTCGCCCCGTGGAGGGAGATTTACAGGCTGGGTACCCGATGTGGCGGGAGGTCAACGCCGACCACCTGCAACCCCTGCATGCGCAGCTGTCCCAGGTAGTGGCTCTCGCCATCGCTGGAGAATTCGAACTCGTAATAGGTGAGCAGGCGCAGCGGCTGGTGGGCCAGCGCCCGGTGGCTGCGTGCCAGCGACAGCAGTTGCAGGTCGTGATGCTGGCAGTAGCGGCGCATGTATTGCCAGGCGAGTTCGGCCTGGCGCCGCTGGTGCCAGAAGGCACCTGCACCCAGGGTCAGCAGCAAGATGGCGAGCACTTCACCCATCGCGGGCTCCTTTTGCGGTGTGTCCGTGTCGGGTGGCGCCCCGCCAGGGGGCGGGGCGCCGCTATCATCAGGCCGAGGCGAACAGGCGGCCGATGGCCTGGCCCAGGGCGTCGCTGCGCTCGGGGTCGCGTAGTCTGGCCAGCATATCATTGCGCAGGGCCGGCAGGGTCACCAGTTCGGCAAATACCTGATTGAAGAACTGGGTCGGCTGCAGGGCCAGCTGCTCCAGGAACAGGCTGAGCAGGGCGGCATCCTTCAGATCGGGCCAGAGCCGGCCGGCGATGGCCAGCAGCAGGGCCGGGCTCGGCTGGGTTTGCAGCAGGGTCAGCAGCTTGTTGGTGCGCATGCTGCTGCCGTTGCAGGAGGCCAGCGCCCGACACAGGTAGGCCAGGGTCTCGGCGTTGGGCTCGGCGCACTCCTGCTCCTTGCCGATGCGCTCGAACAGGGCGCCCTGTACGGCCGGCGGCAGCGGGGCGTTTTCCAGGCTCTGGCAGAGGGCATAGAGCGGCTCTTGCGGCAGCTTCGGCAGCGCCTTGCACACCAGCGCCAGGTTGCGCTCATCCTGCAGCCGCTCCGCCAGATCGGCAAAGCCCTGTACGCCGAGGGTCTGCCACCCCTCGGGAGAGGGAGCGGACAGGTAGTGGCAGAGCCCGTCGTAATAGGCGGACGGGGCCTGCTCCAGCTGGCGGGCAAGCTTGGCGTGCAGGCTGGCCATCTTGGCTTCGGCCGGGCGGAAGGTGTAGGGATTCTCGGCCAGCCGCTGGGCCTTCTCCTCATCGAGCTCGCCGGTCAGCTTGTAGCCCAGGGTCTCCACCACCTGATCCATGAAGTGTTTGGGGCCGCTCGAGATGAGCAGACCGCGCTCGTCGAGGGCGAACTTGAGGAACCAGAGGTAGTGGCGCGACTCGGCCGGCTGGAAAAAGTGGACGCCGAGCCAGGCGTGCTGCTGCAGGGGCCAGGGGTAGGGCTCCTGCTGCTGCTCGATGCGCACGAAGGTGTCGCTCGCCAGCGGCCGCACCTGGCGGCCCATGTCGAACAGCTGAAACTGGGTATCGGCCTGGGTCAGAAAGTCAGTCAGAGTATTGATGGTGGACATGAGGTGATCCGGCTAAGGGTGATGCGGGCCGATTATAAGGCGCTGGCACAAGATAGCCAGCGGGGAGGCGTGTTGCGGCCGGCGGCGACCCGTATGGATGGCCGCCGGGGGCATGGCAGAGAGCGGGGGGGAGGGTGTATAGTAGCGCCCTTTTTTGCAAAGCCCGATTCGCTGTTGACTGAACCGCGAACCGGGGACGTGGTGATGAGGAAGAGAGCGCAATGAATCAATATCTGCTGGTAGCCGGCCTGCTGGGCGAACTGACCGCCGAACTGCAACGTCTGGAACGTTGGCAAGCGACCCATCCGGGGGAAGAGGCTCTGGCCAGCGAGCTGCCGTTTTGCGTCGATACCCTGAGCTTCGATCAGTGGCTGCAGTTCGTGCTGATCCCGCGCATGGAGCAGTTGGTGCTGCTGCAGGCGCCGCTGCCCAGCAGCGTCTCTCTCTATCCCATGGCCAGCGAAGTCTACAAGGAAGAGCTGGCCGAGGTCGAAGCCCTGCTGCGCCTGATCGCCCGCTTCGATCTGCTGCTCTCCGGCAAAGTGGTCGAACAATGATGAGCGAGCAGACCCTGGGTCATCAGATGAAAACGCAGACGGGCGGCAGTTTAGATGCTTGCACCACTCAAGACGACGGCGAGATGAAGCTGACCCTGCTCTACCAGGATGACTGGCTGGTGGCGGTCAACAAGCCCTCCGGTCTGCTGGTACATCGCAGCTGGCTCGACAAGGCCGAAACCCGTTTTGCCATGCAGATGACCCGGGATCTCATCGGCGGTCGTCACGTCTACCCGGTACATCGGCTGGACAGACCCACCTCGGGGGTGCTGCTGTTTGCCCTCGATCCTGCCGTGGCCCGTACCCTGACCGAGGCCTTTGCCGCCCGTCAGGTCCACAAGGAGTATCTGGCGCTGGTGCGTGGCTGGGCTCCGGAGCAGGGGGTGATCGACTACCCCCTCAAGGAGCAGCTGGACAAGATCGCCGATGCCATGAGCGACCCGGATCGTCCGGCCCAGGAGGCGGTGACCGCGTTTCGTCGCCTGCATCAGGTCGAGTTGCCCCATGCGGTTTCCAAGAAACACCCTACC
Organism: Aeromonas sp. s2; assembly: GCF_040907935.1. Classification (NCBI taxonomy): domain Bacteria; kingdom Pseudomonadati; phylum Pseudomonadota; class Gammaproteobacteria; order Aeromonadales; family Aeromonadaceae; genus Aeromonas; species Aeromonas sp. s2. Next base: position 713,786 of record NZ_JBFOCR010000009.1, on the reverse strand, counting down.
AGTCGCTACAGCCTGGTTCGGCTGTTCCCCAAGACGGGTCGCAAGCATCAGCTGCGCCGTCACCTCGATCATCTGTTCCACCCCATCGTCGGTGACACCACCCACGGCGATGGCCGCCACAACCGCTTCTTTCGCGAGCACTATGGCAGTGAGCGCCTGCTGCTGGTGGCCCGCACCCTCAGCTTTAAGCACCCGGTGCTGAAGGTGCCGATGCGCATCCAGGCCCCACTGGGGTCGCACGTGCTGCAGCTGTTTGCCGCACTGGGCTGGCCTGCCAGCGAGAGCGACTACTGAAGCGTCGGGGTGTTGCCTGACTCCGCGCTGTGGCATGCTGGGCATCCATGTTGGTCAAAGGGGGTCGTGATGGTGCAGATAGATATAGTGGTGGGAACCGTGTACGGCGCGGCAATGCTGGTGGCCGAGACGCTGGCTGCGCGGCTGGAACAGGCGGGACACGGTTGTCGGGTGTTCGAGGAGGCCGAGCTGGAAGATCTGGATGCGAGTCGATTCTTGCTGGTCATCACCGCCACCACCGGCCAGGGCGACATTCCGCCCAATCTGCAACCACTGGCTACTGCTCTGACTGATCGGGCGCCCTATATGAAAGGGTGGCGTTATGCCCTCATCGCCATGGGGGACAGCAGCTATGAGCACTTCTGCGGCGCCGGTCGCCACCTCGATGGACTGCTGCAGGAGCTTGGCGCCAGCCCTCTGCTGCCCCGCCTGGAAATAGATGCCACCGTCGACGATGAACCGGAAAAAGTGGCGCTAGCTTGGCTCAATGACTGGCTAAATAAACTCTAGCGACCACTCTTTTTCATCACTTATAGATCCCCGTTCAGTCCGTCTGGCGGGGATATTTATTTTGTGGGGCAGGCCAGTCTCAACTGACCATATTTGCCCGCTATTTCTCCGGTTATTTTTCAAGCCGTTCCTTGTTTGCTCAGTGATTTATTTCGGCGCCAGCTGACATGCCGTAAATTTAAAAGTTCCCCATTGAAAGCGATTTCAGTCATGTTTTTGTCATCAATTTGAATATTTATCACTTAATCTTCGAAGCGAATTAATTGTTGGTAGCGGTTTCATGGTGGATCTTTTTGCATTTAAACCATAGTAAATAGTGAGTTATTGCATAAAATTACAGTTATCCATCCCATAAAACCCTCTGTGGCCAATGCTGGGCGATTTGTCGCCATTTTGTGAATCAGCTCATGTTTGTCCCGAAATTGGCTACCTATAATCGGCCTCGGTTATCACCCAAACGTTTTTACGGTGATAAGAACTTGGATATTCAGGATCACACTCCTCACAGCGGGAATAAGGAAAATGAAAATGAAAGCAAAGTGGCTCCCGATCGCTGCAGCAGTAACCGCAGCCCTGGCTTCCCAAGCCGCCTTCGCCGTTGATTTCCACGGCTACATGCGTTCCGGTGTCGGTACTTCCGATAACGGCGGCCTGCAAACCTATTCCAAGGCGAAAGTCGGTCGTCTGGGCAACGAAGCCGAGACTTACGGCGAAGTTCAGCTGGGTCAAGAGGCTTACAACAAGGACGGCAAGTCCTTCTACGTAGACTCCATGTTTGCAATGGTGGCAGGTCAGCAGGGTCGTGACTGGGAAAGCACCAGCGGCAGCGATGCCGACTTTGCTCTGCGCCAATTCAACGTCCAGGCCAAGGGCGTGCTGGGCTTCGCGCCGGAAGCTACCCTGTGGGCCGGTAAGCGTTACTATCAACGTCACGACATCCACATCTCCGACTTCTACTACTGGGATGTGTCTGGTGCCGGTGCTGGTGTAGAAAACATCCAGGCTGGTCCGGGCAAGCTCTCATTTGCATGGCTGCGTAACGACCCGTGGGAAGATTACGACAAGTTTGTAGGTGGTGTTGGTGTCGACAAGCGTGTTGATACCGACGTACTGGACCTGCGTTATGCCGGTATCCCGCTGTGGAAAGACGGCTCCCTGGAGCTGGGATATGACTACGCCCGCGGCAACCTGACCGATGAGCAGAAAGCGGCTCTGGGCAGCAAAGATTACGAGAAAAACGGCCACATGCTGACCGCCGAGCTGACCCAATCCATGCTGGGTGGCTTCAACAAGACCGTGGTTCAGTATTTCGCCGACGGTTATGCCTCTCAGGCTGTTGACTACGGTAGCGGTTCTGGCAGCGGCCTGAGCCAATCTGCCGCCAAGGGCGATGGCTGGCGCTTCATCAACTGGGGCGTGCTGCCGGTTGGCGACAAGGTCGAGTTTGGTCACCAGCTGGTTTACGGTACTGCCAGTGACCTCGAGAATGACAGCGTTGACAAAGACACCTTCTCCGTTGTCGTTCGCCCGATGTACAAGTGGAATGACACCATGAAGACCATCGCCGAGCTTGGCTATCACCATGACAGCTACAAGCCGAACAATGGCACCGAAACCAGCACCATCGGCAAGAAATACACCCTGGCTCAGGCCTGGTCCGCTGGCTCCAGCTTCTGGGCCCGTCCGGAAATCCGCGTCTACGCTTCCTACCTGGATTCTGACGGCCAGTTCCGCCCGGATGCCAATGGCGTGAAACAGGACGATTCCTGGAACTTCGGTGTTCAAGCTGAAGCTTGGTGGTAATCTGTTGACGTCATGACTGCAAGTGCCCCCGCATGACGGGGGCTCTTTTTTTACAACACGTTTCTTAGGGTCACGCGATGAGATATTCCAGATTAGCCTTGACTGTATTCTGTTCTGTTGTGCTGGGTGGGTGCGCCACGTTGGAAACGACGGTGGCGCCGACTCAGGAGTTCAAGTCCATCATGGGAAATCGCGACGTTGCGATGAGCCAATTGGCTACGGTTAGCAGCTGCTGTCGCGATGTCTCCAGTCTGCCGTTTCAGGACATACAACCGGGCGCAACCAAGCTTATCCCCATTGATGGCAGCTCTCCCGTTTACGCTTTCAGCGAAGGGAAAAGCCACTTCGCCGCCTTCCGGTTGCCGGTCAACTCCGGTGACCTGCGCATCACGGTTGATGGCTTGATCGACAAATCGCTGTTCAACCCGACCGTCTTGATGCTTGATTCCAAATTCAATGTGACCCGCAAGTTGGGCAGCGACGTGTTCAAGTACGAGCCTGCACGCATGCTGCAGGGGGATCGCATGGAAGCCGTGTTTACCGTGGATCGCTCCTATGTCGGTAACCCCAATAACGAAAGTTACATGGTGATCTACACAGACCAGAGTGGTCTGGACAAAACAACCACCATTCTGAGCCCTTCCAAGCTGATGACCAAGTCGCTGGGGGTGGTTGATTATGGTGAAAAAGACCCCGTCATTCCGCACTCCCCCTGGGGCGTGGTCAGCCTCTCTGTGGAGGACTTGAGTGGCGTCAAAACCGAGAGCAACTATTACAAGCCCGTCTATCAGGATGTGATTGATGCCAACACCCCGGTAGTCAACACGGCACCAAACAAGCTTGTCGTGCCCCTGGCGACCGCCGGCGCAGTCAAGAGCAGTGCCCCCATGCTGAGCGAAACCGAGGCCTTCTATCAATCCCAGATCGAGAAAGCGGTGAAAGCCGGTGACATCGACAAGGCGATGAGATTGGTCAGCGAAGCGGAACGGGCAGGTTCGACCAAGGCGAAATCGGTCTTTGTGGATGCGGTCAAGCGTTCCCAGAAAGGCTGAATATCGTCCGGTCTTTAAAAGATAATATTTATTTGAGGCCTCCCTTGTTGGAGGCCTTTTTAATCGGTAGACTAAAATAGAAAAAACAGCAAATGGTTACATTAAGTTACATTACGTTTCGTGGTGTATTGTTTTGATTGGCTAAAATACAATGCGAAACAGCACTTTTCATATTTCTGGTTTAGCATGAAGATGCCGAAATATAGCTGTAATTAGCTGAAAATTCCCGCCAAAATTATCTTGTGATCTCCCCTCCAAATTTTTTATTCGCTTACCCCTGATGGAAGATATTTGCGATCTGCTGGGTTATATTCAGCTGGTCAAAATAAACAAACCCGCGTCGAATTCATGCCGATGAGAGATGATGTTCTTGGTCGTCTATAAATTGGACTGAAGCGTCTACGGTAAGACATTCCATTCAGGAGCGCACACATGTTAAAAAATGCTTTCTCTAATCTGCAAAAGGTCGGTAAGGCGCTGATGCTGCCAGTATCGGTCTTGCCCGTTGCAGGTATTCTGCTGGGGGTGGGTGCTGCCCACTTCAGCTGGTTGCCGGAAATTGTCTCCCAGCTGATGGAGCAGGCCGGTGGTTCCGTATTCGGTCAGATGGCCCTGCTGTTCGCCGTGGGCGTAGCGCTTGGCTTTACCAATAACGACGGCGTATCCGGCCTGTCTGCCATCGTTGGCTACGGCATCATGAGCGCCACCCTGAAGGTGATGGCCCCCGTGATGGGCGTCGAGACCATCGAGACCGGCGTACTGGGTGGTATCCTCGCCGGTGGCGTGGCCGCCTGGGCGTTCAACCGCTTCTACAAGATCCAGCTGCCCGAGTACCTGGGCTTCTTCGCCGGCAAGCGTGCCGTGCCGATCATCACCGGTTTCGTCTCCATCGGTCTGGGCGTGATCCTGTCCGTGATTTGGCCGCCGGTAGGTGCCGCCATCGGTGCCTTCTCCGACTGGGCTGCCAACCAGAACCCGGTACTGGCCTTCGGTATCTACGGCGTGGTTGAACGCTCCCTGATCCCGTTCGGTCTGCACCACATCTGGAACGTGCCGTTCTTCTATCAGGCTGGTACCTGTGTCAACGCCGCCGGCGAAACCGTACACGGCATCATGACCTGCTTCCTGACTGCTGACGACGCCTCCCGCGCTGCCGGCAACGGCTTCGGTCAGCTGGCTGGTGGCTACCTGTTCAAGATGTTCGGTCTGCCTGCCGCCGCGTTTGCCATCGCGCACTCCGCCAAGCCGGAAAACCGCGCCAAGATTGTAGGTATCATGGCCTCTGCCGCCCTGACCTCTTTCCTGACCGGTATCACCGAGCCTATCGAGTTCTCCTTCCTGTTCATCGCCCCGGTACTGTACGCCATCCACGCCGTGCTGGCCGGTCTGGCCTACGTGCTGACCAACTCCCTGGGCGTGGTACACGGCCACACCTTCTCCAACGGCTTCATCGACTTCGTGGTGCAATCCCCGCGTGCCGATCACATGCTGCTGCTGGTAGGCCTGGGTCTGGTTTATGCCGTCATCTACTACGTGGTCTTCACCGTGGTCATCCGTGCCATGAACCTGAAGACCCCGGGTCGTGAAGACGAAACTGCTGAAGAGAGCGTTGGTCAGAGCAAGGACGAGATGTCTGCCGCACTGGTCACTGCCTTCGGTGGCAAGGAGAACATCGCTTCTCTGGACGCTTGCATCACCCGTCTGCGTGTCGGCGTGAAGGATGTGGCCAAGGTTGACCAGGCCGGTCTGAAGAAACTGGGCGCCGCCGGTGTGGTGGTTGCAGGTTCTGGCGTACAAGCCATCTTCGGTACCAAGTCCGACAACCTGAAAACCGACATGGACATCTGGATGAAGAGCAACTAATCCCTGCTTTCATTCCGAGTTCCGAAAAGGGAGGCGCAAGCCTCCCTTTTTGCTGGGCCGCGTTTGGGCGGCGGGGCATGTGCGGGGCTGGCCTGATGGCGCCTGTATGGTGTGACCCAATGAAAAAGGCGCCCGTGGGCGCCTTTGCTGCATCAGACCGGTTTAGAGCTTTTCCAGATCCCGCTCGATTTCGCTGATCTTGTTCTGCACCACTTTTTCCAGGTGACGCAGGTCGCGCAAGATCTTCTGCTTGATGTCCGGGTCGGCCTGCACGTGCACGCCCTGGGTCAGGTTGTCGAGCTCGTCCACCACGTATTTCAGATTGGCGTTGATCTCGGTGACATCCTTGTACTCATGGGTGCCAGAATCGACCAGCATGGTCTTGCGCTGGCGCGGGTATTTGAACTTGACGCTCTTGGCGAAAAACTCGCCCTTCTGCTTCTTGAAGTAGATCTTGAGGATGTCGTGGTTGGCCTCCTGGCGCAGGGTATAGCTGTCGACGGAGGCGGGATCCTGGATCCCCAGACTCTTCAGATTCTCGTACATCGGGCTTCCTCGGTTTGAAACGATCCTGTCACGTCTATCTTAACCGAGCCGGTGTGGCTTGCCTGTGACAGGGGCGCCAAAATCCAAAGGGCACCATCAGGCGCCCTTTTGAATCACAACAAAACCGCTTACTCGTCGATGGAACGCAGCAGGGCGTTGATGCCGACCTTGGCGCGGGTCTTGGCATCCACCTTCTTGACGATGACGGCGGCGTAGAGGCTGTACTTGCCACACTTGGAGGGCAGGGAGCCGGAGACGACCACCGAGCCGGCCGGCACGCGGCCGTAGTGGATCTCGCCGGTTTCACGGTCATAGATGCGAGTGGACTGGCCGATGAAGACGCCCATGGAGATGACGGAGCCTTCCTCCACGATCACCCCTTCCACCACTTCGGAGCGGGCACCGATGAAGCAGTTGTCCTCGATGATGGTCGGGTTGGCCTGCAGCGGCTCCAGTACGCCGCCGATGCCGACGCCGCCGGAGAGGTGCACGTTCTTGCCGATCTGGGCGCAGGAGCCCACGGTGGCCCAGGTGTCGACCATGGTGCCTTCATCGACGAATGCGCCGATGTTGACGTAGGAGGGCATCAGCACGGTATTGGGCGCGATGAAGGAGCCTTTGCGGGCGGTCGCAGGGGGCACCACGCGCACACCGGCGGCCTTGAACTGCTCGGCGCTGTAGTCGGAGAACTTGAGGGGAACCTTGTCGTAGTACTGGGCATCGTCGCCCTTGATGATGCCGTTGTCATTGATGCGGAAGTAGAGCAGCACCGCCTTCTTCAACCACTGGTGCACCACCCACTCGCCGGCAATCTTCTCGGCGACGCGGGCCTTGCCGGAATCCAGCAGGTCGATGGCTTGCAGGATGGCGGCCTTGGTGGCGGCATCGACGGAGCCGGGAGTGATGGAATCACGGCGCTCGAAGGCCGCTTCGATGATCTGTTGCAACTCGGTCATGACAGGTTTCCTTTAAAAAATTCCGTTTGTTGTATCACACTTTTCCAACTGTTTTTAAGGGCCCGGGCCGATTTCTTCACAAGAACGGCGATTTATTGTACTTGAGTGGCCCAACCACTTGTTCTGACTGAAAAATCAGGCTGATAAACGGGGTCTTGTGAGGCCGGTCCGGGGTGTCATGGGCCTACCCTTCAGCACTCTCCACAGGGTTGAGCTGATTGACCAGCCGCTCCTCCAGTGCTTGCTGCTCGGTCTGGGTCAGGGGTTCTCCAGCCAGGGTGGTGAGGCTGAAGAAGTCCTCCACCCGCTCGCCGATGGTGGTGATCTTGGCGGCGTGCAGCGACAGGCCGCACTGCTGGAACACGGCGCCGATACGGGCCAGCAGGCCCGGGGTGTCGAGCGCGGTCAGCTCCAGCAGGGTGTGGCGGTTTTCCCCCTTGTGGGGCAGAAACACCACCCGGGTCGGCACGCTGAACTGGCGGTGGCGGCGCGACAGCGGTTTGCTGCGCAGCACCAGCTTGCCCGGCTCCTGCAGCGCCTTCTCCAGTGCCTTCTTGATGGTGGCGGTGCGGTTGGGGCTGATGGGCTCGCCGTTGGGCTCGAGCACCACGAAGGTATCGAGCACGTAGTCGCTGCGCGAATTCATGATCTGGGCGTCGTGGATGTTGAGGTTCTTCTGATCCAGCGCCGAGGCCACGGTGGCGAACAGATTCGGGGTGTCGCGACAGTAGATGAACACCTCGCTGCCGCCGCGGGTTGGGTGCTTGCCGATGATCACCAGCGGCGCCGGGTTGTCGCCATGCTCGATGATCTTGCGGCAGTGCCAGGCGATCTGTTCCGGGCTGTGGCGCAGGAAATAGTCGGCCTTGAAATCGCTCCATAGCTGGTTGATGGCCTCTTCCGGCACGTCGCGCTGGGCCAGGAACTGCTTGGCCTGGCGCTGGTTTTCACGGATCCGCAGGCGCATGTCAGGCGGGTTCTCCAGCCCCTGGCGCAGGGCTTTCTGGGTGGCGAAGTAGAGCTCGCGCAGCAGGGTGCCCTTCCAGTCGTTCCAGAGGGTGTCGTTGGTGGCGCAGATATCGGCCACGGTCAGGCAGTAGAGCAGGTCGAGGTGCTGCTCGTCGCGCACCTTCTGGGCAAAGTCGGTGACCACGTCCGGGTCGTAGATGTCGCGGCGCTGGGCGGTGACCGACATCAGCAGGTGGTGGCGCACCAGCCAGGCGACCAGCCGGCTCTCGTAGCGATCCAGGCCGTGCAGCTGGCAGAACTCCAGCGCATCGACGGCGCCGAGCTCTGAGTGATCGCCGCGCCGCCCCTTGGCGATGTCGTGAAACAGGGCGGCGATGCTGAGCAGCTCTGGCTTGCGCAGCCGGGTGAAGACCTCGTGGCAGAGCGGGTGGGTCTGGCGGCTGGCCGGGTTGGGAAACTGGTGGATGTTCTTGAGCAGCCGGTGGGTGTGTTCGTCCACCGTGTAGGCATGGAACATGTCGAACTGCATCTGGCCGACGATAAGGTTCCACTGCGGCAGGTAGGCGGCCAGGATGCCGTATTTGTGCATCAGGCTGAGTGGTTGGCCGATGCCGTTGGGGTGGCGCAGCAGCGCCATGAACAGGCGGCGGCACTCCGGCAGGTCCTGCAGCCAGCAGTTGAGCTTGCGGCGCGCCTCGCGCAGCTGGCGCAGGGTGGCGGAGTGGATGCCGGCAATCTCCGGGTGCTGGGCAATCTGGTAGAAGAGGCGCAGGATGGCGGCGGGATCGCGGCCGAACAGCTCGCTATCCACCGCATCGATGAGGCGCCCGCGCAGCTGGAACTCGTCGGAGAGGCGGCGCACGTCCATGGCGGTATTGCCGAGGATCGCCTCGTCAAACAGCTGCAGCAGCATCTCGTTGAGCTCGGAGACCCGTCGCACCGTCTGATAGAAGCGCTTCATCATCTGCTCGACCGGGGCGTTGCCTTCCCCCTCGAAGCCCAGCATCTGGGCCACGGTGCGCTGGCGGTCAAACAGCAGCCGGTTGTCGCCCTTGTTGATGGCCATGTGCAGGGCGAAGCGCACCTTCCAGAGGAAATTCTGGCAATCGAGCAGCTCGCGATACTCGGCCCGGTTGAGAAAGCCGTGGCTGGTCATCTCGAACAGGGTGGTGGCGCCGAAGTGGCGGCGAGCCACCCAGGCCAGGGTCTGGATGTCGCGCAGCCCCCCCGGATTGCACTTGAGATCCGGTTCGAGCTTGTAAGCGGTGCCGAGAAACTGCTGATGGCGCTGGGCCTGCTCTTCGCGCTTGGCCTTGAAGAACTGCTCGCTTGGCCAGAAGTGCTGGGGGCCAGTGGCCTCCTTGAGCTGCTGGAAGCCCGCCTCGCGGCCGGTGATGTAGCGCGCCTCGATGAGGTTGGTGGCGACCGTGATGTCGCCGCGGCCCTGCTCGATACACTCGCGCACGTTGCGCACCGCCTGGCCCACCTCCAGCTTGAGATCCCACAACAGGGTGATGAACTCGCCGATGCGCAGCCCCAGTACCTCGTCCAGCTCGTCCCCTTCGTAGAGGATCAGCAGGTCTATGTCGGAGTGGGGGTGCAGCTCGCCGCGGCCATAGCCTCCCACCGCGATCAGGGTGAGCTCCGTCTTGTCGAAGCCGAATTTCTGCCACAGCCGGGTCAGCAGCTGGTCCATGTATTCGGAGCGGGTGGCCACCAGCTCGATGATGTTGTCACCGGCGTCGAAGCGGGCGTGCAGCCAGCCGAGAAAACGGCTCAGGTACTCCTTGCAGTTCTCGCGGGTGAGCTGATCGTCGGGCAGCAGATGGGGGGAAAGCAGGCTGGCGTCCATGGCGTCTCACACTCTTGTCACAGGCCGTCGTGCGGGGCCTGTGGCTGATAAAAACAAAACCCCGGCGAGGGGCCGGGGTTTGATGTTAACCGTGTTTGATGAGACGGTCGATAGTGTCGTCCGGGCGCAGGGTCAGCACCTCGCAGCCATCCTCGGTCACCAGCAGGGTGTGCTCCCACTGGGCGGAGTCGCCGCCATCCTTGGTGGTCACGGTCCAGCCATCCTTCGGGTTGACCTTGCAGTGGTACTTCTTGCTGTTGACCATGGGCTCGATGGTGAAGCACATGCCCGGTTTGAGCTCCAGCTTGCCGCCGTTGCGGTAGTGCAGGATCTGCGGCTCTTCGTGGAACTCGGCCCCGATGCCGTGACCGCAGTAGTCACGTACCACGGAGAAACCGGCCTTCTCGACGATGGGCTGGATCACGGCGCCGATCTCGGTGATGCACATGCCGGGGCGCACCTGTTTGATGGCGGCGTAGAGGCTCTCCTGAGCCACCTTGCAGAGCTGGCGGCGCAGCGGGGTGGTCTCGCCCACGATGAACATGGCGGAGGTATCACCGTGGTAGCCATCCTTGATGACGGTGATGTCGAGGTTGATGATGTCACCCTCGCGCAGCTTCTTGTGGTTCGGGATGCCGTGGCAGATCACATCGTTCACCGAGGTGCAGATGGACTTGGGGAAGCCGTGATAGTTGAGCGGGGCAGGGATGGCCTGCTGCACGTCGACCATGTAGTTGTGGCAGATGGTGTTCAGTTCGTCGGTGGTGACGCCCGCCTTGACGTGGGGGGCGATCATGACCAGCACATCGGCGGCCAGCTGGCCGGCAACGCGCATCTTTTCAATCTCTTCCGGTGTCTTGATTTTAATGGACATGGGATCTCTCTTGGGACCTGACCGCGCACCCTGTGATGTCCGGCAATCAGGTAATGAAAAATAGATGCGTTTGCAATCAGGCCAAAATTTTATCCCCAACCCCCGTTTACTTCCAGTGTGATTGTCATCACAGCGTCAAATCGGTGCCGCAACCTGCTCGGCAGGGATCCATTTTTAGCGGTGAGGCTGGTGGTGTCCTGACCAAAGTTATGGTATAAAGCGCGCCGGAATGGGGAACTTGTCTCCCCGTACCATCACCCTTACTTAAACAACACACACACATCGACACATATGCCGGGGTGCCTTAACGGGTCGGTTATATGGGATGTGTGGAGGCCTAACCCCAATACAGAGGTATAAAATGGCTAAAGTTTCTATGCGCGACATGCTGCAAGCCGGCGTTCACTTCGGTCACCAGACTCGTTACTGGAACCCGAAAATGAAATCCTACATCTTCGGTGCCCGCAGCAAGGTTCACATCATCAACCTGGAAAAAACCGTTCCGATGTTTGACGATGCCATGAACTTCATCAGCTCCGTAGCTGCCAAGAAGGGCAAGGTACTGTTCGTAGGTACCAAGCGTGCCGCGTCTGAAGCCGTAAAAGAAGCCGCTGAGCGTTGCGACCAGTTCTATGTTAACCACCGCTGGCTGGGCGGCATGCTGACCAACTGGAAAACCGTTCGTCAGTCCATCAAGCGCCTGAAAGATCTGGAAACCCAGAGCCAAGACGGTACCTTCGACAAGCTGACCAAGAAAGAGGCGCTGATGCGTACTCGCGAAATGGAAAAGCTGGAGAAGAGCCTGGGTGGTATCAAGAACATGGGCGGCCTGCCTGACGTTCTGTTCGTTGTCGATGCCGACCACGAGCACATCGCTATCAAAGAAGCCAACAACCTGGGTATCCCGGTAGTTTCCATCGTTGATACCAACTCCAACCCGGACGGCGTTGACTATGTCATCCCGGGTAACGACGACGCTATCCGTGCCGTTCAGCTGTACCTGAATGCTGCTGCTGACACCGTACTGGAAGCTCGCGCTCAGGACATCGTTGTTCAAGCCGAACAAGATGGCTTCGTTGAAGCTGAGTAATTGATAAGGACTGCAAAGCCCTTATTAACCAAGCTGATGTAATTGGTTAGCAGGGGCCCTTGTGGCCCCTGTTTCTTGTCAATTCAAGACCGAGGATACTGGACATGGCAAACATTTCTGCCGCCCTGGTAAAAGAACTGCGCGAGCGCACCGCCGCTGGCATGATGGATTGCAAAAAAGCACTGGAAGAAGCCAACGGTGATATCGAACTGGCTATCGAAAACATGCGCAAATCCGGTCAGGCCAAAGCCGCCAAGAAAGCTGGCCGTATCGCCGCTGAAGGTGTGATCTTCGCCCGTACGGAAGGCAACGTTGCCGTCATGATCGAGCTGAACTGCGAGACTGACTTCGTTTCCAAGGATGCCGGCTTCCTGGCCATGGGTCAGAAAATCGTTGAGATCGCCGCTACCCAGAAGATTGCTGACGTTGACGCGCTGAAAGCCGCCGACTTCGGTAACGGTGAGTCCGTAGAGCTGACCATCACCAACCTGATCGCCAAGATCGGTGAGAACATGAACCTGCGTCGCGTGATGCTGGTTGAAGGTGACAACCTGGGCACCTACGTTCACGGTTCCCGCATCGGTGTTATCACCAAGCTGGTCGGTGGTACCGACGAGCTGGCCAAAGATCTGGCCATGCACGTTGCTGCCAACAGCCCGCAATTCGTCAAGCCGGAAGATGTGTCTGCCGACGTCGTTGCCAAAGAGCGCGAAATCCAGATCGACATCGCCATCAACTCCGGCAAGCCGAAAGAGATCGCCGAGAAGATGGTTGAAGGCCGCATGAAGAAGTTCACCGGTGAGGTTTCCCTGACTGGTCAGCCGTTCGTGAAGGATCCTTCCATGACCGTTGCCGAGCTGCTGAAGAAAGAAGGCGCTGACGTTGTTTCCTTCACCCGTTTCGAAGTGGGCGAAGGCATCGAGAAGCAAGAGACCGATTTCGCTGCAGAAGTAGCAGCTCAAATCGCGGCCGCTCAAAAGGCCTAATCGAACCGGTTTTTCCGTTTCCCCAGACCGCGACTTATGTCGCGGTCTTTATATGACCAGGAATCAGTGACATGAGTACCAATCCCAAGCCTGCATACAGACGTGTTCTTCTGAAGTTGAGTGGTGAAGCCCTGCAAGGATCCGAGGGTTTTGGCATTGATCCGGCAGTGCTGGATCGGATGGCCCAAGAGATCAAAGAACTGGTTGAGCTGGGTGTTCAGGTCGGTCTGGTCATCGGTGGCGGCAACCTGTTCCGTGGTGCCGGTCTTGCCAAGGCGGGTATGAACCGCGTGGTGGGCGACCACATGGGTATGCTGGCTACCGTGATGAACGGTCTGGCCATGCGTGATGCCCTGCATCGTGCTTATGTGAATGCCCGTCTGATGTCTGCCATCTCCCTGCAAGGCATCTGTGACTCCTATGTCTGGGCTGAAGCCATCAGCCAGCTGCGCGCCGGCAAGGTGGTGATCTTCTCCGCCGGTACCGGCAACCCCTTCTTTACTACCGATTCTGCAGCCTGTCTGCGCGGGATCGAGATCGAAGCTGACGTCGTGCTCAAGGCCACCAAGGTGGATGGCGTGTTCACGGATGATCCGGTCAAGAACCCGGATGCCGTGCTGTACCATGAACTGAGTTATGATGAAGTTCTTGAAAAAGAACTCAAAGTGATGGATCTTGCTGCTTTTACTCTGGCCCGCGACCACGATCTGCCGATCCGCGTGTTCAACATGAACAAGCCGGGTGCGCTGCGTCGGGTGATCATGGGTGAGCCGGAAGGTACCCTGATCCACCATGTCAGCAAGTGAGACAAGCGTGAGCTCCGGCTCGTTTGTCCATGACGCCAGCAAATAAGATAGATACGGGCCGGTAGACGGCTCGTTCGCCAAAAGGAAAACCACTGTGATCAACGAGATTAAAAACGACGCCAAGGACCGTATGGGCAAGAGTGTCGAGTCGCTCAAGACCCAGATGTCCAAGATCCGCACCGGCCGCGCTCACCCGAGCCTGCTCGACGGCATCCAGGTGGAGTATTACGGTGCCGCCACTCCTCTGAAACAGTTGGCCAACGTGGTGGCAGAAGATGCCCGCACCCTCTCCATCTCCATCTTCGATCGCTCCATGATCCAGGCGGTGGAAAAGGCCATCCTGACCTCCGATCTGGGCCTGAACCCGTCCAGCAACGGCCAGACCCTGCGCGTGCCGCTGCCGCCGCTGACCGAAGAGCGCCGTCGTGATCTGACCAAGATCGTGCGTGCCGAAGCGGAAGGTGCCCGGGTTGCCGTTCGTAACATCCGTCGTGATGCCAACGCCGATCTGAAGGCCCTGCTCAAAGACAAGGAGATCTCCGAAGACGACGACCGTCGTGCCCAGGAAGAGATCCAGAAGTTGACCGATTCCTTCATCAAGCTGGTAGACGATGCACTGGCCGTGAAGGAAAAGGAGCTAATGGAAATCTAAGCCTCTGACAGGTATATTACGAGCGCCGTGTAGTGCCCCTGCACGGCGCTTTTGTCTTTGTGGGAGAAATGAATGTCGCTTTTGGCAGCCGTAGGTGATTGTGCCAATTCGTCCTTGCCTCGTCATGTGGCCATCATCATGGATGGCAACGGACGCTGGGCCCAGAACCGTGGCAAGATGCGGGTCTATGGCCACAAGGCCGGCGTGAAGTCCGTTCGCGAGGCGGTGACCTTTGCCGCGCGTGCCAAGCTGGATGCGCTCACCCTGTTTGCGTTTTCCAGTGAGAACTGGCGCCGTCCGGAAGGGGAGGTCAGTGCCCTGATGGAGCTGTTCATGACGGTGCTGGGTCGTGAGGTGCAGAAGCTGCACAGCAACGGCATTCGGCTCAAGGTGATCGGTGATACCGCCCGCTTCAGCGAACGGCTGCAGGCCAAAATCGCCAAGGCGGAGGCGCTGACTGCCAACAACAGGGGGCTGACCCTCAACATCGCCGCCAATTACGGTGGCCAGTGGGACATCAGCCAGGCGGCCCGCAAGCTGGCCACGGCTGTGGCGGCAGGTGAATTGTCGGCCGACCAGATTGATGAAACCCTGCTTGGTCGCGAGGTGTGCATGGCCGACCTGCCGCCGGTGGATCTGCTGATCCGTACCGGTGGCGATCATCGCATCAGCAACTTCGTGCTGTGGCAGCTCGCCTATGCCGAGCTCTATTTTACCCCGGTGCTGTGGCCCGACTTCAGCGAAGCCGAGTTCAGCGAGGCCGTGGCCTCCTTCGTCTCCCGTGAGCGCCGTTTTGGCTGCACCGGTGAACAGATCCGGGAATTGATCGCCGAGCAACAGACCGGCTAACCCCCCTCCCAAGAGAGAGGCTTCTTTTGCTAAAACAACGAATTATTACCGCATTGCTACTGGTTCCCCTGGTGTTGGGAGCCCTCTTTTTTCTGCCGTTGAAATTCTTTGCCCTGTTGGCATCCCTGGTATTTCTGTTGGCCAGCCGCGAGTGGAGCGGCTTTGTCTCCGCCAAACCGCAACAGTGGCTGCCGCTGGTCTATTGCCTGCTGCTCGGTGCCAGCCTGTTCTGGCTGCCGGTGGAGCAGTTGTGGACTCCCCACCTGCATCCGCTGGTGATGGGCGTGCTCTGGACCGCCGTCAGCTGGTGGCTGCTGGGGCTGCTGCTGGTGCTGCGCTACCCCCAGAGCGCCAAGCTGTGGAAGGAGTCCATCTGGCTCAAATCCCTGTTTGGTCTGGTGACCCTGGTGCCCTTCTTCTGGTCCCTGGTGGCCATCCGTGGTTACAACTTCTATCACGACCCCATGATGGGAGCCTGGATCCTGCTGTTTGTGATGGGACTGGTCTGGGCGGCAGATTCTGGCGCGTATTTTTTCGGCAAGGCGTTCGGCAAACACAAGCTGGCGCCGGCCGTGAGCCCCGGTAAAACCATCGAAGGCATGTGTGGCGGCCTGTTTACCGCCAGCCTGCTGGCGGTGGGGGTGACTTGGTTCATGGGCTTCGTGCCCGCCAAGATGGCCATAGTGCTGTTCTGCTCCCTGCTGGCGGTGCTCGCCTCTGTGCTCGGTGACCTGACCGAGAGCATGTTCAAGCGCGAGGCCGGCATCAAGGATTCAGGGACCCTGCTGCCCGGTCACGGCGGCATTCTCGACCGTATCGACAGCCTGACCGCCGCCCTGCCGGTGTTCCTGCTCAGCTACCTGCTGCTCAGCCAGGAGTTCTGATGGACTGCCCGATGATCCGGCAGGCCGCAGGTGCCATCCATTCGTCATACAGCGGGAGTTTTGATGCATAACCTGGTGATTCTGGGAGCCTCCGGCTCCATTGGTCAGAGTACGCTCAAGGTACTGCGGCACAATCCTGGGCGCTGGCAGGTGCTGGCGCTGACGGCGGCCCGCAGCGTGGATGCCATGCTGCGCGACTGCCTCGAGTTTTCCCCCCGTTTCGCCGTCATGGTGGACGAGGTTGCGGCTGCCGAGCTGGCCGGTCAACTCAAGACCCACGGCAGTGCCACCCGGGTGCTGCCCGGTCCGGCCGCCCTGTGTGACGTGGCCGCTCACCCCGATGCCCACAGCGTGATGGCGGCTATCGTCGGTGCCGCCGGGCTTGCGCCCACCATGGCTGCGGTGCGTGCCGGCAAGCGCATCCTGCTGGCCAACAAGGAAGCCCTGGTGATGTCCGGTGCCTTCTTCATGGAGGCGGTACGCGAGCACGGTGCCGAGCTGCTGCCCATCGACAGCGAACACAACGCCATTTTCCAGTGCCTGCCCGAGGCCATCCAGCGCCAGCCGGGCTTTTGCGACCTGGCGGGGGCGGGGATCAGCAAGATCCTGCTGACCGGCTCCGGCGGCCCGTTCCGCTACACCGACATCGGCGAGCTGGCCCATGTCACCCCGGCCCAGGCCATCGCTCATCCCAACTGGTCCATGGGGGCCAAGATCTCGGTCGACTCCGCCACCATGATCAACAAGGGGCTGGAGTATATCGAGGCGCGCTGGCTGTTCAACGCGGCGCCCGAGCAGATCCAGGTGGTGATCCATCCCCAGTCGGTCATCCACTCCATGGTGCAGTACAAGGACGGCTCCGTGCTGGCCCAGCTCGGCAACCCGGACATGTGCACCCCCATCGCCCACGCCCTGGCCTATCCGGCTCGGGTCGAGTCCGGTGTGGAACCTTTGGACTTCTTCAGTGTCGGAGAGTTCAGCTTTATCCGTCCCGACTATGAGCGCTATCCCTGTCTGCAGCTTGCCATGCATGCCTGTCAGCAGGGTCAGGCCGCGACCACGGCCCTCAATGCCGCCAACGAGGAGGCCGTAGCGGCTTTCCTTGCAGAGCGGATCGGTTTTATGGATATTGCCAGAGTCAATGAGGCCACCATGCTCGCCCTGGGCGGCACGGATGTCGGCTCGCTGGACGATTTGATTGCGCTGGATGGGGCGGCCCGTGCCCGTGCTCACAATTTGATTGAGGAGCTTAGCTGATGAGAAGTATTTCGTGGCATTGTGCTGCCTTCACCCTGATTGTCGGAGACAGGACCATGCATGAATGCGAGGTGATGGGCTGATGGGCGGTGTGTTGTGGAACATTGGTGCCTTTATCGTTGCCCTCGGGCTGCTGGTTGCGGTACATGAATTCGGCCACTTCTGGGTGGCCCGCCGCTGCGGCGTCAAGGTCGAGCGCTTCTCCATCGGTTTTGGCAAGGCCATCTGGCGCCGGCTCGGCAAGGATGGCACCGAGTACGTGCTGGCCCTGATCCCCCTTGGCGGTTACGTCAAGATGCTGGATGGCCGGGTCGACGAGCTCAAGCCCGGTGACGAGCAGTACGCCTTCAACCACAAGAGCGTCTGGGCGCGGATGGCCATCGTCGCAGCCGGCCCCATGGCCAACTTCGTGTTTGCCCTGTTCGCCCTCTGGCTGATGTTCATGATCGGCGTGCCCGCCGTCAAACCCGTGGTGGGCGAGGTGCGTCCCGCCTCCATCGTGGCGGCGGCCGGGGTGGAGCCCGGCATGGAGATCGTCGGCGTCGGCGGCGAGGAGACAGGTGACTGGGAGAGCGTCACCTATGCCCTCATCAGCCACCTTGGCGATGACTCGGTCCAGCTCAAGCTCAAGGCGGCCAACACCAGCTATGCGGTGGACAAGACCCTGCAGCTGGCCGGCTGGAAGTTTGATCCCGACAAGGAGTCTCCCATCGGGAGCCTCGGGATAGTGCCCCTCGGCGGCAAGGTGCTGCCGGTGGTCGATGCGGTGGTGGCCGCGAGCGCCAGCGAGAAGGCCGGCCTCCAGGCTGGTGACCGCATCAAGCGGGTAGGGGATGAGGCGATCACCGAGTGGGCCCAGTTTGTCCACCAGGTGCAGCAGTCGCCCAGGCAGCCGCTTGAGGTGACCGTCGAGCGGGCGGGCAGCGAGCTGACCCTGACCCTGACTCCGGATGCCAAGAAGGTGCGGGGCCAGCTGGTCGGTTTCGTCGGCCTGTCGCCGCAACTGGTTCCATTACCGGATGAGTATCGGATTCTGTTACAGTATGGGCCTTTGCAAGCCCTGTGGCAGGGTGCCCAGAAGACCTGGAGCCTGACCACCCTGACCTTCGACATGATCGGCAAGCTGATCGGTGGCATCGTCTCGCTGGACAACCTGAGCGGCCCCATCTCCATTGCCAAGGGGGCGGGCAGCAGTGCCGACTATGGACTGGTCTATTTCCTCGGTTTTCTGGCGCTCATCAGCGTCAACCTGGGGATCATCAACCTGTTCCCCCTGCCGGTGCTGGATGGTGGCCATCTGGTCTACTTCCTCATCGAGGCGGTCACCGGCAAGCCGGTATCGGAAAAAATTCAGGAAGTGGGTTTCCGGATTGGCGCCGCCATTCTGATGTTACTGATGGGTATTGCGCTGTTTAATGATTTCGCTCGCCTCTGAGGCCAGAGCATCAACAAGGACACATAAGAACAAAATGGCTGTTAAAAAAGCATTGGTGTTGAGTTGCCTGCTGGGTGCCAGTTTCCTGGCCCAGGCGGCCCCTGCCTCTTTTGTGGTGCAAGATATTCAGGTTGAAGGTCTGCAGCGGGTGACCCTGGGTGCCGCCCTGTTGAACCTGCCGATCCGGGTTGGCGATTCCGTCGACTCAGTCGCGCTGGCCAACGCCATCAAGAAGCTCTATGCCTCCGGCAACTTCGAGGACGTCAAGGTCTACCGCGACGGCCAGGTACTGCAGGTGATGGTCAAGGAGCGGCCGACCATCTCCAGCATCGAATTCTCCGGCAACAAGGACATCAAGGAGGAGCAACTGACCCAGAGCCTGGAGTCCTCCGGCATCCGGGTGGGTGATCCCCTCGATCGCACCGTGCTGAGCTCCCTCGAGAAGGGGCTGGAAGATTTCTACTACGGCGTGGGCAAGTATTCCGCCAAGGTCAAGGCCATCGTCACCCCGCTGCCGCGCAACCGGGTCGACCTCAAGTTCACCTTCGTGGAAGGGGAAGCGGCCAAGATCCAGCAGATCAACATCGTCGGCAACAACGTCTTCCCGGAAGAGAAGCTGCTGGCCCAGCTCTCCCTCAAGGATGACGTGCCCTGGTGGAACTTCACCGGCGACCAGCGCTACCAGAAACAGAAGCTGGCCGGAGACATCGAAACCCTGCGCTCCTACTACATGGACCGCGGCTATATCCGCTTCCAGCAGGAGTCCACCCAGGTCTCCATGACCCCGGACAAGAAGGGGGTCTACGTCACCCTCAACGTCAAGGAAGGGGATCAGTACAAGGTCTCCGGCATCCAGCTCAAGGGCGATCTGATCGACCGCGGCGGCGAGATGAAGGGGCTCATCCCCATCGAGACCGGCAGCATCTACTCCGCCAGCCAGGTGACCCATACCGAAGAGGTGCTCTCCAAGTTCCTCGGTCGCTACGGCTACGCCTACCCGAAAGTGGTCACCTTCCCGCAGGTCAACGACCAGACCAAGGAAGTGGAGCTCATCGTCAACATCGAGCCGGGCCCGCGCGTCTATGTGCGCAACATCAACTTCAGCGGCAACGTTACCACCAAGGACGAAGTGCTGCGCCGCGAGATGCGTCAGATGGAGGGCACCTGGCTCTCCTCCGACAGCGTCGAGCAGTCCAAGACCCGTCTCAACCGCCTCGGCTTCTTCGAGAGCGCCGAAGTGGACACCAAGCGGGTGCCGGGCAGCGATGACCAGGTCGATCTGGACTTCAAGGTCAAGGAGCAGCCGGCCGGCTCCATCAACGCCGGTGTCGGCTACGGTACCGAGTCGGGCCTGAGCCTGCAGGCGGGCCTGCAGCAGGACAACTTCATGGGGACCGGCAAGAAGATCGGCATCTCCGCCAGTACCAACAAGTACTCCAAGAGCGTCGACCTCAGCTACAACGATCCCTACTTCACCGTGGACGGGGTTAGCCTCGGCGGTCGTCTCTACTACAACCAGTTCAGTGCGGCCGACGCCAACATCGTGGACTACGAGAACACCACCATCGGCTTCCGCCTCTCCAGTGGTTTCCCGGTCAACGAGAACAACCGTCTCGACTTCAGCCTCGGGGTCGAAAACAACAAACTGTCCCAGCCCAACCCCTATCTGCAGGTGGATGAGTTCTGGAAGGTGTACAGCAAGAACAAGGATGGCGACAATCGCATGGTGTTCAACACCGTCGACGTCACCGCCGGCTGGACCCGTTCCACCCTCAACAAGGGCCAGTTCCCGACCGCCGGTGATCGTCAGCGGGTCAACGCCAAGGTCACAGTGCCTGGCATGGATCTGCAGTACTTCAAGCTCAACGCCGAAGACGCGCACTACTTCCCGTTCGATGCGGACCACAAGTGGGTGCTGATGGCCAAGGCGCGTGCCTCCTACGGCAACGGCTACGGCAGCAACGGCAACTATGATCACGTACTGCCGTTCTTCGAGAACTACTTCGCCGGTGGTTTCGACACCCTGCGCGGCTTCAAGAGCAACACGGTCGGTCCGAAGGCGCTCTACTACTACAACCTGAGCGGCAACGACGTCATCCAGGGTACCGACAGCTCGGTGGGCGGCAACGCCCTGGCGGTCGCCTCCCTCGAGATGATAGTGCCGACGCCGTTTGCGTCCGAGACCTATCAGCCGCAACTGCGGACCAGCTTCTTCATCGATGCCGGCTCGGTGTGGGATACCACCTTCGACTATGACCAGTATCGCAACCGTTGCTTCAGCGGCTGCAACTATCTGGCCGACTATTCGGATCCGACCAACTACCGCGCCTCGGCCGGTCTGTCGCTGCAGTGGCTCTCCCCCATGGGCCCGCTGGTGTTCGCGATTGCCCGTCCGCTCAAGCAGTACGAGGGCGACCGGACCGAGTTCTTCTCATTCAACATCGGCCGTACCTTCTAAGGACGGACCTTGCCCCCACCCAATGGTGGGGGTATTCAATGATGGGACGCGCAGCCTGCGCGCCTCACCAGGTAACAAGTCGGTCCGGGTACCACTTGCATAATCAGGTAAATCAGGTAGCCCTCACATGAGGGAACAAGGAGTAAGTGTGAATAAAGCGTTGAAAGTAGCTGGTTTGAGTTTTGCACTGATGGCTGCCGGCATGGGCTCCGCCTTGGCCGAGACCAAGATCGCCGTGGTCGACATGGGCGAAGTCTTCCAGAAGCTGCCCCAGCGTGAAGCCGTTTCCAAGAAGCTGAAAGGCGAATTCGAGCCGCGCATGCGCGAGCTGCAGAAGCTGGAAGCCGATGGTCAGAAACTGGTCGAGAAGTTCAAGAAGGATGAAGCCTTCATGAGCGCCGATCAGAAAAAACAAAGCCAGGAGAAGCTGGCCAAGCTGCAGATGGAGTTCAACCAGAAGCGTCAGGCGTTTGAACAGGACAACGGTCGCCGTCAGTCCGAAGAGCGCAACAAGATCCTGACCAAGGTGCAGGCAGCCATCGACTCCATCGCCAAGAGCAATGGTTACGATCTGGTGCTGGAGCGCAATGCCGCCCCGTACGCTGCCAGCAAGCTGGACATCTCTGCCCAGGTTATTTCTCAGGTAAGCAAGAGCAACTAATTGATGGCATTCACTCTCGCACAGCTGGCCCAGCAACTGGGGGCCCAGGTCCATGGCGACGGAACCCTGGAAATCCGCAAGGTAGCGACACTGGAAAAGGCCGGGGAGGGGGACATCACCTTCCTGTCCAATAAAAAGTACCGGCATTATCTGGAGCAGAGCAAGGCGACCGCCGTGCTCATCACAGAAGCGGATCTGCCATTTTGTCCCACCAATGCCCTGGTGCTCAAAGACCCCTATGTGGGCTTTGCAAGGGTTGCCCAACTGCTGGACACCACGCCGCAGCCGGCCACGGATATCCATCCGAGCGCGGTGATCGCGGCGGACGTGCAACTGGGCGAGAGAGTGGCCATCGGGGCCAATGCGGTGATCGAATCCGGCGTGGTGCTGGGGGATGATGTGCGCATCGGTCCGGGCTGTTTCGTTGGCAAGAATACCCGACTGGGAGCCCGCTCCCGGTTGTGGGCCAACGTCACCCTCTATCACGACGTCACCATGGGCACCGACTGTCTGGTTCAATCCGGCACAGTGATCGGCGCCGATGGTTTCGGTTATGCCAACGAGCGCGGCGAGTGGATCAAGATCCCCCAGCTCGGCGGCGTGACCATCGGCAACCGGGTCGAGATCGGTGCCTGCACCACCATCGACCGCGGCGCGCTGGAAGATACCCGCATCGCTGACAACGTCATCATCGACAACCAGTGCCAGATCGCCCACAACGTCGAGATCGGCTACGGCACCGCCGTGGCGGGCTCCACCGTGATGGCAGGTAGTCTCAAGGTCGGCAAATACTGTATCATTGGCGGCGCCTCCGTCTTTAACGGGCATATGGAGATCTGCGACCAGGCCACCGTTACCGGCATGGCCATGGTGATGCGACCCATTACCGAGCCCGGTGTCTACTCTTCCGGCATCCCCCTGCAAACCAATAAAGAGTGGCGCAAGACCGCCGCCCGGGTGATGCGTATCGAAGAGATGCACAAGCGGTTGAGCAAGCTTGAGAAGAAGCTGGACCAAGAATAATCACGATTGGTATAGGGTACTGTTTTGACTACTGAAAAGAAGAGCCTGGGTATCCAGGAAATAATGGATCTGCTGCCCCACCGTTATCCGTTCCTGATGGTGGACAAGGTGGAAAACTACGAGATCAGCGATGAGCGCAAGACCCTGCGCGCCATCAAGAACGTCTCCTTCAACGAGCCGATCTTCCAGGGGCACTTCCCGGCCAAGCCGGTGTTCCCCGGTGTGCTGATCCTGGAAGCCATGGCGCAGGCCACCGGTATCCTGGCGTTTACCATGGTGGGCAAGCCGTCCCCCAACGAACTCTATTACTTTGCCTCAATCGACAACGCTCGTTTCAAGCGTCCGGTTGGCCCCGGCGATCAGCTGGTGCTCGACGTGGAGTTCCTGAAAGAGCGTCGCGGTATCGCCAAGTTCACCGGTGTGGCCACGGTCAACGGTGAAGTGGTCTGTACCGCCGAGCTGATGTGCGCCAAACGCGAGGTTTAACACACGTGATCGACCAGACTGCCATCATTCACGATACTGCCGTCGTCCATGAGTCTGCCGTCATCGGTAAAGGGGTTGAAATCGGCCCCTTTTCTGTCATCGGTGCCGAGGTGGAAATCGGCGACAACACCTGGGTCAGCTCCCATGTGGTGATCAAGGGCCCGACCAAGATTGGTCGTGGCAACAAGATCTTCCAGCACACCTCCATCGGTGAGGATTGCCAGGACAAGAAGTACGCCGGCGAGCGCACCTTCCTCGAGATCGGCGACAACAACGTCTTTCGCGAGAATTGCACCGTGCACCGCGGCACCATCCAGGATCAGTCCCTGACCCGGATCGGCAGCGGCAACCTGTTCATGGTCAACGTCCACGTTGCCCACGACTGCATCATCGGTGACAACTGCATCTTCGCCAACAACGCGACCCTGGCGGGCCACGTGGTGATCGGCGATTTCGTGATCTTCGGCGGTCTCTCCGCGATCCACCAGTTCGGCCGCGTCGGCTCCCACGCCTTCGTCGGTGGCTGCGCCGCCCTCAACAAGGACGTGCCCCCCTACGTGATGGCCGCCGGCAACTACGCCAAACCGTTCGGGGTCAACTCCGAAGGGCTGCGTCGCCGCGGTTACACGCCTGAGGCGATCTCCGCCGTCAAGCGCGCCTACAAGGAGATCTTCCGCTCCGGCAAGACCGTCGAAGAGGTGCTGCCTGTGCTGATCGAGATGGCGCAAGCCGAGCCGGCCGTCCAGCTCTATGTGGACTTCCTCAAAGACAACGAGCGCGGGATCATCCGTGCCTGATCCGGTTCGCATCGGTATCGTCGCCGGAGAGGTCTCCGGCGACATTCTGGCTGCCGGTCTGGTACGCGAGCTGCAGGCCCGCTACCCGGACGCGCAGTTCGAAGGGATCGCCGGGCCGCGCATGCAGGCCCTCGGCGTGAAGGCCCTGTTCGAGATGGAAGAGCTCTCCGTCATGGGGATCACCGAGGTGCTGGGCCGTCTGCCGCGCATCCTCAAGGTCCGCCGCGAACTGCTGCGCCACTTCATCGCCAATCCGCCCGATATCTTCATCGGGGTGGATGCACCGGATTTCAATATCGGGGTGGAGCTGAAACTGCGCCGCGCCGGTATCAAGACGGTTCACTATGTCAGCCCCTCGGTATGGGCCTGGCGCCAGAACCGCATTCACAAGATCAAGGCCGCCACCGACATGGTGCTCGCCTTCCTGCCGTTCGAGAAAGCCTTCTACGACCGCTTTGACGCCCCTTGCCGCTTCGTCGGCCACACCATGGCGGACGACATCCCGCTGGTGCCGGATCAGGCCGCGGTGCGCAGAACCCTCGGCATCGACGCCAACCGCCGCTGGCTGGCGGTGCTGCCGGGCAGCCGCACGGCGGAAGTGGGCTTCATGTCCCCCCTGTTTCTCGAGGCGTGCAAGCACCTGACGGTGCGCTACCCGGATCTCGGCTTCATCGTGCCGCTGGTCAACCAGAAGCGGCGCGAGCAGTTCATGGCCATCAAGGCCGAGGTAGCGCCGGGTCTCGACATGGTGCTGCTGGAAGGGCAGGGCCGCGAGGCGATGATCGCCGCCGACGTGGTGATGCTGGCCTCCGGCACCGCGGCGCTCGAAGCCATGCTGGTGAAAAAGCCGATGGTGGTGGGCTACAAGCTCAAGCCCTTCAGCTATTGGCTGGCCCAGCGACTGGTAAAGACCGAATTTGTCTCCCTGCCCAACCTGTTGGCCGGCCGCATGCTGGTGCCCGAACTTATCCAGCACGAGTGCACCCCGGAGAACCTGGTGGTCGAGGTGAGCAAGTATTTCGAGCACGACAACAGCGCGCTGGTAAACACCTTCACCGAGCTCCATCAGCTCATTCGCTGCAATGCCGACCACCAGGCCGCCGAGGCGGTGGCCGAGCTGCTGGGTCGGTAGAGAGCGGGCGGCCAGTGTGGCTGCGCCAACGCGACGCCAGGCCCTGCGGGGCCTGTTTTGATTCAAGGCTACAAGATGATGATCGATATTCCTGACGACAAGCTGGTTGCCGGTGTGGACGAGGTGGGCCGTGGCCCCCTGGTGGGAGACGTGGTCACCGCCGCCGTCATCCTCGACCCGGCCAACCCGATCGAGGGGCTCAACGACTCCAAGAAGCTCTCCGAGAAGAAGCGGCTCGCCCTGTTTGACGAGATCAAAGAGAAGGCGCTGGCCTTCGCCATCGGCCGTGCCAGCCCGGCGGAGATCGACGAGCTCAACATCCTGCACGCCACCATGCTGGCGATGCAGCGCGCCGTGGCGGGGCTCAAGGTCACGCCCGAGCTGGTCTTCATCGATGGCAACCGCTGCCCGGCTCTGCCGATGGAAGCCCGCGCCGTGGTCAAGGGCGACAGCCTGGTGGCCGCCATCAGTGCCGCCTCGATCCTCGCCAAGGTGACTCGCGATGCGGAGATGACCGAGCTGGACAGCCGCCATCCCGAGTACGGCTTTGCCCGCCACAAGGGCTATCCGACTGCGGAGCACCTAGCCATCCTGGCCGAGCGCGGCCCGTTGCCGGAATATCGTCAAAGTTTCAAACCGGTGCGCCGCGCACTGGGAGTGGAATAACCCATGCTGATTTGTCTAAGCGATGGCTGCTTGCGTAATGAGAGGGCATGACGATGGCTGACCCCCGTTTCATTCACCTGCGGGTGCATACCGACTTCTCCATGGTGGATGGTCTGCAGAAGATCAACCCCATTGTCGGGGCCGCGGCGGCCGACAACATGCCGGCGCTGGCCCTGACCGACCAGATGAACATGTGCGGCCTGGTGCGCTTCTATGGCGCCGCCCACGGCAAGGGGATCAAGCCCCTGGTCGGGGCCGACTTCTGGGTGCAGAGCAGTGAACTCGGCGACGAGCAGTTTCGCCTCACTCTGCTCGCCATGGACAACGACGGCTACCAGAACATCACCCTGCTCATCTCCCGTGGCTATCAGCGCGGTCATGTGCAGGGGCGGCCGGTCATCGACAAGGAGTGGCTGGTCGAGCACGCCAAGGGGGTGATCGTGCTCTCCGGCGGTCGCGAGGGGGACGTAGGCAAGTTCCTGCTCAAGGGCAACCGCCAGATGACCGAGCAGTGCGTCGCCTTCTATCAGACCCACTTCCCCGACGCCTACTATCTGGAGCTGCTGCGTACCGGTCGCCCCGACGAGGAGGTCTACCTCCACATGGCGGTGAACCTCGCGAGCGAGTTTGCGCTGCCGGTGGTGGCCACCAACGAGGTGGTGTTCCTCACCGCCGATGACTTCGACGCCCACGAGATCCGGGTCGCCATCCACGACGGCTACACCCTGATGGACAAGCGTCGCCCGCGCCGCTACAGCCCGCAGCAGTATCTGCGCAGCCAGGACGAGATGTGCGAGCTGTTCGCCGACATCCCGGAGGCGCTGGAGAACACGGTGGAGATCGCCAAGCGCTGCAACGTGACGGTGCGTCTGGGTGAATACTTCCTGCCCAACTTCCCCACCGGCGACATGACCACCGAAGACTTCCTGGTGGCCAAGTCGAAAGAGGGGCTGGAGGAGCGGCTCGAGTTCCTGTTCCCGGATCCGGCGGTGCGGGCCGAGCGTCGTCCCGAGTACGACGAGCGCCTCGACATCGAGCTGAAGGTGATCAACCAGATGGGCTTCCCGGGTTACTTCCTCATCGTGATGGAGTTTATCCAGTGGTCCAAGGACAACGGCATCCCGGTCGGCCCGGGCCGGGGCTCGGGTGCGGGGTCGCTGGTGGCCTACGCCCTCAAGATCACCGACCTGGATCCACTCGAATTTGACCTGCTGTTCGAACGTTTCCTGAACCCGGAGCGGGTCTCCATGCCCGACTTCGACGTCGACTTCTGCATGGACCGACGGGACGAGGTGATCGAGCACGTCTCCGAGATGTACGGCCGGGACGCTGTGTCCCAGATCATCACCTTCGGCAGTATGGCGGCCAAGGCGGTGGTACGGGACGTAGGAAGGGTGCTGGGCCACGCCTACGGCTTCGTCGATCGCATCTCGAAACTCATTCCGCCGGATCCCGGCATGACCCTGGCCAAGGCGTTCGAGGCCGAGCCCAAGCTGCCCGAGCTCTACGAGCAGGACGAGGAGGTCAAGGATCTCATCGACATGGCGCGCCGGCTGGAAGGGGTGGTGCGCAACGCCGGCAAACACGCCGGTGGCGTGGTGATCGCGCCCACCAAGATCACCGACTTTGCACCGCTCTACTGCGATGACGAGGGCCATCACCCGGTCACCCAGTTCGACAAGAATGACGTGGAATACGCCGGCCTGGTGAAGTTCGACTTCCTGGGTCTGCGCACGCTCACCATCATCGACTGGGCGCTCGGCATGATCAACCCGCGCCTTGCCAAAGAGGGCAAGCCGCCGGTCGACATCGCCGCCATCCCCATCGACGACAAGCGCTCGTTCGACCTGCTGCAGCGCTACGAGACCACCGCGGTATTCCAGCTCGAATCCCGCGGCATGAAGGATCTCATCAAGCGGCTGCAGCCGGACTGCTTCGAAGACATGATCGCTCTGGTGGCCCTGTTCCGGCCGGGCCCGCTCCAGTCAGGCATGGTGGACAACTTCATCGACCGCAAACACGGCAATGAAGCCATCTCCTATCCGGACGAGAAGTGGCAGCACGAGAGTCTGCAACCCATCCTGGAGCCCACCTACGGCATCATCCTCTACCAGGAACAGGTGATGCAGATCGCCCAGACCCTGGCCGGGTACACCCTGGGGGGCGCGGATATGCTGCGCCGGGCGATGGGCAAGAAAAAACCCGAGGAGATGGCCAAGCAGCGGGCCGGTTTTGAAGAGGGCGCCATCAAGAACGGCGTCGACGGCGAGCTGGCGATGAAGATCTTCGACCTGGTGGAGAAGTTCGCGGGCTACGGCTTCAACAAGTCGCACTCCGCCGCCTATGCGCTGGTCTCCTACCAGACCCTCTGGCTCAAGACCCACTTCCCGGCCGAGTTCATGGCGGCGGTGATGACCGCCGATATGGACAACACCGACAAGATAGTGACCCTGGTGGACGAGTGCCAGCGGATGGGGCTGACCGTGATCCCGCCGGATGTGAACACTGGCCGCTACCGCTTCAGCGTCAACGAGGACGGCCACATCGTCTACGGCATAGGCGCGGTGAAGGGGGTGGGGGAAGGTCCCATCGATGCGATCCTGGAAGCGAGGGATCGGGATGGCCCGTTCCGCGACCTGTTCGACTTCTGCAACCGGGTCGACATCAAGAAGCTCAACAAGCGGGTGATGGAGAAGCTTATCCTCTCCGGCGCCATGGACCGGCTCGGCCCCCACCGCGCCGCCCTGATGGCGACCCTGGAGGAGGCGATGCGCGCCGCCGAGCAGCACGCCAAGGCCCAGGCGGTGGGGCAGGTCGACATGTTCGGCGTGCTCACCGAGGAGATAGACGACGTCAAGAAGGCGTTCGCCAACGTGCCGCACTGGCCCGACAAGGTCTGGCTGGAAGGGGAGCGCGAGACCCTCGGTCTCTACCTCACCGGTCACCCCATCAACCAGTACAGCGGCGAATTACGTCGTTACACCTCAGGTCGCCTGTGTGATCTGCATCCCACCTCCCGCGATACCGTGACCACGGCGGCGGGGCTGGTGATCGCGGCGCGCAGCATGGTGACCAAGCGCGGCAACAAGATGGGGATCTTCACCCTGGACGACCGTTCCGGTCGCCTGGATGTGACCCTGTTCAGTGAAGCGCTGGAAAAATATGAAGAGTTGATGCAAAAAGACCGTATTTTGGTGGTTTCTGGACAGGTCAGCTTTGATGACTTCTCCGGTGGCCTTAAAATGTCGGCCCGTGAATTACTGGATATCAACGATGCGAGAGAGCGTTTTGCCAGGGCAATCCGCATCTCTCTCGATGAACAGCGAATCGATGATCGCTTTTTCCCGCGTTTGTGCGAGATTTTGGAGCCCGCCCGTGCCGGAGTCTGTCCGGTTCAGGTAAACTATCGTCGCCCCGGCTCCCGGGTGCGATTGACGCTCGGCACCGAGTGGCGGGTGACGCCCACCGATCAACTGATAGATGACTTGCGCGTCCTGCTGGGACGAGAGCGGGTTGAATTGGTTTTTGATTAGAGGATCTATAGTCCCTATGAGTCTTTTTCTGGATTTTGAACAGCCGATCGCCGAGTTGCAGGCACAGATCGATGAACTGCGCCATGTGAGCGAGCACAACAGTGCCGTGGATCTGAGCGAGGATATTCGTCGGCTGGAGAAGAAAAACGAAGAGCTGACCAAGAAGATCTTCGGCGATCTGGGCGCCTGGCAGGTGTCCCAGATGGCGCGTCATCCACAGCGCCCCTATACCCTCGACTACATCGAGCACATCTTCACCGATTTCGACGAGCTGGCCGGCGATCGCGCCTATGCCGATGACAAGGCCATCGTCGGCGGCATCGCCCGTCTGGACGGTGAGCCTGTGATGGTCATCGGCCACCAGAAGGGGCGCGAGACCAAGGAGAAGATCAAGCGCAACTTTGGCATGCCGCGCCCGGAAGGGTACCGCAAGGCCCTGCGCCTGATGGAGATGGCCGAGCGCTTCAAGATGCCGATCATCACCTTCATCGACACCCCGGGCGCCTATCCGGGCGTGGGTGCCGAGGAGCGTGGCCAGTCCGAAGCGATTGCCCGCAACCTGAAAGTGATGGCCGGTCTGACCGTGCCGGTGGTCTGCACCGTGATCGGTGAAGGCGGCTCGGGCGGCGCCCTGGCCATCGGTGTCGGCGATCGCGTCAACATGCTGCAGTACTCCACCTACTCCGTCATCTCGCCGGAAGGCTGTGCTTCCATCCTGTGGAAGAGCGCCGACAAGGCACCGGTGGCGGCCGATGCCATGGGCATCACTGCCCAGCGTCTGAAAGAGCTCAAGCTCATCGACAACATCGTCGAGGAGCCGCTCGGCGGCGCCCACCGCAACGTGGAGAAGATGGCCAAGCACCTGAAAGACCGCATCCAGCAGGATCTCAACGCCCTGCGTCCGCTCGACAACGAGCAGCTGCTGGAGCAGCGCTACCAGCGTCTGCTGGGCTACGGCTACTGCTGAGCCCGGTCGGGAACAAATGGATGACGAAAGGCCCTCGCACTGCGGGGGCCTTCTTTTTTTACGGCGGCAGGGGCCCTGTCGGCAGGGAAAAATCCTGTCCATATGGATACCTGTTGGCACGATGTTTGCCAAAACCCCCATGTTGGATCAATTCAGCGGCGATTTGTAGCCAAAAAAAGTGGGATCCCACTCCCGTTTTGCTTAAAGTGACCCTTTCCGATCGACCCGATCGGCATGCCCGCAAGGACGCTCTGCGGACGTAAACAGGCCAGCCCGGCCTGACTCACAGGAATGTTCACCCTGCCGGCGGCACTGCCTTTTGCAGCGCCCTGCTGCCCGTTCAGCCGCCCGGTGTTACGTCACTCTCATCTTGCATCGTCTCCATCTGCAGCGAGTGAATCATGAGCGAATCGGTTTTTGAGATCCACGACTGGACCCTGAGCGTCGACGACAACATGCTCTGTCGCCCCGACCGCGAGGTCTACCTCGAGCCCCGGCTGGTCAATCTGTTGCGCTTCCTGGCGAGCAACGCCGGCACCGTGTTCGGGCGCGACTGCCTGATCAACGAGGTCTGGGACGGCGCCGAGGTGACCGATCAGGTGGTCACCCAATCCATCTTCGAGCTGCGCAAGATCCTCAAGGATGGCCGCAACGACGCCGCCGACTACATAGTCACAGTGCCCAAGCGCGGCTACAAGCTGGTGGCGCCGGTGCGGCCGCAGCAGGTGGTCTCGGTGGTGATGGCAGGCGAGCAGGAGAGCGTGACTGCCCCCCGGCCGCCGCTTGCGGCGCCAGCCATCGATGAAGAGGAGGAGCAGGCCAACGTCACTCCCTTCCCGGCCGGCCCGCTGACCCGCGCCGTCACCACCCATGCCCGGGAGGGGGGCAGCCGCTGGAAGCTGGTGGGCTTCGACATCTTCGTGGTGGCGATCCTGGTCACCCTGGTCAGCCTGCTCAGCTATCAGCACGCCAGCCCCCAGGTGCACTCCATGCTGGATCCCGAGCTGCTGGTGTTTCGCTTTCACTCCGGCATGGATGGCAGCAACGAGAACGTGCGCCTCGCCGACGGCATCACCCGCGCCCTGATGGGGGAGGTGGCTGCTGCCACGCCGCTGCGGGTGCAGTACGGCGCCAACACCCTGATGGGGGGCATCCTGCCCGGCAAGGAGCTGAGCGTGCGGGTCTCCCGCCAGCCGGGGGGCACCTATCTCGATCTGGAGTACCGCAACATCAACACCAACCGGGTGCTGTTCAGCCACCAGTACCAGCTCAGTCGCCACAACGTGCACGGGGTCTTGCAGGCGAGCAGCCGGGATCTGCTGAGCGCCCTCAATCAGCCGGACGCGCAGCCTGGTATGGGCTGGCCCACCGATGACGGCGCTTTGATGGCCATGATGGAGGCGCACTACTACATCAACAGCCAGGATCCGGTGGCCCTCAAGCGCGGCGTCGAGCTGCTCGACAAGTCGCTGACCAGCCAGCCGGATCAGCCGCTGCTGCTGGCGGAGCGCTATCTGGCCGGGGAAGCGCTGGCGACCCTGACGGGCACTCCCCAGAGCGACCGGTTGCAGCAGATCGGTGCTCACCTGGCCCGGGTGGTTCAGAGCCAGCCTGTGCAGCCGGCCCGGGTGTGGGAGGCGCTGACTCTGCAGGCCATTCTGGGCGGCCAGCAGCAGGAGGCCAACCGCCTGTTGGGTGAGGCTGGCAGCCGGGGCCGCTCGGTGCTCTATCACATATTGAGCGGCAAGCTGGCGGAGCTGGACGGTCACCCGGAAGCGGCGGGGGATGCCTACAGCCAGGCCTTCCTGATGGAGGCGACCGAGCAGACCTACCTGCTCTGCCAGCAGCTCGGCTTCTACAGCAACATGGAAACCCTCACCCCGGCGCTGTTCAACGCCCTGGGCCAGAGCAAGGTCAAGCTGTTCTGAGCGGCGCCGGCCGCGCGCCGCCCCGCTGTTCGCAGGCCGCCCACGGGCGGCCTGCGTGTTTCTTGCCCTCCCATGGGCACTCGGGCTTGCTCTTCTATCCCTATCCCTATCCCTATCCCTATCCCTATCCCTATCCCTGACTCGCAACAACGACTGGCCATGGCAGGCTTGTGGCTGCGCCATCCCCCTGTTCCATCCTCTGCTGATAAAGCCCTGGCCACGATTTCCTGGTGCTACCTGTCGATGCCGACAGTTGTGACCGTCGCCCCGGCGACCTGGCCGCCTTTGTCGATATCGCACCGGGTCATCACTTCGTCCGTTTGGTGTGTGAGGGGGCGTTATGCCGGCCAGGGGGGCTGGATCGTGCAAAGCGAGCGGTGCAATGAAGGGCGGTGAGGGGAAAAGGGGGTCGCTTTGGCATATGCAGTTCGGGGGAGAGGGGGTTATCGGCCCAGCTGCACCGCAGCGGGTCATCAGAAAAATATCAAGGTGGTTCGGGTGGCACCGAGTGCTCTCATCAAGGAGGGCGAAGGATATCAAGATTTTATCAAGATGCTTGCGGTGCCTTCAGTCAACCTGCTGTTTTAACTCTGTTTTTATCAGCTTCGACGGGCGGGCTGAAAAAGTTTGCTCATGTTTTTATCCCTTAGCGGGACTTTATGTTTTCCGGGGCGCAGAGGCCTAGTCTGTGGCCATTGATTGGCGGAAGGCTCCGCCAAGCGTGTGTTTGATGCCTTAATATCGACCCGGAGATTTTATGTCCCTAGATACGAGCAAGAAGATCGGCCTTGTCGCCTGTACAGGTGTAGTGGCCGGCAACATGATGGGGAGCGGTATCGCGCTGCTGCCCTCGGCCCTGGCCACCATAGGTTCCATCTCTGTGTTCAGCTGGGCCATCTGCCTGGTCGGCGCCATGGGGCTGGCCTTCGTGTTCGCCCGCCTCGCCACCAAGAACCCGCAGGAGGGCGGCCCCATCGCCTATGCCGGCGAGATCTCTCCGGTGTTCGGCTTCCAGACCGGTGTGCTCTACTACCATGCCAACTGGATCGGCAACCTGGCCATCGCCATCACCGGCGTCTCCTACCTCTCCGTCTTCTTCCCGATCCTCAACAGCCCGATCCCGGCCGCCGCAGCCACCATCGCCGCCGTCTGGATCTTCACCCTGGTCAACCTGCTGGGCGGCAGCTGGGTGAGCCGGCTCTGTACCCTGGGTCTGGTGCTGATCCTGCTGCCGGTGGTGGGCACAGCCCTGGTGGGTTGGGGTCACTTCGACAGCGCCGTCTACAGCCAGAACTGGAACACCACCAGCGGCAGCGACCTGCATGCGGTCATCAGTGCCGTGCTGATCTGCCTCTGGTCCTTCGTGGGGGTGGAGTCTGCTGCCGTCTCCTCCGGCATGGTGAAGAACCCCAAGCGTACCGTACCGCTCGCCACCATGCTGGGCACCGGTATCGCGGGGGTCATCTACATCCTCTCTACCCAGGTGATCAGCGGCATGTTCCCGGCCGGTGAAGTGGCGGCTTCCGGCGCCCCGTTTGCCATGGCCTCCTCCGTCATCTTCGGCAACTGGTCCGCACCGTTCGTCTCCGCCTTCACCGCCCTGGCCTGCTTCACCTCGCTGGGCTCCTGGATGATGCTGGTGGGCGAGGCGGGCAAGCGCGCCGCCCACGACGGCAACTTCCCGAAAATCTACGGTGAAGTGGACAAGAACGGCGTGGCCAAGAAGGGTCTGATCCTGGGCTCCCTCAAGATGACTGCGCTGATGATCGGCCTGACCGCCTTCACCTCCCAGTCCGCCCACGCGGCCGATCTCTTCAACGTGCTGACCACAGATGCGGTGCTGCTGACCATGCTGCCCTACTTCTACTCCAGCATTAACCTCATTCGCTTCGAGGGCATGACCTCCCGCAGTATAGGCGCCATGATCTTCTCCGGTGTGGCCTGCGTCTTCTGCCTGATTGCCCTGATGGGCGCCAAGGGTTCCAACCTCACAGCAACCTTCGTGGTGTCGCTCATCATCCTGATGTTCTACGCCAAAAAACTGGGCCTGCGTCAGCACGATGCCCTGCTGAGCGAACAGCCCAGCAACTGATTTCCCTTTTATCTTCCGAGCGCTCTTCACTCACCATCCCTGATGGAGAGCGCCCTCTTACGTGTGGAGCATCAAGATGAACATCATTGCCATCCTCAACCACCTCGGCGTTTTCTTTAAAGAAGAACCCATTCGCCAGCTGCAAGCCTCCCTCGAGCGCAAGGGTTTCGAGGTCGTCTATCCGGTCGATGTGGCCGACTTGCTGAAACTCATCGAGAAGAACCCCCGCGTCTGCGGCGCCATCTTTGACTGGGACAAATACTCCCTGGGTCTGTGCAAGGAGATCCACGATCGCAACGAGAAGCTGCCGATCTTCGCCTTCGCCAACGACCAGTCCACCCTGGACATTCACCTGACCGACCTGCGCCTGAACGTGCACTTCTTCGAGTACCGTCTCGGCATGGCCGACGATATCGCCCTCAAGATTGGTCAGGCCACCCAGGAGTATCAGGACGCCATTCTGCCGCCCTTCACCAAGGCGCTGTTCAAGTACGTGGAAGAGGGCAAGTACACCTTCTGTACCCCGGGTCACATGGGCGGTACCGCCTTCCAGATGAGCCCGGCCGGCAGCATCTTCTATGACTTCTACGGCCCGAACGCCTTCAAGGCCGACGTCTCCATCTCCATGCCGGAGCTGGGCTCCCTGCTGGATCACTCAGGCCCGCACAAGGAAGCCGAAGAGTACATCGCTCGTACCTTCAACGCCGATCGCTCCTACATCGTCACCAACGGCACCTCCACCGCCAACAAGATTGTCGGCATGTACTCCGCGCCGGCCGGCAGCACAGTGCTGGTGGATCGCAACTGCCACAAGTCGCTCACTCACCTGATGATGATGAACGACGTGACCCCGATCTACTTCCGTCCGACCCGCAACGCCTACGGCATTCTGGGTGGCATCCCGCAGAGCGAGTTCAGCCGCGACACCATCGCTGCCAAGGTCGCCGCCACCCCGGGTGCCCAGGCACCGCGCTACGCCGTGATCACCAACTCCACCTATGACGGCCTGCTCTACAACACCGGCTTCATCAAGGAGGCGCTGGACACCCCCTACATCCACTTCGACAGTGCCTGGGTGCCCTACACCAACTTCAGCCCGATCTACGAAGGCAAGTGCGGCATGAGCGGCGAAGCCATGCCGGGCAAGGTGTTCTACGAAACCCAGTCCACCCACAAGCTGCTGGCGGCCTTCTCCCAGGCCTCGATGATCCACATCAAGGGTGACGTGGAGGAAGAGACCTTCAACGAAGCCTTCATGATGCACACCTCCACCTCGCCGCAGTACGGCATCGTGGCCTCCACCGAGATCTCCGCTGCCATGATGCGTGGCAACACCGGCAAGCGGCTGATCAA
The DNA here is from genome assembly GCF_040907935.1 of Aeromonas sp. s2. Classification (NCBI taxonomy): domain Bacteria; kingdom Pseudomonadati; phylum Pseudomonadota; class Gammaproteobacteria; order Aeromonadales; family Aeromonadaceae; genus Aeromonas; species Aeromonas sp. s2. Next base: position 678,012 of record NZ_JBFOCR010000009.1, on the reverse strand, counting down.
GGACTCCATCGATCGCGCCATCTCCTTCCGCAAAGAGATCAAGCGCCTGCGCGAGCAGAGCGAAGGCTGGTTCTTCGATGTATGGCAGCCGGACGACATCGACACCGTCGAGTGCTGGAAGCTGGATCCGAAGGATGACTGGCACGGCTTCAAGGACATCGATGACGACCATATGTACCTGGATCCCATCAAGGTGACCCTGCTGACCCCGGGCATGGGCCGTGATGGCCAGCTGCTGGAGCGCGGTCTCCCGGCGTCCCTGGTCTCCAAGTTCCTGGACGAGCGCGGCATCGTGGTGGAGAAGACCGGCCCCTACAACCTGCTGTTCCTCTTCTCCATCGGTATCGATCAGTCCAAGGCGATGCAGTTGCTGCGTGCCCTGACCGAGTTCAAGCGCGGCTACGACCTGAACCTGACCATCAAGAGCATTCTGCCGAGCCTCTATCGTGAAGACCCGAGCTTCTACGAAGGGATGCGTATCCAGGAGCTGGCCCAGCGCATTCACGATCTGACCAGCAAGTACCGTCTGCCGGAGCTGATGTTCAAGGCGTTCGACGTGCTGCCGGAGATGAAGATGACCCCGCACGCCGCCTGGCAGCAGGAGCTGGCCGGCAACGTGGTGGAAGTGCCGCTGCGCGACATGGTGGACCGCATTAGCGCCAACATGATCCTGCCCTACCCGCCGGGAGTACCGTTGGTTCTGCCGGGCGAGATGGTGACCAGGGATTCTCTGCCGGTACTCGAGTTCCTCGAGATGCTGTGCGAGATCGGCGCCCACTACCCGGGCTTCGAGACCGACATCCACGGCCTCTATCGTCAGGCCGATGGCAGCTACACCGTCAAGGTGCTGCGTTAATCACAGTGACAACAACGGGCCGCAAGGCCCGTTTTTCCCATTTTGATTCATTCATTTTTTTGCGAGTCAGCATGAAGCGAGTTCTCTCCATCCAGTCCCACGTGGTGTTCGGTTGCGCCGGCAACAGCGCAGCCGTGTTTCCCATGCGCCGCATGGGGCTGGAGGTGTGGCCCGTCAACACGGTGCAATTTTCCAACCATACCCAGTACAGCGCCGGCTGGCAGGGGATGGTGATGCCAAACGGCCATATCCGCCAGCTGATGGCGGGGCTGGCCGACATCGGCGTGCTGGGGCAGTGCGATGCGATCCTGAGCGGTTATCTCGGCTCGGCCGAGCAGGGGGAGGAGATCCTGGCGGCGGTGGCTCACCTCAAGGCGCTCAATCCGGCCGCCCGCTATTTTTGCGACCCCGTGATGGGGCATCCCGACAAGGGGTGCATCGTCGCGCCCGGCGTCGCCGATTTTCTGAAAAACCGGGCGCTGGCCTGCGCCGACCTGCTGGCCCCCAATCTGCTGGAGCTGGAGCAGCTCACCGGCCGCGAGATCTGCAACCTGAGCGAGGCGCTGGCCGCCTGCCAGCAACTGCGTGACGGGGGTGTCGAACTGGTGATGGTCAAGCATCTGGGCCGCGCCGGCTTGAGCCTGGACCGGTTCGAAATGCTGCTGGTGTGCGAAGAGGGGGCGTTTCATATCTCGCGCCCCCTCTATGAGTTTCAACGTCAGCCCATCGGGGTGGGGGATCTGCTGAGCGCCACCATGCTGGCCAACCTGCTGGCGGGCTTTACGCCGGTGGCGGCGTTCGAGCGCACCAATGCCAGCGTGGACATGGTGCTGGCCCGGACCTGGCTGGCGGGCGCCTACGAGCTGCAGCTGGTGGCCGCCCAGCAGGCGCTGGTCGAGCCCGAGATCCGCACCTGCGCCAGCCGGCTGGGTTAGCCGCGCATCAGCCTGCGCGCCGTGCCAGCGTGACCTGCTGACGGGCAAGCGCCTTGGGCGAGCGCCTGGTGTGCGGGGCGCACGCCAGCTTGAGCTGGTGCCACTCGAGCCACAGCAACCAGCACAGTGGCAGGGTCAGCAGCAGCACAGTGGTGGGCTGGGCCAGCAGCACGCCGTCGCGGCCCCACCAGAGCGGCAGCATGAAGATCAGCGGCAGCAGCAGCAGGGTCTTTGCGATGGAGATGAACAGCGCCTGACGGGTGCGCGCCATGGATTGCAGCAGCACTATGCCGAACATGATGATCCCCTCCAGCGGAATGGCGCCGAGGTTGAGGGTCAGGCTGCTGATGGCGGCCGCGAGCAGCTCGCCATCCTGATCGCCGGTGTAGAGCATGGCCACCTGGCGCGGCAGCAGCTGGATCAGCAGCCAGACCGCCAGACCGTAGACGAGCGTGATCTTGAGCCCCATCTCCATCAGGAACTTCAGATCGCGATGGCGCTTGGCGCCGGCCGCCTGGCTGACCAGCGGCTGGATGCCAAAGGCCAGCCCCTGCAGAATGACGATGAACACCGCCTCTGTGTAGCCGGCCACGGTGAAGCCCGCCAGATCCTTGACCGAACCGTGCACCATCAGCTGGCTGTTGTGCAGCATCAGCAGCAGGCCGAGGTTGAACTGGGCGATCAGGCTCGGCAGACCGGTGAACAGCAGGTTTGGCATGGCCGGCAAGCAGGGCAGCAGCTGGCGCCATTCCAGCCGCAATCTGGCGTGACGGGTAAAGAAGTAACCCAGGCCTAGCAGGCTGACCACCCCTTCCGAGATGAGGGTGGCCTGGGCTGTCCCGATGAGCCCCAGCCCCAGCCGGCCCACCATGATGTAGTTGAGGATGATGTTGAGGATGGCTCCGCCGCTGACCAGCAGCATGGCGAGCCTCGGCCGGCCGTCGTTGCGCAGCAGATAGGGCACCGCCAGGTTGCAGGCCAGCAGCAGGGTACCGCCGCCGATCCAGTAGAGGTAGTCGCTGGCCTGTTGCCAGGTGTCGGTGCCCTGCTCGATGCCCAGTGCCAGCAGGATGTCGATGTGCCAGTAGTGCAGCAGCAGCGGCGCCACCGTGCCCAGCCCCGCCAGCAACCAGAGCGCATTGACCAGCGCCTGGCGGGCCAGCCCGGTGTTCCTGGCGCCCTGCTGGAAGGAGATGGCGGTGGCCGCCCCCATGCTGATCATGGCGGCAAGGCCGATCAGCACCATGATGACCGGGTAGACCAGGTTGATGCCGGCGAGGCCGGCGGCCCCCACGTAGTGGCCGACGAAGATGCCATCGACCAGGTAGTAGGCGCCGGATACCAGCATGGCCATGACGGAGGGGAGGGCATAGCCCCAGAAACGGCGGGTCATCGCCCGCTGGCGCAGAGTGAAATAGGCAGACATATCTGTTCTCTTGGGGAGTTCGATTATCGAGCAGACAGTCTAGATTAATATTGTTTTTGCGATAATCCTGGTTCTACTTGAAGGATTGATGAGTAATATTCAGTAATTGGTCGGTTGATAGTGGGCTTTCAGCATGTCGATGAGAGCCCGCAAGCCGCTGCCCAGCTGATGCCGGCTAGGATAGAAGAGATAAAAACCGGCAAAGGTGGGGCACCAGGGCTCCAGCACGGTGAGCAGTTTCCCCTGAGCCACTTTTTGGCTCACCTCCTCTTCCAGACAGTAGGCCAGCCCCAGCCCCGCCTCGGCAGCCCCCAGATAGAGGGCCGGCGTGCTGGTGGTGAGCGGACCCGTCACCTCTATCTCCAGCAGGGAACCCTCCTCCCCGGCGAAGGCCCAGCGGTAGTGATGGGAGGGGGTGAGCCGGTAGCCGATGCAGGCGTGGCGCGACAGCTCGCGAGGGTGTTGCGGGGTGCCGTGTTCGGCCAGATAGGCGGGCGCCGCCACCACCAGATAGCGCTGGGGCGGCCCGAGCGGTACTCCGATCATCTCCTTGGGCAGCAGATCGCCGTAGAAGATAGCGGCGTCATAGCCATCCTCGATGAGGCGCGGCATCAGCTCCTGTTCCACCACTTCCACCTGCATGCGCGGGTAGCGCACCAGGTAATCGATCAACACCGGGGCCAGCAGGTCGTCGATGGCCCCGCGCGGTGCGCAGATCTTCAGCCGTCCCACCGGCTCGTCGCTGTGACGGGTCAACTCGCCCAGTGCGCTCTCCAGATGGTTCAGGGTTGGCAGCAGCTGGGTCAGCAGCCGCTGGCCCGCCTCGGTGGGCACCACGGCGCGGGTGCTGCGGTTGAGCAGCCGTACCCCCAGCCGGGTCTCCAGCCCTTTCAGGCTGTGGCTCAGGGCGGATGCCGAGACCCCGAGTTCGAGGGCGGCCTTGCTGAAGCTCTGGTGACGGGCGACGGCGGCAAACACCGCCAGTTCGGCGAGGTCGGTACGGGTGATGGCCATATCAATTCAGCGGAAAAATGTTGAACAACAGGGTACGCCAGGGCGGGGCAAGGCACAACGTGGCCAACAAACAGACATATGTAGCGAAATTGTTTTACCCATAAGGATATAGATACGGGTGAAACTACCGCTGTTTGTTAACGGCTGTTCACAAAATTGGGCTCGAAACGTGATCTCTGACGCCAGAAAGGCGATTCCAATCAAACTTTGGTTGATTAATTCAAAAAAACACTGTGATCGCTAAGGGGATTTAATTAGAGTCAGCTCATCGAAACAAAGGCGTGTTAGTGAGTTGTAAAAACTGACTCGTTTGCGGCCCTCGGGCCCACTCCCCACCGGTCTGTTTGTTGCAATTTGGTTGTTACATGGAGTGATGACCAGTTTGCCGGAGCGATGGGAATGAGAATAAAACAGGGATGGACTGCAAGCGTTCCAGGGAAATGGGACAGGGCATTGCGCCCGGTTGACTAGATATTTTCTATTTTCCTTGATGACAGGAACACCCCTATGTCTGACATGAACATTGCAGTAGAAGGCAACTTAGCCAGTAATGCGTCTTCCCGTGGCATCAACAAGGCCGATGTGGTCTGGATGCTGGGTCTGTACGGTACCGCCATCGGTGCCGGTGTGCTCTTCCTGCCGATCAACGCCGGTGTAGGTGGCCTGTGGCCGCTGGTTGCCATGCTGATCCTGGCCCTGCCGCTGACCTTCTTCGCCCACCGTGGCCTGACCCGCTTCGTGCTGTCCGGCTCCACCCGTGACGGCGACATCACCGAAGTAGTAGAAGAGCACTTCGGCAAGACCGCAGGCAAGTTCATCACCCTGCTCTACTTCTTTGCCATCTACCCGATCGTGCTGATGTACTCGGTCGCCATCACCAACACAGTCGAGAGCCTGATTGTTCACCAGCTGGGCATGACTGCACCTCCCCGTGCCGTCCTGTCACTGGCGCTGATCCTGGGTCTGATGGCGGTTGTTCGTCTGGGCGGCCAGGTCATCGTCAAAGCGATGAGCGTGCTGGTATTCCCGTTCGTGATCACCCTGATGGGCCTGGCGCTCTACCTGATCCCGCACTGGAATGGTGCCATCATCACCGAAGCCCCGGCGCTGGGTGATGCCTTCAACGGCGATTTCATCAAGACCCTGTGGCTGGCCATCCCGGTCATGGTGTTCTCCTTCAACCACTCCCCGATCATCTCCTCCTTCGCGGTGGACAACAAGGGTCGTTACGGTGAAGGTGCCGAGAAGAAGTGCAGCAACATCCTGCTGGGCGCCCACGTCATGATGGTGATGACCGTTATGTTCTTCGTATTCAGCTGCGTACTGAGCCTCTCTCCGGCTGACCTGGCTGCTGCCAAGGAACAGAACATCTCCATCCTGTCCTACCTGGCCAACCACTTCGACAACCCGGTCATCGCCACCGTGGCTCCGCTGATCGCCATGGTTGCCATCAGCAAATCCTTTCTGGGTCACTACCTGGGTGCGCAAGAGGGCATGAACGGCCTGATGGCCAAGGCGCTGCGCGAGAAGGGCAAGAACGTTGACACCAAGCAACTGAACAAAGTTACTGCCGTGTTCATGATCCTGACCACCTGGGCCATCGCCACCATCAACCCGAGCATCCTCGGCATGATTGAAGACCTGGGCGGCCCCATCATTGCCATGCTGCTGTTCCTGATGCCGATGTACGCCATCACCAAGGTGCCGGCCATGCGCAAATACGCTGGCAACATCAGCAACGGCTTCGTGACCATCATCGGCCTGATCGCCATGTCCGGTATCATCTACAAGCTGATTGCCTGATAACACCGGTTACCCGCTTGAATGAAGACGCCGCCTCGCAAGAGGCGGCTTTTTTTATGGCCGCTGTCCAGGGCTACGGCCTTGCATAAAACCGGGCATATTCTCGCCATCGTGCTTAACAAAGGGGCGGGGGAGGCCTAACATGGCGGGATGTTTTTCTAGTCGGGACAAAAGGATATGTCTGGGTTGAAAAAGGATCTCGGGCTCTGGCAGGGGATGGGACTGCTCGCCACCTCATTGCTCGGCACCGGGATCTTCGTGGTGCCGGCGACGGCCGCCTCCCTGGCGGGCGGGGCGTCCCTTTGGGCCTGGTTGCTGCTGATTGCGCTGGTGCTGCCCATCGCCTTTACCTTCGCCCGCCTCGGGCGGCGTTATCCCCACGCGGGGGGCGCCCCCCATCTGATTGGCCTTGCCTTTGGCAACGGCGCCGAGCGCTTCTCCGCCTTCCTGTTTCTGGCGGTGCTGCCGGTGGGCCTGCCCGCCGCCCTCACCATCGCCGCCGGTTTCTGGCACGCCCTGTTCGACATGGGGGAGTGGACCCTGTGGGGCATCCAGCTGCTCACCCTGCTCGGGGTCTTCCTGCTGGGGCTCAGGGGGGCGCGCTCCTCCGGCAACCTGCAACTGCTGATCGCGCTCGCCATTTTGGGGCTCACCCTGCTCATCTGGTTCAAGGGGGATCTGAGCTGGCACGATGCGGCCAAGCCGCTACCGACGACGGACGAGTGGCCTGCCATGGGCTCTGCGCTGGCGGTGATGTTCTGGTGTTTCGTGGGGCTCGAGGCCTTCGCCCACATGGGGGAGGAGTTCAAGCGGCCAGAGCGGGACTATCCGCTGGCCCTGCTGGGCGGCGTGCTGCTGGCGGGGCTCATCTACTGGGTGCACTCCCTGGTGGTGCTCAAATATGGCCTCTACGGGGACGAGGCGACCAATGCCACCGCCATTCCGGCCCTGCTCTCCCTGCTGTTCGGCCCCACCGCCAAGTGGCTGGTGGCGGTGCTCGGCTACCTCTCCTGCTTCGCCAGCATCAACATCTACCTGCAAGGCTTCGCCCGGCTTATCTGGAGCATGGCGCGCGAAGGCAAGCTGCCCCCCTCGCTGGCGGTGCTTACCGCTCGCGGTGCGCCGCTGCGGGCGCTCGGTCTGGTACTGCTCATCTGCCTGCTCTGCATCACCCTTATCATCTGGTTGCGACTGCCGCTCGATGAGCTGATCCGCTACGCCAACGGTAACTTCGTGCTGGTCTACCTGCTCTGCATGGCGGCGGGCTGGCGCCTGCTCGGCGGGGTGGGCAAGGGGCTGGCGGGGATAAGCGTGCTGCTCTGCGCCCTGGTGCTGGTGGCGCTCGCTTCCCAGATGCTCTATGCCGTCGTGCTCAGTCTGGGGTATGGCTGCTTCTCGTTGTGGCGGCGCAGAGGTCGCCGCTCGACGCCAGATGATCGTGTCTGCGCCATCAAGTAACCCGAAAAAAGCCCCGCAGTGCGGGGCTTTTTGTTGCTGGTCAGATGCTGGCAGGCAGGTCGCTGCGCAAGATGGCGTAGTGGCGCAGGGAGATGAAACCATCCCCCTTGCGTTCGCACTCCCGCGCGGTGCCCTCGTAGTGAAAGCCGGCCCGCTCCAGCAGGCGGGCGGAGGGGCGGTTGGGCTCCTCCACCACCGCCAGCAACCGGTGCAGCGCTGTGGTGCGATAAGTGAGCGGCAGCCACAGTTGCAGCGCCGCGCTCATCACCCCCTTGCCCCAATGCTCGGGATAGAGCCAGTAGCCCAGCTCGGCCCGCCGGTGCTCAGGGTCGGCATCGTTGTAGCCGATGGCCCCCAGCGGTTCGCCCGTGTGCTGGTCACGAATGAGGTGCCAGGCGCCGCGGCCGGTGCGGGTCAGCTCGGCATACCAATCCATCTGGGCCTGGCACGCCGTCAGGCTGTCGTAGCTGACGCCGTAGTAGGCGACGACCCGCGGATCGGAGAGGCCGCGGTAGATGTGGGGCAGATCGGCGTCGCTGACCGGATCCAGCCTGATGTGGGGTTGTTGCGTTGATGTCATAGTGGCTCCTTGCGGCCAACCTGAGTTGGCCGCATGAGTTGAGTGATAAAGGATGGATGATGCTGGCTGGCGTCAGGCAAAGCCGAGCAGGTCGGCAAGGCGCGCCAGCTCGTCACGCCACTGCTGCTGCAGGCGCGGGGTCTGGTGCCTGGGCTTGCGGGCCAGATCGGCGGCGAGCAGGGCATCGAGCTCATACCAGCGTGCCAGCAGTGCCTCTTCGTCATCCACCGGGCCGGCCGGGGCCTGCCCCATGGCGGGGGCCTTGTCTGCTGCTGGCAAGGGCGCATCGCCAAGCAGCTCGGCATAGGCGCGCTCGGCGCTGTGAGCCTCCTGGATGCGCCCATCCTTTATCAGCCAGAAGCGGTTGCAGCTGCGCTCGATCAGCTCCCGGTCGTGGGAGACCAGCAGCACGCCGCCCGGGAAGGTGGCAATGGCCTCGGCCAGATCCTCCTTGCCCACCAGATCCAGGTGGTTGGTGGGCTCGTCGAGCCAGAGCATGTGGTGGTTGCCGAGCGACAGGGCGAGAAACAGCAGCCGTGCCCGCTCGCCCCCGCTCAAGGTGTGCACCTGCTGGCTGTGGCGGGCATAGGGGAAGCCCGCCCGGATCAGCGCCTGACGCAGTGCCCCTTCAGGCAGAGGGGCCAGCGGGTAGAGGGCGTCGCTCAGGGTAGCGTCGTCCGCCAGCTGCTGCAGGGACTGATCGTAATAGGCGATGCTGGCGCCGGGGTGACAGTACCAGCCCGCCTGCGGGCTCTGCGCGGCCAGTTCGCGCCAGCACTGGCGCAGCAGGGAGGACTTGCCGGTGCCGTTGGCTCCGAGCAGGGCGACCCTGTCCCCCGCCCGCAGCCAGAGCCCTTCTGCCCGCAGCAGCGGCGGCAGGTCCGGTGCTGGTGACACATCGAGGGCCTCCAGCCGCAGCAGGGTGTCGGCGGGCATGCTCAGTCCGCGCAGCTCGAATCGCCAGGGGGCCAGTGCCGCGACCTGGCTCTGCTCCTCCTGCAGGCGGGCGATGCGTTTTTCCATGGACTTGGCCTGGCGTACCAGCTTCTCGTTGTCATGCTCCCGCCCCCAGATGGCGAGGCGTTTGCTGCTGGCGCTCAGGCGGTCTATCTCTTTTTGCTCGTCGGCCCGGCGCAGGCGGGCCTGCTCATCCTCGGCGGCCAGCGCCGCCCGGGCCTGGCTGCAGGGCAGGGCGAAGCGGTGCAGCTGGCCGTCTCGCAGGATTAGGGTCTGATCCGTGACGCTGTCCAGCAGGCGAGCGTCGTGGGAGACCAGCACGAAGGCACCGCGCCAGCCCAGCAGAAACTGCTCGAGCCAGAGCAGGGCGGGCAAGTCCAGGTGGTTGCTGGGCTCATCGAGCAGCAGCAGGTTGGGTTGGCGCAGCAGGGCGCGCCCTATCTGCAGCCGGCTGTGCTGGCCGCCGCTCAGCGCACTGACCGGCAGCGTGGCCTGGGCCTCCAGCTGCAGCTCGGCCAGCAGCTTGTCCACCTGCCACTCGGCGCTCGGGTCGTTGCCCAGCGCATCCAGCAGCACGGCGCGGGTGCTGAGGGTTGAAAGCCTGGCTGGCAGTTGCTGGGCCACGAACTCGCAGCGGCAGGCGGCAGCCTGCACGACCCGGCCAGCCTGGGACGTGCGCTCGCCCGCCAGCAGTGCCAGCAATGTGCTCTTGCCGCAGCCGTTGGCACCAATCAGGCCGAGCCGGTCGCCTGCGCGGATGCCAAGTTCGAGATGGTCAAATAACGGAAGGTGCCCCGCACTCATCTGCAGGGAATGGGTACTCATCAGGGTTGTCATGCTCTTGCTCTCTTAAATCGCGGGATCGAAGATCCCTGTCATCAGGAGCGCTGGCGACAACGGCAGAGTCGAGAAAGGTCTCGGTATGGAAGGGAGTCGGCTTTGCTCGAACCCGCTATCGCAGCGCGATGGTATGCAGGCAAGAGCAGGCGAATGTGCCGAACAGGCGAGCCGAGAACATCGGACACGCTTGGATAACCATTTTTTACCTCCTTGTGTTTCGTTATGGCACGGTGCGGCGATTATAAGCGCAGAAAAAATAACCGTCTATCCATGGCGGTGCCTGTGGATGAGGCGGGAAGGCGCTTTGTCAGCGGCGGGACAAAAAAACGCCCCGCTGGGCGGGGCGTGGTGATGGGGATGTCAGTCGCGGGGGGTCTTGAGGGCCTCAATCACATCGTCATTGGGGGCCAGCCCCTCCACGTGATTGAAGTTCTCCACCCCCTCCTGTGGGTTGAGGGTGAAGGCGTCGGCGCTCAGATAGCTGCCGCTGCCGGCACTCTCGACCACGACGATGAGCTCGGGCTGCTTGTCGCCGTTGAGATCCAGCAGCTTGAGCTCCTTGATGCTGCCATCGCGCGGCAGCACCTTGCCGTCGATGAACTGATCCAGCGGGAACTGGGGGTTGGCGCCGGAGTAGAGGCGCACGTCGTAGCTGCCGGTGGAGGCCGGTTCGCCGCGCCCTTCGCTGACGGTCACTACCTGGCCTGAGGGGAGCGTCAGCTGTTTGAAGAACCCGTCCGCCGCCTGGCTGGCGAGGGGTAGGGTGAGCAGGCCGAGTGTCATGAGCAAGGCTTTCATCGGTTTGACCCTTGTTACTGCGGCGGCGGTTGCCCGCCACCTGTGTCACTGTGCGAACCGGTCGGGCAGTCCCCGCCGGTCCGCGTCATCCACCCCTCAGCGGGGTCGTCATTACCAGATCTTGACCCGTTTGGCAGGGTCCAGATAGAGCTTGTCACCCGGCTGGATGTTGAACGCCTCGTAGAAGGCGGGGATGTTCGGCACCACGCCGTTGACCCGGTACTCCGGCGGCGAGTGGGGATCCGAGGCGAGCAGCATCTGCATCAGCTCGGGGCGATACATGCCCTTCCACACCTGAGCCCAGCCGAGGAAGAAGCGCTGCTCGCCGGTGAAGCCGTCCAGCACCGGGGCCTCTTTGCCATCCAGCGACAGCAGATAGGCCTTGTGGGCTATGGTGAGGCCGCCCAGATCGCCGATGTTCTCCCCCAGGGTGAACTGGCCGTTGACGAACTGCCCCGCGATGGGCTCGAAGCGGTTGTACTGGGCCACCAGCCGGCTGGTGCGGAAGCGAAACTCCTTGAGATCGGTCGGCGTCCACCAGTCGCGCATCACGCCGTCACCGTCGGATTTGGCGCCCTGATCATCAAAACCGTGACCCATCTCGTGACCGATCACCCCGCCGATGGCGCCGTAGTTGACCGCGTCATCCGCTTGCATGTCGAAGAAGGGGGGCTGCAGGATGGCGGCCGGGAAGACGATCTCGTTGTTGCTTGGGTTGTAGTAGGCGTTCACCGTCTGCGGCGACATGTGCCACTCGTCTCTGTCCACCGGCTTGCCGAGGCGCGCCAGGTTGTCGGCGTATTCGAAGGCGCGGGCGCGCTGCAGGTTGCCCACCAGATCGTCGGCACGGATCGCGATGGCGCTGTAGTCCTTCCACTTGTCCGGGTAGCCGATCTTGGGGCGGAACTTGGCGAGTTTCTCTTTGGCCTGGGCCTTGGTGGCTGGCGACATCCAGTCCAGCTCCTCGATGCTCTGGCCGTAGGCTGTGCGCAGGTTCTCCACCAGCTGCTCCATGCGGGCCTTGGCCTGGGGCGGGAAGTAGCGCTCCACGTAGAGCTTGCCGACAGCCTCACCCAGATGATCGTCCAGCACGCCGAGCGCCCGCTCCCAGGGGGCGCGCTGCTTGGGCGTGCCGCTCAGGGTGGTGCCGAAGAAGGCGAAGTTCTGGGCATCGGTCTGGCTGTCGAGGTAGGGGGCGTAATCGGTGATGAGCTGCCACTTGAGGTAGGCCTGCCAGTCGCCGATCGGGGTCTGCTTCATCACCTCGTTCAGGGCCGCGAGATAGCTCGGCTGGCCGATGACCAGGCTCTGCTGACCGGCGAGGCCGGCTTGGCTCAGGTAGGCGTCCCAGTCGATGGCGGGGGCGAGGCGTTTGAGCTCGCTCTGGGGCCCCTTGTTGTAGTTCTTCTCCCGATCCCGCAGGTTGACGTTGTCCCACTGGATCTTGGCGAGTTTGCTCTCGAGGGCCAGCACCCGCTTGGCCTTGGCGGCGGCATCCGGCTCGCCGAAGCGACCCAGCATGGTGGCGATGTGCTGCTCGTATTTCTTGAGCAGCGCCTGGCTGGCGGCATCCGTCTTGAGGTAGTAGTCCCGATCCGGCAGGCTGAGGCCGGCCTGGTAGAGGTAGACGGCATAGCTGTCCGGGGCCTTGGCGTCGGCGTCTATCCAGAAGCCGAAGGGGGCGCCGCCGCCGTTGCGACCGCTCTGGGCGAAGGCGCGGGCGAGATCCTGGCTGCTCTTGATCTGCTCGATCTCGCTCAGCATGGGCAGCAGGGGAGCAGTACCCTTGGCATCCCGGGTCGCCTGATCCAGATAGCTGTGGTAAAGATCGCGGATCTGCTGGGCCTGGGTGCCGGCGGCAGCCTTGCCATCCAGCCCTTCCACCAGCACCCGCACGTCCGCCAGGGACTTGTCCCGCAGCAGGTAGAAGGCGCCGTCGGCGGGCCTGTCGTCCGGGATCTTGGCGGTGGTCAGCCAGTGGCCGTTCACGTAGCGGAAGAAGTCATCGCCGGGTTTGACGCTGGTGTCCATGTTGGCCAGCGCGAGGCCTGAGTGCTTGTTGCTGGTATCCGGCGCCTGACTGCAGCCTGCCAGCAGGGCCAGCCCGATGAGGCCGGCCAGTATGCTTTTCTTATTGTTCATTTTTTGATTCCAATTCGGGTTATACGGCTTCCTTGCCCACGCAGGGAGCGATTCACTCTAGCAGTCGGGTTAGCGCTTGATAAGCCCGACTCTGCTAAGATCGGCCTGGTCGTATTGGGGAAGACTATGATTTCTCGTATTTATTCTCGCTTTTGTCAGACTCTGCCTGCGCCCGAAGGTTCCCGCGGCCTGCTGGTGGCCTTCAGCGGCGGGCTCGACTCCACCGTGCTGCTGGTGCTGGCGGCCCGCTTCGCTCACGCCCACGGCCTTGCCCTGCGCGCCCTGCACGTCCATCACGGCCTGAGTCCACATGCCGACGAATGGGTGGCCCACTGTGAAGGGGTGTGTCAGCAACTGGCGGTGCCGCTGCTGGTCGAGCGGGTGCAGTTGCAACGGGGCTGTGGCGACAGCCTGGAGGCGCAGGCGCGGGAGGCCCGTTATCTGCGCCTCGCCGCCCAGCTGGGGGAGGGGGAGTGGCTGCTCACCGCCCACCATCAGGACGATCAGCTGGAGACCCTGCTGCTGGCGCTCAAGCGTGGCGCCGGTCTGCGCGGGCTGGCGGGCATGGTGCCGAGTCAGCCCTTTGCTGGCGGCCTGCTGCTGCGCCCGTTGCTCGAGGTGAGCCGGACCGAGCTGGCCGAGACGGCGGCCAGCCTCCCCTATGGCTGGGTGGAGGATGAGAGCAACCAGGATGTGAGTTATGACCGCAACTTCCTGCGCCAACGGCTCATTCCCCAGCTCAAGGCCCGCTGGCCCGCCATGGCCCAGACGGCGGCGCGCAGCATGGCGCTGTGCGCCGAACAGGAGGCGCTGCTGGAGGAGCTGGCCGAGGCCGACTGGCGACTGGCGGCGGCAGGAGAGGCGCTGCAGATCACGCCGCTGCTGGCCCTGTCAGGTACCCGGCGCAACAACCTGCTGCGCTACTGGATCCGCCGCCAGGGGGGCGAGATGCCCTCTCGCGAGCAGCTCGGTCTGCTCTGGCAGGAGGTGGCGCTGGCGCGGGAAGACGCCAATCCCCAGCTCAACTGGGGCGAGCAGAGCTGCCGCCGCTTTCAGGGTCGGCTTCATCTGGTGCGACCCGGGTTGCAGCCTCGTCACGAGCAGCTGGCGTTGAGGGTGGGGGAGACGCAGATCCTACCGGACGGGCTCGGCGAGGTGCGACTGTCGCCGCGGACGGGGGGCGAAGGGCTGCGGCTGCCAGGGGTGGACGAGCCGCTGTCGGTGCGCTTCGGGGTGGCCGCCGGCAGCATGCTCAAGCCGGTGGGGCGCGGCGGCAGCCGGCGCCTCAAGAAGCTGCTGCAGGAGTATGGGGTGCCCTCCTGGCAGCGCGGCCGCATTCCCATCCTCTATTACGGCGAGCAGGTGGTGGCGGTGGGCGAGCTGTTCCTCTGTGACGGATTCATGACGCAGGAGCCTGGCCTGGCCTGGCACTGGCTGCCGGCGGCGGCCTGTCAGCCCCCGCTGTAATCCTCTCTGCAGCAAACGGACAAGGCCGGCATATGCCGGCCTTGTCGTATTCAGCGGCTGGCCGCTTCAGTCCAGCAGGCCGGCCTTGCCCGCCTTCTTGCGGGCATAGAGGTGGGCATCGGCCGCCTCGTACAGGCTGTGCACGTCCACCCCGGACTGCCAGCTGGCGGCCCCCAGGCTGCAGCCGACCGAGAAGGTGCTGAGCTCCTTGTGAGTCAGCAACATGTGCTGCAGACGCAGCCAGACCGGGCGCCAGGCCTCGGGCTCGGCGGGTTGCAGCAGCAGGGCGAACTCGTCGCCGCCGAGGCGAAACGCCTGATCCGTGCTGCGGATGCAGTGGGTCAGCAGCTGGGCGAAGCGGCTCAGCACCAGATCGCCCACCGGGTGACCCCAGGTGTCGTTGATCTGCTTGAAGCTGTCGAGATCCAGCAGTACCAGCACCAACCCGTGAGACTCCCGGCTGTGTTGCTCCACCGCGCGGCCGATGGCCTCGTCGAAGTAGGAGCGGTTGCCGAGCCCGGTCAGGTGATCGAGCCGCACCTGCAGCTCCAGCTGTGACAGGCGCAGATAGAGGGGCAGCGGCAGGCTGAGCAGCTGATGATACTGCTGCATCACCCGTTGCTGACTGCCGCTCAGGGCGTGTTCGAGGGTGTAGTGCAGCTGGCCCAGCAGCTGGCCATGCTGACCGCGCAGCTCGAACGGGTAGCTGTGCAGGGTCAGGCTGGCCTGGGGTGGATGCTGGATCAGGGTGTGCGGCTGGCCGCAGTCGAAGTGCAGGCTGTGGATCCGGACAATTCTTGCCGCACGATCGGCAAAAGTTGCCAGCAGGCTGCCCAGATCGGTCTGCACCAGCAACTGCTCGAGCAGCTGGTTGCGATCCTGGCTTGCCAGCGGTGTGAGCCGCTCCATCTGGCGAACCCACTGCTCGATGCCATGTCCCAAACCGCTCAATGATGATGTGTTTTCCACGGTACAGCCCTCAAACAACCTACTTCCTGCTGCTCACCTGCAATACCTGTGCCCAAAATATGTTCGATGCGAACAAGGGCGGCTGGCTAGGCTTAAGTAGATAAAAAAGGAGGAAATATTGTACGCAGACGTATTGATCCTGCTGCTTGCCGCCGTCCTGCTGGTGGCGATTTTCCGGCGCCTGGGCCAGCCGGTGATCCTCGCCTACCTGCTCGCCGGGGTCGTGCTCGGCCCCCATGGCGCCGCCGTGATCACCGGCCAGGCGATCATGCAGACCATCGCCGAGCTCGGCATCGTCTTTCTGATGTTTTCGCTGGGGCTGGAGTTCTCGCTGCCCCGGCTCATCGCCATGCGCCGACTGGTGATCGGGGTGGGTGGCCTGCAGGTGCTGCTCACCTCCCTGCTGTTTTTTGCCATCGCCTGGTGGTGGGGCCTGAGCCTGCCTCAGGCGCTGGTAGTGTCGGGCACCCTGGCGCTCTCCTCTACCGCCGTGGTGATCAAGCAGCTGGGGGATCAGAAGCAGTTGCATACCCGCCGTGCCCAGCTCGGGGTGAGCGTGCTGCTGTTTCAGGATCTGGCGGTGGTGCCGCTGTTGGTGATGATCCCCATTCTGGCCCGGCCGGAGATCCAGGGCAGCGCCCTGCTGGTGGAGATCGCCTGGGCCACCCTCAAGGGGCTGTTTGCCTTGCTGAGCCTGCTGGCGGTGGGCAAGTGGCTGCTGCCGCTGCTGTTTCACGAGGTGGCACGGGCTCGCTCCGACGAACTGTTCGTGCTGAGCACCCTGCTGGTGGCGCTGCTGGCCGCCTCGCTCACCCAGTGGATGGGTCTCTCCATGGCGCTGGGGGCCTTTCTGGCGGGCATGATGCTGGGAGAGTCCCACTACCGTCACCAGCTGGAGGTGGACATCCGGCCGTTTCGGGACGTGCTGATGGGACTCTTCTTCATCACCATCGGCATGACCATGGACTGGCAGCGGGTGGCGCTGGATTGGTGGCTGGTGGCGCTGAGCGTACCGGCCCTCATCCTGTTCAAGTCGCTGCTGGTGCTGCTGGCCGGTCGGCTGATGGGGGAGCGCAAGCGCGACGCCATGGCGGCGGGGATCATGCTGAGTCAGGTGGGGGAGTTCGGTTTTGTACTGCTGGCACTGGCCAACCACCACGGTCTGCTCGATCACCGGCTGGTCTCCCTGCTTATCGGCATCGGCGTCACCTCCATCGCCATGACCCCCTGGCTGGTGCAACAGGCTCACCAGCTGGCCCGCTCCCTCACCGATCCGGCCCTGCTCACCCGCTCCGAAGTGGCCCAGTCGGGCCTGAGCAAGAGCCAGCACGTGATCATCGCGGGCTTTGGCCGGGCCGGCCAGACCTGCGCCCGCTTTCTCAAGCAGGAGGAGATCCCCTTCCTGGCGCTGGATCTCGACCCAGAGCGGGTGAGCGAGGCCAAGTCGGCGGGGGAACAGGTGGCATTTGGCGATGCCAGCCGGCGCGACATCCTGCTGGCCGCAGGCCTGCTGCGGGCCCGGCTGGTGATCATCACCTTTGACGATCCCAAGCGGGTGGAGGCCATGCTGGCGCTCATCAGGGAGCTGGCGGGGGAGGTGAAGGTGCTGGTGCGCACCCGGGACGACAGCTTCCTGGAGGCGTTCAAGCGGGCGGGGGCCTTCGAGGTGATCCCCGAATCCCAGGAGGGGGCCCTGATGCTGGTTTCCCACCTGCTGCTCAACTGCGACATCCCCATTGGCCGGGTGATCCGGCGCATGGAGCACGAACGCAGCAACCAGTATCGCTTCCTGCACGGCTTCTATTGGGGAGATCAAAGCGCCGGCAACCTGGAGACGGATCAGCTGCTCGAGCGGCTGCACCCCGTGCTGCTGCACGAGCAGGCCTGGGCGGTGGGGCGCAGCGTGCAGGCGCTGGGGGTCGATGCGGTGCGGATCAGGGAGGTGCAGCGGGGCACACAGCGGCTGGAGCCCAGACCTGAACTGGTGCTGGCGACGGGGGATAAGCTGGTGCTGTTTGGCAATGCGGTGGCGGTGGAGCAGGCGGAGCAGCGCCTGCTGGAGGGGCGCTGATCCCTGAGCCCATGTTGCACCAGCCCTGCTGCCAATGCCGTCCCCGCTTCCCTTGAATGCTCCGGCTCAGGCCTCGACCCGTACCGCCTCCTCTAGCCCCAGAAACTGTTCGACCCGCTGGCGCTCGTTCAGGGTATCCAGGTAGCCCAGCTTGATCAGCTGCTGGCAGTAGCCGGGATAGAACATCAGGAAACTGGCCAGGCTGCTGGTCTCGTCCCCCGTCACCCCCAGCACCCGCAGCAGGCGGCGCAGATGCACCGGCAGCTTGCGCAGATAGGCCAGCGCCAGCAGGTCGAGATCCTGGCTCGGCTTGAGCACGCAGGTCTCCACCCGTTTGAGTTTCAACCGGTTGCGCTCCCGCTCCGGGATGAGATCCAGGGTCTGGTTGATGCGCCACAGCCGCTCCAGATCCGAGTTGAGGGTATCGGTGAAGACGGTGTCCAGCAGGTGGCTGGCGATGTTGGAGCTGGTCAGGTGGCCATGGTGAAAGGTGGGGGCCGTGTGCGCCGGCGGATCCAGGGTGATCAGCAGGATCCGCTCTGCCCCCAGGTGGATGGCGGGACTGAGCGGGCTCAGCTGATGGATGGAGCCGTCGCCGTAGAACTTCTCGCCGATGTGGGTGGCCGGGAAGACGAACGGCAGCGCCGAGGAGGCGAGCAGGTGATCCGAGGTGAGCAGGGTGCGCAGCCCGCGCCGTCTGGCCCGCTCCCACGGCAGGTGTTCCGCTCGCCCCTGAAAGAAGGTAGTGGAGAGGCCGTCGTCGTAGTCGGAGGCGGTGATGGCCAGCGCCTCCAGGCTGCCGTAGAGGATGTTGTCGTCGATGCGGTGATAGTCGATGAGCTGATCCAGCAGGCGGCGCAGCGGCGCGTTGTCGAACAGGTGAAAGGCGTGGTTGGTATGGGGATTGACGAGCCCCGCCGAGCCCTCGTACATCAGTCGCCACAACAGGCGCCCCGGGTGAAAGTCGAAGATGTGGTGGGTCTCGAAACGGCGCCAGACCCACTCCAGCTTGCGCACTCCCAGATGAAAGCAGGAGGCGTAGCAGGCCAGTGCGGTGACATTGATGGCGCCGGCCGAGGTACCGCACAGGATGGGAAACGGAATGCCGAGATTGCGGGGATAGAACTCGGCGATCGCCTTGAGGGCGCCGACCTGATAGGCGGCGCGGGCACCACCACCGGTCAACAGAAGAGCTGTGTTGGGTTTGGCCATGATACTGCGCCTTATGCATGCCACTGGGGGTGTTGCCACCGAGCAATTTAACTATAAGACGCTGTATCAAATATAAAAACAGGCCTGCCAACCATTTTTTCAGGCCCTTTTTGAGGCTGTTCAGTTGGCGCGGAGGGCGGCGCTCAACTGATCGAACGCGGCGAATGCGGGAGCACTGGCGAGGATGCGACCGTGGCCGAGGCCGCGGGTGCTCACCAGCCGGGTGCGACCATCCTGAGTGGCGCGCAGGGAATCGCCATGCGGGGCGAAGCGGTCCTCCTCGTCGTGCACTATGATGGCCGGCCCGCTGCGGCTGGCGAGCCGCCCCAGTGGGTCGACCGTGCTCAGGGGGTGCTGGTACTCCTGCTCAATCTCCTTGACCACTGCATCGAACAGCCGGATGGAGTAGCCGGAGCGCGCCACCATGCCGTAGAGCTGGGGCACGTAGTCGAGCACCGGCGAGATGAGCAGCAGCGGCAGGGCATCCAGCTCGCGTCGGCGGCTGGAGAGGGTGACGGCGCCCCCCATGCTGTGGGCGATGACGCCCTGCAGCGGGCCACACTCGGCCGTCATCTTCTCTACCAGTTCGTCGAAGGCGCGCACGAAGCGGGGCAGGTGGCCGGTATGGCCGGCGCTGTGGCCGTGGGCCGGGTGATCGTAGGCAATGGCCGTGAAGCCCTGGGCGGCGATGTGGCTCATCAGGGGGTAGAACTGGCCGGCGCTGCCTGACCAGCCGTGCATCAGCAGCCAGACCGGTCCCTGGCCGAGTCGGTAGCTCATCAGGGTGCCTTCGCTGGTGTGCACGGCCTGTTTGACCAGTCCGGCCGGCGCCGTGTCATCCCGCTGGTTGCGCTGGGGGGTGAGCAGCAGCTTGCTGGCGGTGCGCTTGGCATGAGCGGGGGCCAGGGTGTGATGCAAGCGGGTGCCAAGGCCAAGCAGCCATTTGCTCGGGCTGAAGCGGCGGGTGTTGAAGTAGATCTTGCTGCTCATGGTCATCCTGTGGTTTTTATGTGCGAACGGTCGTGCTTTTTTGTCGGTTTTAAAAAAGAGAGGTCAATCCATCAGCGCCAGCCATCCAGCAGCAACTCTACTTCAGGCCAGAAGTGGCGGGCCGGATCCTGACACAGATCGAGGGCATTGAACACCTGATCCGCCAGATAGAGGCCATAGAGGCGATAGACGGCGCGCCAGGGGTCCATGTCGCTGCGCCACTCGCCCTCGCTCTGTCCCTGCACCACCTGGCGGGCCAGGTAGTCGAGCCAGAAGCGCACCAACTGGCGGGCGGCCTGCTGCACCTCACCTTCCTGAGCCGAGGTCCAGGCGTCGAGGAACATGCAGCGGCCGGCGAAGCACTGGTTCCAGGCCAGCCAGGCCTGCAGCAGGGCCGTCAGCTTCGCTCGCTGGCTGCCGTATTGCTGCTGGCGCACCGGCTGGATCACCCGCTCCCGGAACACCTCGGCGGCGTACTCCAGCACGGCAATCTGCAGGTTGTCGCGGGACTGGAAGTGGGCGAACAGGCCGCTTTTCGACATCTCGCAGGCGCTGGCAAGGGAGCCGATGGTGAGGCTCTCCAGCCCCTGCTGGCTCGCCTGCTCGAACGCAGTCTGCAAAATGTTGTCGCGGGTCAGCCGGCCCTTGCTCATCGCACTCTCCTTCATTGACCGTGGCAGCATAAAGTACGACCGTGCTATTTGTCGAGTGGCAGATGATGTGCAGGCTTGCTGGGAGGGTTCAGCTCTCCTTGATATCCATCTGCTGCAGGGCGATGACCGCCTGGGTGCGGTTCTTGACGCCGAGTTTTCTGAAGATGGCAGTGATGTGGGCCTTGATGGTGGCCTCGGAGACGTTGAGCTCCCAGGCGATCTGCTTGTTGAGGCTGCCGTCGCGCAGCATCACCAGCACCTTGTACTGCTGGGGGGTGAGGCTGGCCAGCTTGCTGGCAAAATCGGTGCCCTCACAGGGTTCGGGGTGGAGCGAGATACCGGCCGGCACCCAGTTGTCACCCCCGATCACCGTATTGAGGGCGTTGACCAGCTCCTTCATCGGCGCCGATTTTGGGATGAAGCCGAGCGCGCCCAGGCGCAGCACCTGCTGGATGATGGCGGGCTCTTCCGAAGCGGATACCACCACGATGGGCAGGTCGGGATACTGGCCACGCAGGTGGGCGAGGCCGGAGAAGCCATTGGCCCCCGGCATCTTGAGATCGAGCAGCAGCAGGTCGACTTCCGGGTGTTCACCCAGCAGGTGGGCCAGGCTGTCGATGGAGTCCGCTTCCAGCAGCTGGGCATCGTCGATGGCCATGTGCACCGCTTGATAGAGGGCGCCCCGAAACAAGGGGTGGTCATCTGCGATGACGATGGTAAATTGGCTGTCCATTGCTCACATTGTTGCTAACTGATTGTTTTGGAAAATCAAACTAGCACCGCTCCCGGAGAGGGTCAAACCTGCCGGCGCGCAAATGTGAAGCGACCGTCGGATGTCGTGCCATTGGGGCAGATGGGATGGTCATGAACAACCCATGCAGGAGGCAATAGATGGGATCTCTGGTATTGACGGTGGGCACGGGCTCCACCTGGGCGATGCGGGCGGCGCTGGTGCTGGCCATGAGCGGGTTGGAGTGGCAGGAGCAGGTGTTCGACCTGGAGGATGCCAAGGAGCTGCAGCGGCTCAAGCGGCTGGCCCCCGCCGGCCTGGTGCCCTGGCTCGATCACGACGGCGTGCGGGTACACGACTCGCTGGCCATCGCCGAGTACCTGCACGAGCTCTGCCCCGCGCGCCAGCTTTATCCCGAAGCGCGAGCCGAGCGGGCGCTGGCCCGCAGCCTCTGCGCCGAGCTGCACGCCGGTTTTCGCCAGATCCGTACCCTGCTGCCCTTCTTCCTCGGCGCCCCGACCCGCAGCGAACCGCCGGTGGAGGCCATCGGCGAGCTGGCCCGGCTGCAGACCATCTGGTCCCAGGCGCGGGGCCCCTTCTATTTTGGCGAGGCGGGGATCCTCGATGCCTTCTATGCGGTGATGGCCTACCGGCTGGCGAGCTATGGCATCCAGCTGCCCGGCCAGGCGGGCGCCTATCAGCAAGCGCTGCTGGCCTGGCCGCTGTGGCAGCAGACCCTGGTCAAGGCGCGTCTGCAGTGGCCGGCGGCCGCTCGTCAGCTGCAGTGAACCCGCGGGCACAACCGCTGTAAACAGCTTGTCTGAACGGCTGGTGTAAACAGAGAGGGGAGCCACTGGCTCCCCTCTCTGTTTGGATTTGGTTCCTTGGGCCGGATTACGGCTGGCGGCCGGCGAACACCACCACCACCTTGTCATCCCCCTTCTCCCGCACGAAGGCATAGGGGCTGTCGGCCAGTTTCTGGTGACTGCCCGCCGCCACCGCCGGGTGGGCGGCGCGGAACTGGCCGAGCCGCTGCCAGTGCTTGACCAGCTCGGCCTTCTCGCCACTGGCCATCTCCTGCCAGTTCATGTCCGAGCGCAAGCCTTGATCGAACACGCCGCCATCCTTGGCGAGCCCGCGGCCGGACTCATCGCCGTAGTAGATCTGGATGCCGCCCGGCAGCAGCATGAAGCTGCTGGCGACCCGGCGCTGCAACGGCACGTCCTGATAGTCACCGAAGAACAGCTTGGTGTCGTGGGAGCTGATGTAGCTCAGCACGTTGAACTCGGGATCCTGATTGATGCGGCTGGCGTAGCCGGCATAGGTAGGCTCGGCGCTGGCCAGGCACTGGGCCTGGGGCAGGGCGAACTCGCGCTGATAGTCGAAGTTGATCAGCGAATCGAAGCCGTTTTGATACCAGAAATCCTTGGCCACCCCGTGATCCCACACCTCTCCCACCATGTAGAAGGGCAGATCGTCGAGCTTCCTGGTCGGGTTGGCGGCTTTCCACTCCTTGAGGGCATCGGTGCCAGCCTGCTTGAGGCGGGCCCAGACGGCGGGCTCCAGGTGTTTGACGGTGTCGGCTCGAAAGCCGTCGATGCCGAAGCGGCGCACCCAGTCGGTGTGCCAGGCAATGAGATAGTCGCTCACGGTGGCGTTGGGCAGCGCCTTGGCCCTGGTATCTTTTTTCGCCGCCAGCAGCGGCGGCAGCCCCACCGGCTTGGTGGATTCGGTGAGGAAGTCGGGCAGCCCCGCCACCGAGCCGGTGACATCATCTGTGCCGGGCTGTGGGTAGCCGGGCAGGCCGGCCCGCACCCAGTCACCGCTCCACCACTGGTCCCATTTCGGCGACTGGTAATCGATGAACTGGTTGTAGCCATGCCAGCTGAGACCGCCGCTCGGGCGCCACTGGTTCCAGGTGGTCGGTAGTTTGGCTGTGTTTTGGGCCAGATCGGTGAGCCCCAGATCTTGCAGGTCGGCGAGGGTGGCGTAGCCGGCGTGGTTCATCACCACGTCGAGGATGATGCGCATGCCGCGCTTGTGGGCCTCGTCCACTAGGGTCTCGAGGCTCTCCTCGTCGCCGTAGTTGGGATCTATCTTGGTGAAGTCGAGTGCCCAGTAGCCGTGATAGGCGTAGAAGGGGAAGTTGCCCTGCTCGCCGCCGCCGATGAAACCGTGCACCTGCTCCACCATGGGGGTGATCCAGATGGCGTTGATGCCAAGCTGCTTGATGTAATCGAGCTTGGCAGTCAGCCCCTTGAAGTCGCCGCCGTGCCAGGTGGCCACTTCATCCTGACCGTCCTTTTGGCGCCCGAAGCTGTGGTCGTTGGCGGGATCGCCGTTGTTGAAACGGTCGGTCAGCAGGAAATAGACGCTCGCCTGATCCCAGCTGAAGGGGGCCACTGTGGCCGCCTTGACCGGCTCGAGCAGCAGCAGGCCGCCGCTCTCTTTACTCGGCGTCAGGGTCAGCTTGCCGCCCTTGACCACGGTTTCCTGGCCGGAGTAGGCGTCCCGCAGCCGGGTGCCGTCGGGCCAGACTCCTTTCAGGGATACGGTCACCGGGCCGCCATCCCAGCTGATGCAGGGCTCCGCTGGCGGCTGGCGCTTGAACTCGCTCTTCTTGGTGGCCCGCAGCACCTTGAGGCTGGGGGTATCCGGGTTGAAGGTGAACTCATAATCCCCCGCCAGCATCACCCGCAGGTTGAAGTGCTGCCCCTTGCTGCACTTGTCCATGGGCTGGGCGGTGCCGAAGGGGAGCGGTTTGGCCTCGCTCGGGCCGAAGCTGGTGCCGCAACTGTTGCCCGCGTCGCTGATGCGGATCTGGTGGCTCCCCTTGGTGAGCGGATGGGTCAGCTGCACCGCCCCCTTGTCCAGCGTCAGCGGCGCGCCGACCGGCTGGTCATCCACGTAGAGGTGCACCTCGGCGGCCATGGCCTGATGGAGGAAGAGGGGGCAGGCCAGCAGGGCGAGCCAGAGGGAAGAAACCGAGGGGGTGCGACGCATAAGCCATTCCTTGCTGGGGTTAAGCGGACCAGATTGCCGTCAATGGGGCTCATTCTAGGAGGCATGAGGGCGCGCTTGGACAGGCAAACCGTCGATTTGTGACATCAGTTCAAATGGTTACGTTTTCAAGAGTGGAAAAGTGTGAGCGGGGTGTCGTGCCCATAAAAAAAGCCGGTCGATAGACCGGCTTGTTGCATTGCCACCTTCGTCACACGGTGAAGAACTTGAAGTTGACGAAGGCCACCGCGATGAAGGAGGCCACCATGCCGCTCAGGCAGAGCACGGCCGGGCGAATGGCCGGCCAGCGATGAGTCAACAGCACGATCGCCAGCATGGTCGGATAGAGGCCGAACATGTAGCGCGGCATGGCATTGAGCCCTGTCATCAGCGGAATGGTGCAGCAGATGAACATCAGGGTCGCCTCGGCCCAGCGCTTCTGGCTGAACAGATAGAGGTTCAGCGCCCAGCCGAACATCACCATGATGGAGAGGTAGGATTTGCGTCCGCCCAGCTCGAAGCCGCTCAGCCACCAGTCCAGCGGGCTGTCCATGTAACGGCCCCAGGCCACCTGGATGTGCTTGAAGGCCAGCGCGTCACCGGTGAGGTGATAGAGATAGAACATGTAGGCGAACAGGCCGAGCGGGATCATCCAGAGGGTGAACACCACCTTGAAGGCGCGCTCGGTGAAGCGGAAGAACTCGCGCCAGCCGTAGGCCTGCAGCGCCAGGATCAGCACCGGGAACACCATCATCACCCCCAGGTTGCGGGTGGCGGAGATGAAGACGCCGAGCAGGGCCACCATCAGCCACTGCTGGCGATAGGCGAACAGGAACATCCCCAGCATCAGCGCCATGAACATCGACTCGGTATAGCCGGAGACGAAGTAGGCGGAGAAGGGGGAGAAGGCGAGCAGCCAGACACCGAAGCGGGCGGTATCGTCACCCAGCTTGAGCTGGCGCAGCACCAGCAGCATCAGCGGCAGGCTGGCGAAGAACGCCAGGTTGGCCACCAGCATCAGGCCGATCAGGCTCTCGACGTTGAGCAGGTTGGAGAGGGTGCCGGAGATCATCGGGTAGAGCGGCATGAAGGCCCAGTTGGCCGCGTTGCCCTTGCTCAGCCAGCGCGGGTAGAGGTCGTAGCCGTTCTCGATGATGCGCTGGAACCAGACGCAGTCAAACTGGCAATAGGCCTGCAGCGGGCCTATGTCGGTGGCGCCGTAGAGCTGGACGCCGAAGTAACCCATGCCGTACAGGGCGACCCGGCTCAGCACGAAGGCGGCGATGATCATCAGCCAGTCGCGACCGCTGATGCGAAGTGACGGGCGATAGGGCGCCACCTGGTCGGGGGCAGTGGTGGTAGTCATGTCATTCATCAGGCAAATACCCAGATCCTGGAGAGGAGGTAGGTGAGCACGGTGACCGTCAGGGTGGCGATCACCACCGGCAACAGACCGGAAAGACCCGCAAACAGCAGACCGCTCAATATCAGGTTACGCACCGCCAGCGAGAAGAGGGCGACCAGCAGGAACTTGCTGGCGGCACCCTGCTTCTGGAAGGTGATGTAACGGTGACCGAAGAAGGAGAACCAGAACGCGATGGCAAAGGCCAACGTCGTCACCAGGTGCTCCGAGATGGTGGGCCAGGTGTGAAACAGGGCGATGGAGGTGCCCAGATCGACGAGGGTGGCCCCCCCGCCGACAAACCCGAAACGTACCAGCCGCCAGAATTCCTCGCGGGAGATCATTGAGAAGCCTGCTCCTGCTGGTCATCAGCGGCCTTAGCGGCAGCAGCCTTCTTGCCGGCGCTCTTCTTGCTGCCGCTGGCGGCGTCCTGCTTGGGCTCTTCATCCTGCTTGGCATACTGGCCGTAGACCCCTTCGATGAGGTAGACGGGGCGCTGCTTCACTTCCACGAACATGCGGCCGATGTACTCGCCGATGATGCCGAGCGACAGCAGCTGGATGCCGCCGAGGAACAGCACCACCGACATCAGGGAGGCGTAACCCGGCACGTCGATGCCGAAGAAGACCACCTGAGTGACGATCTTGAGGATGTAGAGGAAGGCGACGAAGGATACGCCGACGCCGACGTAGCTCCATACCCGCAGCGGCCAGCTGGAGAAGCTCATCAGACCGTCGAGGGCGAAGTTCCACAGCTTCCAGTAGTTGAACTTGGTCTCGCCGGCGTGGCGGGCGGGGCGCTCGTAGGGCACACCGACGGCACGGAAACCGGCCCAGGCGAACAGCCCCTTCATGAAGCGGTTGCGCTCCGGCAGCTGCTTGATCGCCTCGACCACCTTGCGGTCGATCAGACGGAAGTCGCCGGCGTTCTCCGGCAGCTTGGTGCTGGTGGAGAGGGCGTTGAAGAAGCGGTAGAAGCCGCCGGCGGTGAGACGCTTCATCGGGGTGTCGGCGCTGCGATCCACCCGGATGCCGTAGACGGTGTCGTAGTCGCCGGTCTGCCACAGCTTGACGAATTCGAGAATGAGCGAGGGCGGATCCTGCAGGTCCACGTCCATCGGCACCACGGCATCACCCTTGGCGTGATGCAGGCCGGCGGTCATGGCCGCTTCCTTGCCGAAGTTGCGGGCCAGGTTGACCAGGGTGACGCGCGGGTCGCGGGCGATGGCCTGCTCGACGACTTCACGGGTGTGGTCGCGGCTGCCATCGTTGACGAATACAATTTCCAGCTGATCCTTGAGCGGCGCCAGTTCGTTATCTATCGCGTTGATGAAGGCATCTATGCTCTCTTCCTCGTTGTAAACGGGAACGATCAGAGAGAGTCGAAAATCGGCATGCGACATGAAAACTTCCTTATTTGGAAAATTATTTTATAAAACAGCGTATTGGAGAATACGTCTTACTGGGCGACGGTCAAGCGCACCGACTGGACATTGAGCGGTGTCGGGGCGGAGAGCGCCAGAAAGTTGGGACGCTTGGGATCCGAGGTCAGCGACTCGCCCGGCAGGCTGAGACGGATCTCGTTGATGCCGGCCTTGGCCAGCTTGACGGTGGTGGTGAAATCGTGACCCAGTGCCACCTTGAGCAGGGCGCCGGCCTGCGGGCTGTTGACCCGGGCCTGGATGGTCAGTTCTTCCGGCTGTGCCTGCTGCTTGGGCAGCACGAAATAGAGGCCGCCCTGGCCGCTCAGTTCGGTGCCGTCCGCGCTCGGTTTCTTGGCCCAGCCTTCGCTGGAGAGGAAGCGGCTCGGCTTGGTCAGATTGAGCTCGTTGCCGGGCTGATAGGTCATGCTGGAGTTGTGCTCCCAGAAGCGGGTCTTGCCTTCCAGGTAATAGAGCTTGTAGGCCAGGCTCACGTTGGGGTGGGCGGCCAGATAGAGGGTGTAGAGATAGAAACCACTCAGCGCCATGATGGCGGTCAGAAAACCAAACTTTTTGTACGTCATATCACTCTCTGCGCCTCACGGTTTGTAGGCTGATTTCGCGCATATGCTAATCCAATTGCAAAAAAAGCATAGTGGATCACAAAAATATATTTGGTCACATATTAACCCCTTTCTGATTGGTGTTCCAAATGTCGCTTCTCCCTCTTTTTAGCTAGCCCCCAGGCCCTGTTGTGGCGGGCTGGCCGGGCCCCTTTTCTGCTCGGGCGATGCCGCTTTTTCGGTGCCCCGATCATGGTCTGCATCCCTGTGGCAGGATCTGTCGCCATTTTGCCGAGGCCGATTTATGATGAGCTGATACGCCGTCAAGGATGACCCATGAAGCTGAAACTCTGCTGCTGGATGCTCTGGTTGCTGACACCGCTGGTATCGGCAAATGCGCTGTGCCCTGCTCCCTTGCGGATCGGTTATGACAACTGGCCGCCCTATCACTATTACCTCGAGGCCGCGGCCGGCAAGAAAGAGCTGCAGGGCTTTGCCATCGAGGCGCTCAACGCCATGCTCAAACGGCTGGATTGCAAGGCCAGCTACGTGGAGATGCCCTGGAAACGGGTGTTGCACGGTCTGGCGCTGGGGTCTGTCGACATTGCCATGGAGGCCTACTTCAACGAGGATCGTGCCCGTTATGCCTGGTTTTCCGATGCCTACAATCCGGGCCGCAGCGTGCTCTGGATCCGCAAGTCAGACGCCTATGCCGACACCGACCTGGCGAGCTGGCTGGCTGACGGGCATACCCTGGGGATCACCAAGGACTACTACTACGGCGCCGAGATCAGCGAGCTGCTGCGTCGTTATGCCGCTCAGGTGAGCGTGGTGAACGACGAGCAGAACTACGGCAAGCTGGTGTTGGGACGCATCGACGGTTTTCTCGGCGATGTGCTGGCCACCCCCTGGGGCTTGAAGAAGGAGGGGTTGAGCGATCTGATCGTGCCCCATGCCATGGCCGTATATGAAGCACCGACCTTTTTCATGTTCAGCAAGAAACGGCTGTCCCCCGAATTCGTGCGGGAGTTCAATCGAGAGCTGGCCAAGTTTAAAGCAACAAATGAGTATGACATTATCTGGCGGCGCTATGCGCCCGCCGGCTAGCAAAGTCGCGGGCATTCACGCATGATGAGCGCCTTGACCGCCGGGTTTGACGGATTGAAGTGAACCTATCTTGAGGTAAGCATGGGGAAGAAGTATTGGCTGGCATTGGCAAACCTGATCTGGCTGGGCTGCTGGCCAGCGGCCATGGCACAGGCCAGCGAAGGCCAGGTGGTGGTGAGCAATGCGGCGGAGCAGCACGACTGGTATCAGAACCGGACGGCGGAGCAGGCCAGGCAAGAGCTGGAGCAGCAACTGCAGGAGGCCGTGCTGGCCCAGCTGCACCCGGATTTCTATACGCTCTGGAAGAAGCTGCAGGCCAAGCCGGCAGATCAGCGTGGCGCCCTCTATGACGAGGCGTTTGGCAAGCTGGCCCGGTTCCAGCAGGCCTGGCGCGCCATGGATCTGGTCTCCCGCGAGCAGATGCAGACCCTCAAACTCAATCTGAACAAGCCGCTGGCTCACGAGCCGGCCGGCGACAACCTGCTGGAACAGGTCAAACAGCTCAGACCCCAGGTCGCGGAATACGAGGCGGTGCGCGAGGAAGTGCGCAAGCTGCTGGCGCTGCCCATGGCCAAGAGGTGGCCGACCCTGACCATGCCAACCCTGCGAGCCGGCGAGGTTTCCCCGGAGCTGGGCCAGATCCGCTCCATCCTCAACGAGCTGGGCGACACGGCCCCGCGCCATGACGACGCCACCTACGACGACGACACCCTGCAGGCGGTCAAGCAGTTCCAGCGCCGCCACGGCCTGACCGCCGACGGCATCATAGGCCGGCAGACCCGCAGCTGGCTCAACACCGGGCCCGAGGTGCGCGCCAGCCTGCTGCTGCGCAACCTGTGGCGACGCGATCTGGTGGATCAGCTCTCCGGTGCCCGCTACGTGCTGGTCAACATCCCCGACTATCGGCTGAGCGTGGTGGAGTCCGGCAACGAGGTGTTTACCAGCCGGGTGATCGTGGGCAAGGAGCAGCGGGCTACCCCGATCCTCGCCAGCGAGATCCGCTCCATCGTGCTCAACCCGGCCTGGCACGTGCCGCGCTCCATCCTGAGCAAGGACATTCTGCCCAAGCTGGGGCGCGATCCCGCCTACCTCAATCGCGAGCAGTTCGAGGTGATCGACGGCGAAGGCAATCCGGTACAGTTCACCGAAGAGGGCTGGCAGCAGGCACTGGCGTCCGGTTTCCCCTATCGTCTGCGGCAAAAGCCCGGCGATCACAATGCACTGGGTCGCTACAAGTTCTATCTGCCCAACAACGAGGCGATCTACCTGCACTCAACCCCGCGCAAGGCGCTGTTCGAGCAGGGCGCGCGCGCCTTCAGCTCGGGTTGCATCCGGGTGGAGCACGCCGACGATCTGGCCGAGTTGCTGCTGGCGGACTCCCGCTACCAGCCCGACAAGGTGGCCAACATCCTGAAAGAGAGCCAGACCAAGTGGCTGCCGCTGACCACCCCGATCCCGGTGTTCACCGTCTACTGGAGCAGCTGGATCGACGAGGAGGGGCGTCAGCAACTGCGCAACGACATCTATGGATTTGATCGAGTCAGCTACCAGAGTCGCCTGCTGTGATCCTCGCCACAGAGTGAAAAGCCCGGCCTGCGCCGGGCTTTTTCATGGCACCTCGCGGTTTGACAGCGGCCGGCTCGGCGGGTAGTTTCAAGCGCCTGTATCAAATTCATTCAACGGTTTCACCTCAACATTGCGATGGACGGACAAGGGATGCTTGATCAAGAGATAAGCCGACGTCGCCTGCTGCTGGGTGCCGGTTGCCTGCTGGGGGGCTCGCTGTTGTCCTTCCCCGCCATGGCGAGTCGCAGTACGGCGGGACGTGAACTCAGCTTCTTCAATCTCAATACCGGTGAGCGGGTGCGCACCAGCTACTGGGAAGATGGCCGCTATCTGAAAGACGGGCTGGCCGAGCTCAACCACATCTTTCGCGACTACCGTCGCAACGAAGTGTTCAACATCGACAGGAAGCTGTTCGACCAGCTCTACCTGCTGCAGCACAAGCTGGGTCGCCACGGCGAAATCCAGCTCATCTCGGGCTATCGCTCCCCTGTGACCAATCGCCAGAAGCGCAGTCGCAGCCGCGGGGTGGCCAAGCACAGCTACCACACCCTGGGGCAGGCGGTGGACGTGCGGATCCCCGGGGTACAGCTGGCGCACCTGCGCAAGGCGGCGCTCCATCTCAAGGTGGGCGGCGTCGGTTACTACCCGAGCGACAACTTCGTGCACCTCGACACCGGGCCCGTGCGCAGCTGGTAACGGCGGTTTGCTGGCCGCATCGGCCCGGCGGGTGACTGGTCAGCGGGGTGGTCGAGCTGATAGGCTCTGGACACCATGCAGAGGAGAACCAGATGAAACATATTTTGCTTGGCGGGCTGATTGCCCTGCTGCTGACCGGCTGTGGCAAGCTCAACCGCGAAAACTACGACAAGCTCAAGATGGGGATCAGCTATGCCGAGGCGAGCAGCATCCTCGGCAAGGCCGAGCGTTGTGACGATGCGCTGGGCACCACCAGCTGCATCTGGGGCAACGAGGGCAAGAACATCAAGATCCGTTTCATCGCCGACAAGGCGACCTTCTTCAGCTCGGAAGGGATCAACTGAGGCAGTTGCTGCCCCCCTTGCCCAACAAAAAAGCGCCTGATCGGCGCTTTTTTGTTGGTTGTGATCCGTACCGGCTCGCCAGAAGCTGGCGCGCTCAGTGCGCGGCGTACTGATAGTGGAAGGTGGGCAGCCCCCACTTGAAGCGCACCGCCAGCAGGCGCAGCACGAAGCCGATGCCGATGGCACCGAAGGCGGCCCAGTCGTTAGGCAGGCCCTGATCCAGCGCCAGGCAGTAGAGGGCTGCGGTCACCAGCGAGATGGCGGCATAGAGCTCGCGGCGAAACACCAGCGGAATGCGCTGGCAGAGCAGATCCCTGAGCACGCCGCCGAAGGCCCCCGTCACCACCGCCATGATGCAGGCGATGCCGGCGCCATGACCCATCTCCAGCGCCCTGGCCGCACCGAAGATGGAGAAGACCACCAGCCCCAGAGCATCGAGCGCCATGAACAGCTTGCCGAGATAGCGCATCAGCGGTGCCGAGATGACGCCGGCCATGGCCGCGCCGGCGACCAGCAGCACATACTCCGGGTGTTCGACCCAGAGCAGGGGGTAATGGCCCAACAGTACGTCGCGGATGGTACCGCCACCGATGGCCGTCGCCGAGGCGATGATCACCACGCCGAACAAGTCCATCCGTCGCCGGCCCGCGGCCAGCGCGCCTGTCATCCCTTCGGCCACCAGGCCCAGCAAGAAGAGTGCATGTAACATGAGATATCCCAGGGTGCGAGAAAGGCCCGCATCCTAACAATCTAGCGCTGGCGGGACAAGCAAACTCATATATGCATTAGATTAAGTAATGAAAAGGGGGCTTTCGCCCCCATTTTTCATCATGCTTGTCCGGGTCAGCGCTTGAGCTGTTCGCTGCGGTAGTGATCGACCCACATGGCGGTGGCGCCGCAGATGGCGACCGGCATCACGAACAGGTTCACCACCGGGATGGCGGAGAAGAGGGTGACCAGGGCGCCGAAGCTCAGGCACTTGCCGCGGCGCTGCTTGAGGGCGTCGCGCATGGTGATGAAGTCGATCTTGTGATTGTCGAACGGATAGTCGACATACTGGATCGCCATCATCCAGGCGCTGAACAGGAACCAGAGCACAGGCGCCAGGGTCTGGCCCACCACCGGAATGAGGAACAGGATCAGGCAGCCGATGGCCTTGGGCAGGTAGTATTTGAGCTTGATCCACTCGCGACCGAAGGTGCGTGGCACATCCTTGACGATGTCCAGCATGCCGGTGTCGTTGGCGGCCTCGCCAGTGAGCGCCTGCTCCACCTTCTCCGCCAGCAGGCCGTTGAAGGGGGCGGCTATCCAGTTGGCCACCGAGCTGAACAGGAAGGAGAAGACCACCAGTATGGTGATGAGGGCGATGGGCCAGAGCAGGTAGTCCAGCCAGTCGAGCCAGCTCGGGATCTGCTGGTGCAGCCAGGCGAACAGGCCATCCAGCTGCAGCAGCAGGGCGTAGAAGGCCCCGGCAAACAGCACGAAGTTGACCAGCAGGGGGATCAGCACGAAGGTGCGGATGCCGGGCTGGCGAATGAGGGAGAAGCCGCGCAGAAAGTAGTCTGCACCACTGATCGAGTCTTTTACCATACGGGGGGAGTGGCTCATCGGAGCTCCATCTGTTCATGGGAAACTGCCAGCATATTACAAACAAGCTTTTGATTTGGTAAAGTCGCCTGCCCGCCTCCTCTTTATTTCGTTACCGACATAGGCCGCCATGCGTCTGAAATTGATCAAACTCGCCGGCTTCAAGTCGTTTGTCGAGCCGACCCGCATCGAACTCAACGCCGACATGACTGCCGTGGTGGGGCCCAATGGCTGCGGCAAATCCAACGTCATCGACGCCGTGCGCTGGGTGCTGGGGGAGAGCTCCGCCCGCCATCTGCGTGGCGAGAACATGACCGACGTCATCTTCAACGGCTCCATCAACCGCAGCGCCCACGGCCGCGCCTCGGTGGAGCTGGTGTTCGATAACCCCCACAACCGGGTACCCGGTGAGTTCGGCCGCTTTACCGAGATCTCGGTGCGCCGCGAAGTGCTGCGCGACGGCTCCAACCACTACCAGATCAATGGCCAGAAGTGCCGCCGCAAGGACGTGACCGACCTCTTCCTCGGCACCGGCCTCGGGCCGCGCAGCTACGCCATCATAGAGCAGGGCACCGTCAGCAGGCTGGTGGAGTCCCGCCCCGCCGATCTCAAGCTGTTCATGGAAGAGGCTGCCGGGGTCTCCCGCTACAAGGAGCGGCGCCGGGAGACCGAACAGCGCATCCGCCATACCCAGGAGAACCTGGAGCGCCTCGGCGACATCCGCGGCGAACTGGGGTCGCGCCTCGACCATCTTAAGGCCCAGGCTGAGACCGCCGAGCGCTACAAGCAGCTCAAGAGCCGCAGTCGCGCTGCTCGCGCCGAGCTGATCGGCTCGGAATTGTGGGCGCTGGAGACGCGTCTGGGCGAGGCCAAGACCGAACTGGCCCAGACCGAGCAGGCGCTGGCGGCCCTCGATGCCAAGCGCACCACTGATGAGGGGCGCCACGTCACCCTGTCGGTCGCCCGCCAGGAGGCGCTGGCCGAACAGGCCAGCCGTCAGCAACAGATTTTTCTCGGCGGCCAGGCCATCGCCCGCCTCGAGCAGCAGCAACTGCACCAAACCGAACTCGGTCGAGACTGGCAGGCAAGGCGGCAGGCCCTCGGTGAGCGCATCGAGGGGCTCAAGACCCAGCTGGCCGGCCAACTGGAACAACTGGGCGAAAGCACTCTGCAGGGGGAGGTGGCGTCGGCGTGCCTCGAGCAGTGTGAGCAGTTGCTTACCGACCAGCAGAGCGTGCGCACGGCGGCGGGCGAGCGGCTCGAGCAGGCGCGCCAGCGCCAGCAGCAGTGGCAGCAGCAGCTTGGCCAGTTGCAGGGGCGGCTCAACCAGACCCGCGCCGAGGTGAACGGTTTGCAGGAACTGCAGGCCAAGACCCGGCTGGCCCGTCTCAAGCTGGAAGATGAACAGGCCGGCCCCCTCGGCGGGGAGGGGGAGAACCTGCAACCGGCGCTCGATGCGCTGGCGGCGACGCTCTCGCTCTCCCGCGCCCGCCATGAGGAAGCCGAAGCCGCGTGGCAGGCCGGCGTGGCCCGCCACGAAGAGCTCAAGGCAGCGCAGGGGTGCCAGCAGGGCTTGCTGCGCGAGCTGGAGGCGCGCCTCGCCACCCTGGATCAGATCCTGGGGGAGCAGATGGCGGGCGCCACCCTGGCGGATCGGCTGCAGGTCCCCCCCGAGTGGGCCCGGGGGCTGGACAAGGTGCTCGGTCGCTGGCTCACCGCCACGCCGGCGGACGAGTGCAATCTGGCGCAATCCGGGCTCTGGATTGGCCCGGCCCGGCCGGCGGTTGCCGGCACCCTGGCGGCGCAACTGGGCGGTGAGCACATACCCGCCTTCCTCAACGCCATCTGGCTGGCAGAGAGCCGGGAGGAGGTGCAGGCCCGCCTGCACAGCCTCTCTGCCGGTGAGTCGCTGCTCACTCCTGCCGGTGATTGGTTCGGCCCCAACTGGGCGGATCTGGGGGAGGGCATGGCCCTCGGCACCCTGGCGCTGCTCGGCGAACGTGAGCGGTTGCACAGCGAGCTGGTCGCGGGCCGGGAGGCGCTGCGCCGGCTCGATGAACAGTTTGCCGCTGCCGATGCGGCGCGGGCCCAGCTGCACAGCGCCCATGAACTGGCCCAGCGCACCCTGCGCGAGCAGGAGCAGCAGTGGCAGCAACTGCGCGAGGCCTGGAGCCTGCGCGAAGGGCAGCGCCAGGCGCGGTTGCAGCGCCTCGGCCAGCTGGGAGAGGAGTTGATCCGGCTGGATAAGGAGCAGGCTGAGGAGGCGCAGCGTCTGGTGTCGGCCGGGGAGCGGCTTGAGCAGGATGAAGCGGCCCTCGGCGAGCTGCAGGAGCAGGGGGAGCTGCTTGCCGAAGCGCTGCTGCTCGCCCAGGAGCAGGCGAGCACGGCGGATCGCGCTGTGGAAGAGGCCCGCCTGCGTCGTGAACAGCAGCAGGCCGCCTGCCAGCGGCTGCAACTGGAGCAGCAGAACCTGCGCCAGCTCATCACCCTGCGCGAGCAGGAGCTGGCCCGCCTTGGGCTGGAGCTGGCCGAGCTCAAGGAGCCGGGGGCCACTTCGAGTCAGGATCTGTCGCCCCTGCTGGCCGAGCAGCGCAGCCTCGAGGCGCAGCAACTTGCCTGTCATCAGCGGCTTGCAGAATTGGATCGCCAGCTGACCGAGCTGGAGCAGGCCAGAAGCGCCGATCACAAGCAACTGGTGCAGATACAGGAGAAGCTGGCGACCCTGCGGCTCGAGCGCGAACGCAACCTCACCCGCCGGCAGGGGTTGCACGAGCAGTTCGAAGAGCTGGGGGTACGGCTGGTGGATCTCGATCAGGCGGTGCTGATAGCGGCTGATCGCGGCAAGCTGCGCCAGGAGATCCAGACCCTGGAGGCGCAAGTGGAGGCGCTTGGCGCCATCAACCTGGCGGCGCTGGAGGAGTATGAAGAGGCGAAAACCCGCGCAAGCTACCTGGAAAACCAGTGCCAGGATCTGGAGCAGGCGCTGGAAACCTTGAGCCAAGCCATTAAAAGAATTGATAAAGAGACACAAATACGCTTCCGTGACACTTTCGATAAGGTCAACGAAGATTTAAAATCCCTGTTTCCAAAAGTGTTCGGTGGGGGCAGTGCCTGGCTTGAGCTCACCTCCGATGATCTTTTGGAGGCTGGAGTGAGCATCATGGCGAGACCTCCGGGTAAGAAGAATGCTACCATTGCCCTGCTTTCCGGGGGGGAGAAGGCGTTAACCGCTCTTGCGCTGGTTTTTGCCATCTTCAGACTCAATCCGGCACCTTTCTGTCTGCTGGATGAGGTGGATGCACCGCTCGATGAAGTGAACGTCGGTCGCTTCTGTTCTCTTGTCAAAGAGATGTCGAGCACAGTACAGTTCGTTTACATCAGTCATAATAAGGTCTCCATGGAGATGGCTGAGCAGCTGGTTGGCGTCACGATGCAAGAGCCCGGGGTTTCGCGCATAGTGTCGGTCGATATCGGTGAAGCCGTCGCTTTGGCTGAGCAAAACTAGAAAGAGAAGCAGCTAATGCAGGAATTGCGTTACATCTTGGTTGCCCTGGGCGGTATTGCCATCGCGGCATTGCTCATTCACGGGTTGTGGAGCAACAGAAAGAATCGTCAGGCACCGATCAAAGAGAAACCTCTGGGTCGGATGGAATCCAAATCACGGGATCGTGACAACGACGCCTTCGACAGCGATGGCATCGGTCAGGTGCGAGTGGTCAGCGGTGGCCGTCGTGCCGAGCCCAAGCTCCACCATGATGAACCCCGCCAGCCGGACGTCAGCCGTCGCGCCCCCGCGTCCGCCTTCGATGATGAAGAAGATGATGACGCCGATCTGCCGCCGCCCGTGGTACGCAAGCCTGCCGCTCGCCCCGTGCCCCCGCCTCCCGTCTATGAAGAGGAGGAGTATGAGGAGCCGGCCGCCGAGCCTGTGGAGGAAGTGCCTGCCGCGCCGGTGCGCAAGCCTGCCCAGGTGATCCGTCGTACCCCGGTCCACCGTTCCCGTCCCCAGCGCGAGCCGCTGCTGCAGCCGCTGGACGAAGAGCCGCTGGTGGAGCCAGCCTACGCCACCGCGCCCACCTTCGGTGCCCGTGAACAGGCCCAGGCCGCCGCGCCCGAATACAAGGCGCAGCCCCGTTACGCAGCCCCCGAGCCTGCCTACGAGGAGCCCGCCTATGAAGAGCCGGTGCAGGAGCCGCAGATTGAACGTCAGCCGGTCGAGAAGATCTGGCAG
Source organism: Aeromonas sp. s2 (assembly GCF_040907935.1). Taxonomy (NCBI): domain Bacteria; kingdom Pseudomonadati; phylum Pseudomonadota; class Gammaproteobacteria; order Aeromonadales; family Aeromonadaceae; genus Aeromonas; species Aeromonas sp. s2. Next base: position 641,195 of record NZ_JBFOCR010000009.1, on the reverse strand, counting down.
GATGTCTATGTCATCAACCTGATGGCGCGCCCCGGCCACGACCTGCAGGGGGCGACCCTGATCTCTTCCCTGCTGGCGCTGGGCTTCAAGTTTGGCGAGATGGACATCTTCCATCGCCACGAGGATCTCAACGGCAAGGGCGAAGTGCTCTTCTCCATGATCAACATGGTCAAGCCGGGTACCTTCAACCCGTACCGGATGGAGCAGTTCACCACTCCGGGTGTGTCGCTCTTCATGCAACTGCCGCTGCGCAGCAACGCAGCCTTTGCCTTCGAGCACATGCTGCAGTCTGCCGACCAGCTGGCCAGCGATCTCGATGCCATGCTGACTGACGTGGATCGCAGCCCGCTGAGTGACGAGACCATCGCCCGTTACCGGCACGAGCTGGCCGCCTACGAGGCCAGTCGCGACTAATACGCCAGGCGGGTCGAATGAATCAAAAGTGCGGTACCCAGGTGCCGCATTTTTATTGCTCCGCTGGCCGGTTTTTTCATCACACTTCGAGACTTTTTCATGAGCGATATCCTCTCCCGCCACCGTCAACTGTGTGAGCTGCTTACCGAATATGGGCATCAGTACTATGTGCTGGACAACCCCACAGTGCCGGATGCCGAATACGACCGCCTGATGCGCGAGCTGATCGCGCTGGAGGCCGACCATCCCGAGCTGAAAACCCCGGCCTCGCCGAGCGTGCGGGTGGGCGGTCAGCCGCTCACCGCCTTCAAGCAGGTGCGCCACGAGATCCCCATGCTGAGCCTGGACAACGTGTTCAGCAGCGAAGAGCTGCAGGCGTTTGAACAGCGCATGAGCGATCGCCTCAAGCGGGAGGTCAATTTCACCTTCTGCTGCGAGCCCAAGCTGGATGGCCTGGCGGTGAGCCTGCTCTATGTGGACGGCCAGCTGGTGCAGGCCGCCACCCGGGGCGATGGCACCACGGGTGAGGAGATCACCGAGAACGTGCGCACCATCAAGGCCATTCCCCTGACCCTGCGTGGCGAGGGGTGGCCGGCTCGGCTGGAAGTGCGCGGCGAGGTGTTCATGCCCAAGGCGGGGTTCGAGGCGATGAACGCCAGGGCGCTGGCCGCCGGCGAGAAGGTGTTTGTTAATCCGCGCAACGCCGCCGCCGGCAGCCTGCGCCAGCTCGACTCGCGCATCACCGCCAGCCGTCCGCTCAGCTTCTACGCCTATGGGGTGGGGGTTGGTGGCGAGTTGCTGGGAGATTCCCACTACGGCCGCCTCACCCGGCTCAATGCCTGGGGGCTGCCGCTCAGCCCGGAGGTGAAACTCAAAGAGGGGGCTGCCGGTTGTCAGGCGTTCCATGACGACATCCTGACCCGTCGCGGTGCACTCCCCTACGAGATCGACGGCGTGGTCTACAAGGTGGATGCCATTCCCCTGCAAGAGGAGCTCGGCTTCGTGGCCCGTGCGCCGCGCTGGGCCACCGCCCACAAGTTCCCGGCCCAGGAGGAGATGACCCTGCTCGAAAACGTCGAGTTCCAGGTCGGTCGCACCGGCGCCGTGACCCCGGTGGCCAAGCTCAAACCCGTGTTCGTCGGCGGCGTCACCGTCTCCAACGCCACCCTGCACAATGCCGACGAGATTGAGCGCCTTGGCGTCATGATCGGCGACACCGTGATCGTGCGCCGGGCCGGGGACGTGATCCCGCAGATCGTGGCGGTGGTGGAGGCCCAGCGTCCAAGCGATGCCCGTGAAATCCTCTTCCCGACCGAGTGCCCGGTGTGTGGCTCGGCGGTAGAGCGGCTGGAAGGGGAGGCGGTGACCCGCTGCTCCGGCGGCCTGTTCTGCGAGGCGCAGCGCAAGGAGGCGATCAAGCACTTCGCCGCACGCCGCGCCATGGACGTGGACGGCCTCGGCGACAAGATAGTCGAGCAGCTGGTGGACAAGGGGCTGGTGAAGACCCCGGCCGATCTGTTCGGCCTCAATGCCATCCAGCTAGCCGGGCTCGAGCGGATGGGGCAGAAGTCCGCCCTCAATCTGGTGGCGGCCATCGATGCGGCCCGCAGCACCACGCTGCCGCGCTTCCTGTTTGCGCTGGGGATCCGCGAAGTGGGGGAGGCGACTGCGCTGAACCTCGCCAATCACTTCCTCACCCTGGACGCCCTGCGTGCCGCCTCGGTGGAGCAGTTGCTGGAAGTGGCCGACGTGGGGGACGTGGTGGCCAAGCATGTCTACTACTTCCTGCGCCAGCCCCACAACATCGAGGTGCTGGAGGCCCTGCTGGCCGCCGGTATCCACTGGCCCGCCATCGAGAAGAAGGAGGCAAGCGATCAGCCCTTTGCCGGCAAGACCTTCGTGCTGACCGGCACCCTCACCACCTTGTCGCGCAACGACGCCAAGGCGGCGCTGCAGGCGCTCGGCGCCAAGGTGGCGGGCTCGGTGTCGGCCAAGACCGATGTGCTGGTGGCGGGGGAGGCGGCAGGCTCCAAGCTGGCCAAGGCCCAGGAGCTTGGCATCACCGTCTGGACCGAAGAGGAGTTGCAGCAGGCGCTGCAGGGCTGAGTCGCTGGCTCAACCAGATAAACGAAGAACCCGGCCATGCCGGGTTCTTCGTTATGAGGGCAATGATCGAGGCTCAATCACGCCAGAGGATCTTGTAGCGCCACTTGTCGGGCAGGGTGAGCTGCCAGCGGGCCAGCTCGCTCTTGCTGAACACATACTCGCCGCGCAGGGCAGCCCGCGGCGCCAGAGTCTTGGGCTGGGCTCCCTCCAGAATGGCATTGACCAGCTCGGCCGCCTTGGCCCCCTGATCGTGCCCATCCAGCACCAGGCCGCCGATGGCCTTGCCCTTGCCCACCGTAAACTCCCAGAAGCAGAACAGCGGCACCGGACTGTGGGCACTGGTCCACTCCAGCACCTGGCGTTCATCCACGTGGCGACCCTGCTCATCGATGAGGGTGTGGTAGAGGCCGATAAAGATCGCCTGATAGCCGTTCTGCCTGGCATTGAGCACGGCCTCCTGCCACAGGTCGTAGTCGCCGAGCAACTGGCTGTTGACCCGGGTCTGGCCGACCCGCAACTCGGTCTGGGTCTTGAACTCATCCTCGATGGCGGTCAGGGCCACGTTGCTCGAATCGAACAGCACCAGTGCCTTCTTGATCCCCCCCATCAGCTGGCTCATCTCGCTGATGTTGCGCTTGAGCAGGGGACGCTCCAGCACGCCGGTGATCTTGGGGTGGCCGACCAGCCCCTTGTGGCGCGGGTTCTCGTTCATGCCGAGAAACACGACCGGGGTGCCGAGGGAGGCGATGCTGGTGGCAAGGTAGTTGATGGCGTTGTCATCGCCAAGCACCACCAGATCCGGTTTCACCTGGTGGTAGTAGGCGAGCGCCCGTTCGGCGATCTGGTCGAACTCTTCGGCGGGGCGGCGCTTGGTATCCATGTAGAAGTGGCTGATGTGGTGCTCGCCCTTGAGGTTGGCCACCAGGCTGGCGTTGTAGCTCTGATCCCACAGGTACTCGGGATGGTAGCTGCTGATCACCAGGATCTCGGCAGCCCACAGCCGCAGCGACAGGGGGCACAGCAACAGTAGCAGCAACAAAGGCTTGGTCATATGGCTTCCCATCGGCACAGGGGTGTTGTCATTCATTATGTTCACTCCTGGGCCAGCCGGTGCCGGTCAATTACTGTCGGAGGGGAAATCTTTTTCTCGCTGGCCGGCATCGGGCGCTAGCCCGCACCAGGCTTGAGAGTGGTCTCGTATGGTGCCTTTTGTGGCTGGTCGGGAACTGCGCCACTCGCCTCAAAACCTGTTCTGGATCAAGAAATACGACCCCGCTTTGGTGCCTAATAGACACCACATATAGGGCTGCATTCGTTTTTAATCCCTATATGTTGTGTTATTAAGCTGTGTAAAAGCTGTTCCCTTCTCATCGTCAGCCCAGGCTTGTCAAGCCTCGGCTGAATTTATTTGCGCCGAGGACGAGGCGTGGAGAAGGGGGCCAAACAAGGGTAAGCCGAGGGCGAGAGCCTGGCCTTTTTAACGGGGAAACTCCATGAAACCGGTTGTGATCAAACGTGATGGATGTCGCGCACCATTCAATGCCCAGCTGATTGCCGAGGCGGTGGGCCGAGCGGCGGAGGCGGTCAATCAGGCCAGTCCGGCGCTGGCAGAGCGCATTGCCGCCGCCGTCAGCCAGGAGCTGGAAGGGCGGGGAGAAGTGGACATCCACGAGATCCAGAACCGGGTCGAGAACCACCTGATGGCCTCCGACGACAAGGCCATCGCCCGTGCCTACATCGAATACCGTCACGACCGGGATCAGGCTCGCGAGGCCCGCGGCCGGCTGGCCCAGGAGATCCGCGGCCTGGTTGAGCAGACCAACGCGGCCCTGCTCAACGAGAATGCCAACAAAGATTCCAAGGTGATCCCGACCCAGCGCGACCTGCTGGCGGGCATCGTCGCCAAGCACTACGCCACCAGCCACATGCTGCCCCGCGACGTGGTGCAGGCCCACGAGAGCGGCGATCTGCACTTCCACGATCTCGATTACTCCCCCTTCTTCCCCATGTTCAACTGCATGTTGATCGACCTGAAGGGGATGCTGACCCACGGCTTCAAGATGGGCAACGCGGAGATCGACACCCCCAAGTCCATCAGTACCGCCACCGCGGTGACCGCCCAGATCATCGCCCAGGTGGCGAGCCACATCTATGGCGGCACCACCATCAACCGCATCGACGAAGTGCTGGCTCCCTACGTGACCATCAGCTGGGAGAAGCACCGGGAAGTGGCGCTGGAGTGGGGCATCGGCGATGTGGATGCCTATGCCATGGCCCGCACCGAGAAGGAGTGCTACGACGCCTTCCAGTCGCTGGAATATGAGGTGAACACCCTGCACACCGCCAACGGTCAGACCCCGTTCGTCACCTTCGGCTTTGGCCTGGGCGAGAGCTGGCAGTCACGCCTGATCCAGCGGGCTATCCTGAGCAACCGCATCGCCGGCCTTGGCAAGAACAAGAAGACCGCCGTGTTCCCGAAACTGGTGTTCGCCATCAAGGATGGCCTTAACCACAAACAGGGCGATCCCAACTACGACATCAAGCAGCTGGCGCTGGAGTGCGCCTCCAAGCGGATGTACCCGGACATCCTCAACTACGATCAGGTGGTCAAGGTAACCGGCTCCTTCAAGACCCCCATGGGCTGCCGCTCCTTCCTCGGTGCCTACGAGGAGCAGGGCGAGCTGGTTCATGAAGGGCGCAACAACTTAGGGGTGGTGAGCCTCAACCTGCCGCGCATCGCCCTCAAATCCCGCGATGAAGCGGATTTCTGGGACAAGCTGGATGCCGCCCTGCGGGTGGCCAAGACCGCGCTGATGTACCGCATCAAACGCCTGGACGGGGTCAAGGCCCGGGTCGCCCCCATCCTCTACATGGAAGGGGCCTGCGGCGTGCGCCTCAAGGCGGACGACAACGTCAGCGAGATCTTCAAGCACGGCCGCGCCTCCATCTCCCTTGGCTATATCGGGGTGCACGAAACCATCAACGCCCTGTTTGGCGAGCAGGTTCACCTGTTTGACAGTGCCGAACTGCAGCAGAAGGCCATCGCCATCGTCGAGCGCCTCAAGGCGGCCACCGACGAGTGGAAGGAGGAGACCGGCTACGGCTTCAGCCTCTACTCCACCCCGAGCGAGAACCTCTGCTCCCGCTTCTGCCGCATCGACGCCAAGGAGTTTGGCGTGGTGGCGGGGGTGACCGACAAGGGCTACTACACCAACAGCTTCCACCTCGATGTGGAAAAGCAGGTCAATCCGTACGACAAGCTGGACTTCGAGGCGCCCTATCCGCCCATCGCCAGCGGCGGTTTCATCTGCTACGGCGAGTACCCCAACATCCAGCACAACCTGGAGGCGCTGGAGAACGTCTGGGACTACAGCTATGACAAGGTGCCCTACTACGGTACCAACACCCCCATCGACGAGTGCTACGAGTGCGGCTTTACCGGCGAGTTCGAGTGTACCTCCAAGGGCTTCACCTGCCCGCGCTGTGGCAACCACGACCCGGCCAAGGTGTCGGTGACCCGCCGTGTCTGCGGCTATCTCGGCAGCCCGGATGCGCGCCCCTTCAACGCGGGCAAGCAGGAAGAGGTGAAGCGCCGCGTCAAACACATGTGAGCCGAGCCCTCACCCTAGCCCTCTCCCAGAGGGAGAGGGTACCGGCCGAGGTGCTGTTTGTACGGTCTTGCTCCCTTCTCCCGCTCAGGTTGAAAAGAGTGGGAGAAGGGCTGGAGATGAGGGGGCATCCATCATCACTTGCCTGCCAAACCGTGAATCGAGAGACAAGATGCACTACCACCAGTACTACCCGGTCGATGTGATCAACGGCCCAGGCACCCGTGCCACCCTGTTCGTCTCGGGCTGCGAACACCAGTGCCCAGGCTGCTACAACCAGAGCACCTGGCGGCTCGATGGCGGCAAACCGTTTGATCAGGCGATGAGCGATCGCATCATCTCGGATCTCAAGGATCCGCGCATCAAGCGGCGGGGTCTGTCGCTCTCCGGCGGCGATCCGCTCCACCCCGCCAACGTGCCGCATGTGCTGGCGCTGGTGCAGCGGGTACGTGCCGAGTGTCCCGGCAAGGACATCTGGTGCTGGACCGGCTATCTGCTCGACGAGCTCAGCCCGGCCCAGCGCGAGCTGGTTTGTTTACTGGACGTGCTGGTGGACGGCAAGTTCGAGCAGGGGCTGGCAGACCCCGGCCTGCTCTGGCGCGGCAGCAGCAATCAGCAGATCCACGACCTCAACGCCTGGCGGGCGGGGGGTGAACGGATCCCCTGTCTGGTTTGCAGTTGAGGCCAGGGATGTTTATGGTTAGCCCATTCCAATCCCTGTGACATCGTTGACGAGGAAATCCGAGATGAACAATCTGCTCAAGATCCTGCTGGCCATCTTCCTGCCGCCGGTCTGTGCCTTTATCCAGGTGGGCTTCAGCCTGCATTTCTTAATCAACATAGTGTTGACCCTGCTCGGCGGTCTGCCCGGCATGGTGCATGCGCTCTGGCTGGTGGTCAGCGACAAGCGCGGCTGAGCCGGACACCTCAAGAGGCCAACCCCTGGGTTGGCCTTTTTATTGCCCGCCAGATGGGGGCTTCCCGAATGAGCACTTTCGTCCGACACTGGACGCCGAACAATGGAACGGCCGTTCAAGGAGCTGAACGGTGCAACGAAGAGGGAGTGTCGAGTGCGTTTTAAGGTGTTGTTGCTGTGGGCCACCCTGGGCCTGTTGGGGGGCTGTGCCAGCCCGAGCCCGACCGTGAAGCTGAACCAGCCTCCGGTGGATGTCACTTGGGAAGAGCTGCCCAGATACTGGGTGCTGGTGGGGGACATAGGCGTCTTCCGTCCGGTCGGGGGGCTGCCGGAGAAGAGGCCGGTCAAGGGGTATGTGAAGCTCCGCTATCTCATCGATTCCAATGGCAATCTGTTCAGCCCTGAAGTCCTGGCATCCGAGCCCCCCGGAGTGCTGGATCTCATCGCCATCTCAGGGTTGGCGAAGATGCGCTACCGGGCATCCGAGCAGAATCCGCAAGCGATCCCGGCTCGGGTGGAAACCAGATTCGAAGTTGAAGTGAAATGATAAACACCCCGGCCTGGCCGGGGTGTTGCGTCTCTGCGGTGCGCCATGGCAGTGCCAGGTTTATTGCTGCTTGCAGTCGTTGTAGACGCTCTGCCACTCGCCATCCTTGTCGCGCATCTCGACAAAGCCCTCGTCGCCCTTGTTCCACCAGACGGCCTCGTGATCGTCGGTGTAGCGGGCGCCGGAGGCAGAAACGCTCTGCGGCAGGGTGTAGTCCTTGCCATCCGGCAGCGCCAGCTTGACGAAGTTCAGGCTCTGATCGGAGAGGGCGAAATAGCGCACCTGTACCCGTTGGCCCTGTTCGCACAGATAGGTGACGGGGTCGCCGCCGGTCACGCTCAGGGGGTCGGCGCCGCGTTCGCAGCCGCTCAGCAGGGTCAGGGTCGTGATGCCCAGCAGCAGAAGGTTGGCGTGCTTCATGTTGATTCTCCATCGGTGTCATCCGGGCGTGATCCTAACAGCTTGCCCAAGGGGGGCAATGCCGCTCGACCCGACTTGCGTCGATATGCGTCCATAGGCGTCAAAAGAAGCATTAATGAGTATGAGATCAGTGCAGGCCGAGCCTGGCCTCGAAGGCCCGCACCAGCGCTTCGTAGGTGCCGTTGTTCTTGATCTTCTGCAGCCCCTCTTCGAAGCGACTGGCCATCTCCTCACCCCGGGGGTGGACGCGGGAGAAGGCGAGCCAGAAACCGTCGGTGGAGATCTTGCCCACCTTGACCACCTTCCCGCTCAGCTGTTTCTGCTGGATCTTGAGGTAGCCCGGCATCTCGTTCATCAGGATGTAGTCGACCCGGCCACGCACCAGCATCTCGATGATCTGGGTGTCTGACTTGGCCTGAAAGCGGGTGATCCTGGGGTTTTCCATGAAATCGGTGGGGTAGGTGTAGCCGAGAGTGATGCCCACCGTCTTCTGTTCCAGCGAGGTGAGCTTGAGATCCCGGCGCGGTTCGCTGGCCAGGGCGAAGATGGCGAGATCCTCCTCGAACATGGGGGTCTCGTGCCAGAAGTACTGGTAACGGTTCTCCTCGGTAATGGTGGCATCGAAACAGCCGAGCACCTTGTCGCTGCGCGCCTCGTACATGCAGCGGGCGAAGGGGATGGTACGAAACTCCACCTCGACCCCCTCGGCGGCAAAGGCTGCCTTCACCAGCTCGGGTGCGAGCCCCTGCGGCTGGCCGTTCTCTTTGTCGAGGACGCAATAGGGCGCCCAGTCATCTTCCGCGGCGATCAGCACAGACTCGGCCCGGGCGCTTCCCACCATCAGCAGAAGACAGATAACCAGCCAGTAAATGTGGGTTGCGTGTGTCATGGTCTCTCTCCCGTTGCCAACTGCCCTAGCAAGCATAGTTGCTGGGGCTGGCCGCTGGCGCTGCCAGATACAGGGCAAAAAAACGCCCCGGTAGGCATAGCGGGGCGAAAGGCGCACATCCTTGAGCTAACAACAGGGGGTCAATAACCGAACCGGGTGGCCTCGAAACGGTTAAGCAGTCGGTGGATGAGGTAACAGGCCAGCAGGGTGACGACGATGGCAAACAGGATGCTGCTGACCCGGTAGAGGGCGCTGAACACCAGATCGTTGCCGGGCGTCAGGTACTGGCCGAACAGGATGCCGAGGGTGGTGAGGGCGCCGAAGCCGACCCCGGAACCGCTCGCCTCCTTCACGTGGGCATGGCTGAACAGCATGGCGCCGAGCCAGAGCAGGGGGGCGACCAGGATCAGCAGCCCGGACCAGTCGTAAAGCACCAGCTGGCCGACCAGGCCGAAGCTTACCCCGAGCAGGGTGCCCATGGCCCGCTTGCGGGCATAGCTCAGGGCACCGTCCCAGTGCATGGGGAAAAGCACCAGCAGAGTAGTGGCTTGGGCCGACATGGAGTCCCGCAGATCGAAGAGCTGGAACACCATGAAGGAGAGGGTGGCGATGCTGGCGCCAAGTAGCGCCTCGTGCCGCATTCGGTGCGGTGCCTTGGGAGAGGGGGCCGGCCTGGGGCGCTCCTCCACGTCGGGGATGAGCGCCGTCATCAGGTAGGCGATGAGCACCGACAGCACGCTGGCCCACAGGTTGCTGAAGATGAGGTCGTTGAGATCGGTCTGCGGGTAGCTGGCAAAGTGCAGCATGATGCTGAGACTCAGCACCCCGTTGGCACCGAACAGGAACAGGCTGCCCCGTGACATGGCGGCGAAACGGTAGAGAAACAGCAGGAAGGCGATGGGGATCATCAGGCCGGGATGGCCGCCGAACAGCCCCCCCAGCAGCCCCACTTCCAGCCCGCAGACCACGGCGGCGGCGATGAGCTGACGGGCAGCATGACCGTTCATCACCGGCACCATGCCCAGCAGCAGTACAGGCGTCACCGTGTAGAAGACGCCGTAGTTCCAGCCGAACAGCTTGCAGAGCAGAAAGCCGCTGGTACTGCCAAAGGCGATGCGCAGGCATTGGCGCAGTTCATTGACGGTGAGGGGTCTATGCCACAGGTTCATTGCCGTCACCTCAGTAGATGTAGTGCAGCAGGCTGAGCAGGCGGATCTGGGCGCGGGCCAGCAGCCCGGTCAGGGCGTTGTCGGGCAGCAGCTGCACGGTGGCGCGGGCACCGGCCGGCAGATGGGCGGGCAGCTGTTCCAGCGCCAGGTGCAGGCGCAGACGCTGGGCGTCGCGCACCCAGCGATCCGACTCGGTGGGGCTGGCCAGCTGGCCGTTGGCATCGAACTGACCGGCGCTGACCCCGGCATCCAGGCTGGTGACCCGGGCGGGATAGAGGCGGCCCGGCTCGCCATCGAAGGCGACCAGGGCCAGGCTGTCCTGGTCTACGTGGCGTAGGCTCTTCTCGCGAAAATCGGCGATCACGTCCACCTGCTCGGAGACCAGCGCCAGCAGCGGGGCGCCCGCCGCGGCGAAGCTGCCCGGCTTGAGCTGCAGGTTGGTGATGATGCCGTCCTGGCTGGCGTGAACCCGGCTGTAGGCGAGGTTGAGCTCGGCCTGGGCGAGGCGGTTGCGGGCCTGGCGCAGCAGCAGGTTGTCGTCGCCGGGCAGGCCGCGGTTGACCCTGGCCTGGGTCATGCGGGCCTTGCTGGCCAGCAGGTTGGCCTGGGCGGTGCGAAATGCGCTGTCGGCGTCATCCTTCTGCTGCTCGGAGACCATGTGGCGGCGATAGAGGGCGTCGATACGCTCCGCTTCCCGCAACTTGAGGGCGGCCTGGGTCTGCAACGAGCTGAAATCGGCGCTGGCGGCGTTGAGGGTGGCATCGAGCTGGCGATTCTGCTGCTCGGCTTGGGCCAGGGCGAGGCGAGCCTGCTCTACCGCCAGCTCGAAGGGGGCCGGGTCGAGGGCAAACAGCAGATCCCCCTGCTTGACGTGCTGGTTATTGGCGACAGCAACCTCCATCACCTTGCCGCTGACCTGGGGCGCCATCTTGGTGACGACGCGGGTTGCCATGGCTTGCGGGGTGAGCGGCATCTTGAGGTCGGCCAGCAGGAAATAGGCAAAGACCAGCACGAAGGCGCCCATGGCCCATTTGATCCAGCGTTGGAATTGTTGATCCGGGGTCATCTCATTCTCTCTCTTCACTCTGCGCACCTATCTTGCCGAGGGCATTGGCACAGATGCGGTGCACGATATCTTCAAACTGTTCCAGCTCCCGCTGGCTGATGCCGGCGAGCAGCTCCCGGCGTATCTCCATGATGCGATCTTCAATCTGGTCGAGCAGCGCCTTGCCGGCCGGGGTCAGGGTGACGATGCGGGCCCGTTTGTCCTGGCTGCAGCAGTGGCGTTCCACCAGCCCCTGCTCCTCCAGCTGGCCCAGGGTGCGCATCAGGGAGGGAAGTTCGATCTCCAGCGCCTCGGCCAGGGTCTTCTGGCTGAGGTGGCCGCCGAGCCGGCTCAGTTTCCACAGGGCCGTCCAGCGGGGATGAGTCAGGCCGAGGGGGGCCAGCTCGAGATCGGCCACGGTGCGCCACAGTCGATGCAGCCGGCCGACCCGCTCGGCGAGGGAGAGCTCGCGCAGCATTTCCAGATCCTTCATCATGAGATTCTCCTTTTACTTAGCTTGCTAAGCATTGTAATTATTTAGCAGGCTAAGTAAATAGTGTGATCGCGATCTTGTTTATGAAATTTGGAGGTAGGTCTCTGGTGGAGCTCAAACAGCATGGGTGAAGGGGTGAGTTGGGAGCAGCGGCACTTTTGAGTGAAACAGGAGGCTGGATATGGTCGGCAGGGCCCGGTGAAATAAAGAGAGTCGTTTATTGGGATGGCATGAAAATAGTCACAGCTTTTTATGTGTGCCCTAATTAGACGATGCAAAAAAGTATTATATAAATGCGGCACTCTGTTTTTTATTCACTAATATTGATGAGTCAGCTAAACAGGGAGATGATAGCTGTGGAACGATATGAATCGGGTGACGCCCATCTCGCCATCGAGAGTCTGCTGGTGGACGTGGAATATGTGGTCGACGGCCATTATGGACTCAGCCTGGAAAATGCCGAAACCTGTCATGAATTTGACCCTGCCAATATTCCATTGTTATTAGCCGAATAGTCTTTCGGTCGGTGACATCCGCACGTCATATTGAGAGGGCAGCCTGTCACAGGGCCTGCCCGCACCCTTTATCCTCTTGCTGCAAGCCGCCATTACCTGCGGGAGCGCCATGCTTGTAACAAGCTAGGCGCTCGCTATCGAGCTGTCATCGTCCTCCTTATTTTTCACCCGGCAGATCCTGGCCGGAGCGTTTTTGTTGATCAGGGGATCACCCTTGCCTTGTACCGGGTGATCATTCACCACAGCCAAACCTGGCAGGCCATTATTGTTGGTTGCGACGCTGGTTATTTGATCGTTATTTGACAATGACCGCTTCAAGCGCCGCTTTAAAGTGCAAAAGAGTGCGCTTCTAAGTGATTTAATGACGACGACGGGGACCAAAATACCCCCTGTAAAATGGGTGCCAACCTTGCCCGCAGGCCATAGCGTTTAAGAATTTAATGTTTTTATATGCCTTTGTTGGCGGGCTAACCGACAGAGGGAGCGGAGATCTCTAGAGTGGCGCCACACCACACGCTGGAGCATAACAATGAAAAACCTCTCTACCCCACACACCAGAACCGCCCTGTTCGGCGGTCGACAGATTGCCGGCATGCCCATGATGATCTTTCTGGGCCTCGCCACCTGCGTCCTCTTCTCGGGTTGGAACGGCTCGCTGCCGCTCGGCATGGTCGGCGCGCTGGCGCTGATGTTCGTGCTCGGCACCCTGCTGACCGAGCTCGGCGAGCGCATCACCCCCATCCGCGAATACCTGGGGGGTGGCACCATACTCGCCATCTTCGGCGGCGCCGCCCTGTTTGAATACCGGATCCTGCCCGTCGAGGCGGGTCAGGTGATCATCGGCTTCATGAAGGAGGGGGGCTTTCTCAACTTCTTCATCGCCAGCCTGGTGACCGGCTCTGTGTTCGGCATGAGCGGCGCCCTGCTGAAAAACGCCGCCATGCGCTACCTGCCGGTGATCCTGGGGGGCGTCGCACTGGCGCTGCTCAGCGTCGGTCTGGTGGGCGCCCTGATGGGCTACGGCTTCAAGAATGCGGTGCTGCTCATCGGTCTGCCCATCATGGGCGGTGGCATGGGGGCCGGCGCCGTGCCGCTGGTGGAGATCCTCTCCGGGCCGCTGCAGATGTCGAGCGCCGATCTGCTGTCGCGCATGGTGCCGGCGGTAGTGATCGCCAACACCCTGGCCATCCTGGTGGGTACCCTGCTGGCCCGCCTCGGTCGCCGCTACCCCTCCCTGACCGGCAACGGCAAGCTGATGATCAAAGAGAGTGCCGCTGGCGTGGCCGAGGAGAAGGCGCAGGCGCCGACGCTGGAGAGCCTGGGTCTGGGGCTCTTCATCAGCTCCAGCATGTTCGTGCTGGGCTCATTGCTTGGCAACTTCATCCCCATGCACCCCTTTGCCCTGATGATCCTGGCGGTGGCCGTCATCAAGGTGAGCGGCCTGCTGCCCCGTCGCTACGAGCAGGCGGCGGCCGACTGGTACCAGTTTGTAGTCACCAACCTGACTCCCTCTCTGCTGGTGGGGATCGGTGTCGCCTACACCAGCATTCCCGAGCTCATCAGCGCCTTCTCCGTCAGCTACTTCGTGCTGGTGCTGGTGACCGTGCTCGGTGGTGCCCTGGGGGCGGCGCTGGTAGGGCGGATGATCGGTTTCTACCCCATAGAGGCGGCCATCACCGGGGGCCTGTGCATGGCCAACATGGGGGGAACGGGTGACGTGGCCGTGCTCTCGGCGGCCCAGCGCATGACGTTGATGCCGTTCGCCCAGATCTCTTCTCGTCTCGGGGGCGCCGTCATGCTTATCCTGGCGACCCTGCTCATCTCGCTGCTGGCATAAGGAACAAGATAATGAACGACATCATGATGGGCACCAGCCTGCCCTATGCCGAACGCAAGCGTCAGGGATTGATGGGGCGCATGCCCCACAAGGAGGAGTCGCTGGCCCAGCAGCGACGCCGCATCTACCGGCTGGTTTCGGCCATGCAGAGCCCGTTTGATCAGCACCTGCTGCTGCGCCAGCTGCAGGAGGACAACCCGGTACTGTTCTACGAACTGGTGCGCCACCACCTGCCGGAGCTGTTGCCCATCATCTACACCCCTGTGGTGGGAGAGGCGTGCCAGCGCCACAGCGACCTCTATCTGCGCAGCCACGGCCTCTACCTCTCCTGGCACGACCGGGACGAGCTCGACCACATCTTCGCGGCGGTGGAGCAGGAGGTGGACGTCATCGTCATCTCCGACGGCGAGCGGGTGCTGGGGCTAGGCGATCTCGGCATCGGCGGCATGGGGATCTGCATCGGCAAGCTGGCGCTCTACTCCGCCGCCGGCGGCATCAACCCTTCGCGCACCCTGCCCCTGTGCGTGGACGTGGGCACCAACAACCCCGAGCTGCTGGAAGATGACTCCTACCTCGGCTGGCAGGCCCGGCGGGTGGATGGCGAGCCCTATTACCAGTTCATGGACAAGGTGGTGGCCGCCATTCGCAAACGCTGGCCCCAGGTAGTGCTGCAGTTCGAGGACTTCGCCGGCAAGCATGCCGCGAACCTCCTGGCCCGCTACCGCGACGAGCTGTGCATGTTCAACGACGACATCCAGGGCACGGCGGCGGTGGCGTCGGCCTGCGTGCTGGCGGGCCTGCAGCAGGCGGGCAGCGCGCTGGCGGATACCCCGGTGCTGATCGTCGGCGCGGGCTCGGCCGGCTGCGGTATCGCCGCCATGCTGGCCCAGCTGGCGGGCAGCCCGGAGCGAGTGCAGCTGTTCGATCAGGACGGTCTGGTCTGCCTGGACCGGGCCGGGCTCACCCCGGCCCAGCAGCCGTTTGCCCGCCCGGCGGGGGAGGCGTGTAATTCCCTGCCTGCGCTTATCGAGCGGCTGCGCCCCGGGGTGCTGATCGGGGTGAGCGGTCAGGGTGGTCTGTTCGACGAGGCGGTGCTGACCGCCATGGGGGAGGTGTGCGAGCGGCCGGTGATCCTGCCGCTCTCCAATCCCACCCGCAGCGCCGAGGCAACCCCAACCCAGGTGTGGCAGGCTACCGGCGGGCGGGCCCTGCTCGCCACCGGCAGCCCCTTCCCGCCGGTGGAGGTGGACGGCGCGGCGCGGGTGGTCTCCCAGTGCAACAACGTCTACGTGTTCCCGGGCATTGGTCTGGGGGCCTGCGCGGTCAAGGCGCGGCGCATCAGCGACGGCATGCTGCGGGCGGCGGTGCAGGCGGTGGGCGCCTATCCGCTGGCCGAGGGGCGGTTGCTGCCCCCCATCGAGCAGGTGGGGGAGGTGGCCCGCGCCGTGGCGAGGGCGGTGGCGCTCTGTGCCCGTGCCGAGGGGCTGGCTGATTTTGCCGGTGATCCCGCACCTTTGATTGACCAGACCTGGTGGCGCCCGCACTATTGGTCCGCGTCCTGATGTTGCAAGGCTAATCGATGAAACTGCGTCACCAACTGGTCACCCTCTCCCTGGGCCTGTCACTGCTCCTGATCGTCATTCTGGGCAGCCTGCTGGCGCTCTTCATACGCCATTTGCTGGAGAGCAATCTGGAGGACAAGGGGGGAGATCTGGCGCGGGTGCTGGCGGGAGACAACCGGGTGGTGCAGGCGCTGCAGTGGGGGAGCGATCCGGGCCTGCGCGACTATGTGCAGGGGATCTGCAGTCGCACCGATGCCGCCTACATGGTGGTGACCGACGAGCACGCCCGCCGGCTGAGCCACCCCTCCCCGGAGCTGGTGGGCGGCCTGTTTCGCGGCGAGGATATCTGGCCCTCCCTCAACGAGCGCAGCAGCTACTGCTCCAAGGACGTGGGTACCCTGGGGCCGGCCATCCGCTGCTTCGCCCCGGTGATCGGGCCTGACGGGCGCGCCATCGGTGCCGTGGTGGTGGGGTATCTGATGCAGACGGTGGAGAGCATCTACCTGGATCGGATCGCCCTGCTCATCAGCGCCATCGGCGCCGTGCTGGGCTGCGGTCTGCTGCTGGCGCTCTGGGTCCAGCATCGACTGCGGCGTACCCTGCTGGATCTGGAGCCGGAGACCATAGTCAACCGCTTCGTGCTGCAGGAGCTGGTGCTGGAGCACATCTCGGAGGGGGTGATCGCCCTCGACTCCCGCGGCCACATCCGCATGCTCAACAGCGCCGCGTTTTACCAGCTGCGCCTGCCCGGCACCGGCCGCCACGCCCTGCTCGGCCAGCCGCTCTCGGAGCTGTCGCCGCCGCTCGCTCCCGCCCTGACCCAGGTCGAGACCGAGCTCGGTTTCACCGTGCACGGCGAGTCGTTCGTCGGGCGCTGGCAGGCGGTGGAGGGCAAGATCCCCGGCCGGCTGCTGATCTTCAGCCGCCCCGAGGTGACCGGCAGTCTCGGCATGCAGGTGACCCACCTGCGCCAGTATGCCGAGATGCTGCGGATGCAGACCCACGAGTTCGCCAACAAGCTCAGCAGCCTCTCCGGCTTGCTGCAGCTGGGCCACGTGGATCAGGCGGTGGAGCTCATCCAGCAGGAGAGCGAGGCGTGCCAGACCATGCTGCACGATCTGCTGCGGGCCATCGAGGACAAGCCGGTGGCCGGGCTCATCCTCGGCAAGTTCAGCCGGGCCCGCGAGCTCGGGGTGGAGCTGGTGCTGGATCCCGATTCGGCGCTGGGGGAGTACCCGGCGGCGGTGTCGGCGGATCTCATCACCCTCATCGGCAACCTGCTGGACAACGGCATTCGCGCCGCCTGGGCCCGGCGCAAGCAGTGCCCGCCGCGGGTGCTCATCTCCCTCAACGACTTCGGGCGCCGGCTGGTGATCGAGGTGGAGGACAGCGGCGAGGGGGTGGACGAGGCGCTGGCGGACCATCTGTTTGATTACGGCATCAGTCGCCAGACCGGCGATCACGGTGTCGGTCTGTTCCTGGTCAAGGAGACGGTGGCCAGGCGAGGGGGTGTGATAGAATGGCGCCGCACCGCCGAACAGACGACCCTGTTCGGTATCTACTTGAATAAAAACCAATTGGTGTGATCTATGGAGCCCATTTTCACGCTGGTGATCGAGGATGACGAACGGATAGGATCCATTCTGGCCGAGCTGGTCTCCTCCACCCCCGGATTTTCCCTGCTGGGTCGGGCCGAAAGCCTGACCCAGGCCGATCTCATGATGCGCGCGGCCCAGCCGCAGCTGCTGCTGGTGGACATCTCGCTGCCCGACGGCTCCGGCCTGGAGTGGGTGAACCGGCTGCGCAGCCACAACCGCGAAGCCTACGTCATCATGGTGACCGCCTCCTGCGACGTGGAGACCATCCAGCAGGCCCTCAATCAGGGGGTGCAGGATTACATCATCAAGCCGCTGCGGCTGTTTCGCATCCAGCAGAGCCTGGACGAGATCCTCACTCTGCACCGGCGCATCTGCGAGCGCGGCTCCCTCGAGCAGAGCGATCTGGACCGGTTGATGGGCAAGGTGAGGCCTCAGGGGCGCGACGTGCGCGACACCCCCAAGGGGATCGACGCCATCACCCTGCGCCAGGTGCTGGAGCTGCTGGCGGGTGAGCCGGACAGCGCCTTCTCCACCGATACGGTGGCGCTGCGCTTGTCCCTGAGCCGCACCACGGCGCGCCGCTATCTGGAGTATCTGGAGTCGGAGGACAGGGTGGACGTGGATCTCAACTACGGCCAGCGCGGCCGGCCCGAGCGCCGCTACCACTGGCGGCGGGGCAGCTGAGCTGCCAGATCCATACCAGCAAAAAGGGAGCCGAAGCTCCCTTTTTCAGGTCTATACGTCGGCACGAAAACCAGTACGGCGGGCCGCTCAGGCCTCTTCCAGCAGGACGCGGCGGGCTCTTGGCTTGAACTGGGAGAGCATAACCCCGCTCAGGATGAGGCCGCCCCCCAGCAGGTGATAGCCGTGGATAGGTTCCCCCAGGCTGATGACGGCGATGAGGGCCGTGCACAGCGGCATCAGGTTCATGAAGACCGAGGTGCGCTCCGCCCCCAGACTGGCGAGGCCGCGCATCCAGCAGTAGGCGGCGAAGATGGAGGAGGCGAGCCCGGCGAACAGCACCATGCTCCAGCCCTGGGCGGGAATGGCCAGGGAGTCGGCGGAGAGGGCCAGCGGAATGAGCAGCAGCACCGCCAGCAGGATCTGCAGGTAGAGGTTGAGCCAGGGGCCGAACGGCAGTTGCCAGCGGCGGATCAAGAGGCCATAGAGGGCATAGCTGGCCGCCCCCAGCAGCATCATGCCGTCGCCTGGGTTGATGCCGCTGTGCAGCAGTGCCTGAGGGTTGCCCTGACCGAGCAGCCAGAGCACCCCGAACAGCGAGATGCTCATGCCGAGCAGCGCCTGCTTGCCCGGCTTCTGGCCAAAGCAGCAGGCCCCGATCAGCAGGGTGAGCAGCGGCAGCAGGGAGCCGATGACCCCCATGTTGGTGGCCGAGGTGCTGTGGGCGGCGTAGTAGGCGAGGCACTGGTAGAGCACCATGCCAAGCAGGGAGAGCACCAGCAGCTTGCCGAGCCAGGGGCGGAGATCGCGCCGGCGGCGCCACAGGTGCGGCAGGCAGAAGGGGGTCAGCGCCAGGGCGGCGATCACCCAGCGGTAAAACGAGATGGCGGCAGGATCCAGCACGCCGGCGGCGGCCTTGGAGACCACGGTATTGGCGGCCCAGATCAGGATGGCGAGCAGGGGAAAGAGAAAAGGCATAGGCACTCCTTGGTATGATGGGGAGAGTCTAGCCTTGTCTTGAACGATGCAAGTAGCGTAAATAAGACATGTCATAACCGCTTTGGGACAATCTGCATGGGCACCCTCACCCTGGCCGAGCAGGATCGCCTGCTGGCCGCCCCCAACCCCCTCTATTTTCGCTACAGCCAGATCCAGGGGGGCAACGCCTGCGCCGAGCACGCCCACCCCTGGGGCCAGCTCAGCCTCATCAGTCTCGGGGTCATGGTGGTGGAGGTCGGGGGGCAGCGGCTGGTGGCGCCGCCGGACTACCTCATCTGGGTGCCGGCGGATCAGCCCCACACCGCCTTCAACGAGCAGACCCTGGACTACACCTCCATCTACGTGAGCCACGCGCTGGCGCCGCGCCTGCCACGGGAACCCCAGCTGCTGGCGCTCACCCCCTTGCTGCGGGCCCTGCTGGAGGATTTCACCCAGCGCCGGGTCGGCCACATGGAGGACGAGTGGGATGCCCGCCAGGGTGAACTCTTCATCGAGAAGCTGGCCCGCACCCGTTGCCAGCCAAGCTACCTGCCCCAGAGCCGGGATCGCCTGCTCGCCCCCCTGCTGGCGGCGTTGCAGGCGGCGCCGGAGGACAACCGCACCCTGGCCCAGTGGGCCAAGGTGCTGCACACCACCGAGCGCACCCTGGCGCGGCGCTGCCAGAAGGAGCTTGGCATGAGCCTCGGCCAGTGGCGCACCCGGCTGCGGCTGGTGAAGGCGCTGGACTGGCTGCGGGGCGAGATGCCGGTGCAGGAGATCGCCTGGCGGCTCGGTTACACCTCCACTTCGGCCTTTATCGCCATGTTCCAGCGCGAACAGGGCTGTGCCCCCCAGCGCTATCGCCAGCAGCTGGGGATCGGCGCCGGGCAGGCACAGCTCTGACCGCGACCGCACCAGCAATGAAAAGGGCGCCCGCAGGCGCCCTTGTGGATCACGGGGTGGGCTTAGAAGAAGCCGAGCGGGTTGATGTCGTGGCTCACCAGCAGGTTCTTGGTGTTCTGGTAGTGGTCCAGCATCATCTTGTGGGTCTCGCGGCCGATCCCTGACTTCTTGTAGCCGCCGAAGGCCGCGTGGGCCGGGTAGGCGTGGTAGCAGTTGACCCAGACCCGGCCGGCCTGGATGCCGCGCCCCATGCGCCAGGCCAGGTTGCTGTCGCGGGTCCAGAGGCCCGCCCCCAGGCCGTACTGGGTGTCGTTGGCAATGGCCAGCGCATCCGCCTCGTCCTTGAAGGTGGTGACCCCGAGCGCCGGCCCGAAGATCTCCTCCTGGAACACCCGCATCTTGTTCTGACCAAAGAAGATGGTGGGCTGGATGTAGAAGCCCCCCTCCAGCCCGCTCACCTTGGCCGGGCCGCCGCCGATCAGCATCTTGGCCCCTTCGCCGCGGCCGATCTCCATGTAGCTCAAGATCTTGTCGAACTGCTCGCGGGACGCCTGGGCGCCGACCTGGGTATTGGTGTCGAGGGGGTTGCCCTGCACTATGGTGCGGGCGCGGGCCAGCACTCTGTCCATGAAGTCGTCATAGATGCTCTCCTGCACCAGGGCGCGGGAGGGGCAGGTGCACACCTCGCCCTGGTTGAAGAAGGTCATCAGCATCCCTTCCACCGCCTTGTCGATGTAGCTGCTCTCGTGCTGCATCACGTCGGCGAAGTAGATGTTGGGGGACTTGCCACCCAGCTCCACGGTGGAGGGAATGAGCTTGTCGGCGGCGCAGCGCAGGATGTGGGCTCCCACCTCGGTGGAGCCGGTAAACGCCAGCTTCTGGATCCGGTTGCTGGTGGCGAGCGCCTGGCCCGCCTCGGCGCCGAAGCCGTTGACCACGTTGACCACCCCGGCGGGCAGGATGTCCTTGATGAGATCCATCATCAGCATGATGGTGACCGGGGTCTGCTCGGCGGGCTTGAGCACGCTGCAGCAGCCGGCCGCCAGCACCGGGGCCAGCTTCCAGGCCGCCATCAGCAGCGGGAAGTTCCACGGGATGATCTGGCCGACCACCCCGATGGGCTCCTTGAAGTGGTAGCTGACGGTGTTCTGATCCAGCTCGGCGGCCGAGCCCTCCTGGGCACGGATGCAGCCGGCGAAGTAGCGGAAGTGATCCACCACCAGCGGCAGGTCGGCGGCCAGGGTCTCGCGCACCGCCTTGCCGTTCTCCCAGGTCTCGGCGATGGCGAGCACCTCGATGTTCTGCTCGATGCGATCGGCGATGCGCAGCAGCAGGTTGCTGCGCTCGGTGACGCTGGTCTTGCTCCAGCTGGCGAATGCCTTGTGAGCGGCGTCCAGCGCCAGCTCGATGTCGGCGGCGTCGGAGCGGGCCACTTCGCAGAACACGCGGCCATCGACCGGCGAGATGTTTTCAAAGTAGCGGCCGGCGCGCGGCGCCACCCAGTCACCACCGATGAAGTTGTCGTAACGGGACTTGAAGCTGACCAGGGCACCTGCCTGACCGGGAGCGGTATAAATCATCTCATCATCCTTATGTGTGTGGTCCTGACCGGGCTGGCGGGCAACCCGGTTGCTGCTGTGTATCGCAAGGGGCGTGCCAGAGGGTCTGACCAGCGCGTCAAAAGTTACAAAAACGTTATCAAACGGGGTGCGGCAGCGTATCTTGGTTAACCAATGACCGCGGCGGTGGCGATACAACTGTGCCGTTTCTGGACAGTGGTCGCGACAGTCGTGCCGTTTGTGAACAGGAGGTGTGATGAGCGAGTTCCCTCAATCTGGTGCCAGCCCGATCCAGCGCTCCTGGCAGCGCTGCCTGCACCAGGGGTTGAGCCGTCAGCAGAGCGCCGAGCTGGACTTGCTGCCCCAGGGAGAGCTGTCGGCCCGCCAGGAGCAGCACAGGGTGCTGATCGCCAGCTTCCGGCGCTTCGTGCTGCCGCTGTTTGACCAGCTGCTGGCGGAGCGCCCCTGTCGGTTGCTGCTGTGCGATGGCGAGGGCGCCATCCTGGCCGCCAGCGGTGACGACGGCTTCGCCCGCCACGCCGAGCGGGTCTTTTTGCGCAGCGGTGCCCGCTGGGGGGAGGCGAGCAAGGGCACCAATGCCATCGGCACCGCGCTGGCCGAGCAGAGCGAGGTACAGGTGCTCGGCAATCAGCACTTCTTCGCCCAGCACAGCTTTCTCAGCTGCAGCGCCTGCCCGCTGCTCGGGCCGGACGGGCAAGTGATCGGGGTGCTCGACATCTCCACCGATGCGGCCCACCACGGCGGCGACATGCTGGGCACGGTACGGCTGCTGGCCATGACCCTGGAAAATGCGCTGCTGGCACGCCAGCCGGGCTGGCTGGTGGATCTCGAGCCCCAGAGTCTCTGGTCTGCCCGTCTGCTGCTGGGGGAGGAGGGCGAACTGCTCGGGGCCAACCGGGCCGGCCGGCTCTGGCTCGGCCAGCACCCTTTCGACGGCAAGCAACTGCTGCGGGATAGGCGCGGCTTGCGGCTGGTGCCGGAGGCTCATCCCGTGGCGACCCTACCCGGCCTGCCGGCCGCTGCCGGCGGCTCGCACGGCCATCAGGTGCCGCTCAAGATGCTGGAGCGCGGCATCTCCCTGCTTATCGAGGGGGAGACCGGCAGCGGCAAGGAGCATCTGGTGCGCGAACTCCATCGCCAGTCGAGCCGCCACGAGAAGCCCCTGGTGTGCGTCAACTGCGGCGCCCTGCCGGCGGAGCTGGTGGAAGCCGAGCTGTTCGGCTACGTGGGCGGGGCTTTCAGCGGTGCTCGCAGCCAGGGCAGTCAGGGGTATCTGCGCGCCGCCCACGGCGGCATCCTGATGCTGGACGAGATCGGCGAGCTGCCGCTCTCGGCCCAGACCCGTTTGCTGCGGGTGTTGCAGGAGCGCGCCGTCACCCCGGTCGGTAGCCACAAGCCCGAAGCGGTGGATTTCTGGCTGGTCAGCGCCAGCCATCGGGATCTGGCGGCCATGGTGGCGGCCGGCACCTTTCGCGAGGATCTCTACTACCGCATCTGCGGCTGGCGCCAGCAACTGGCACCGCTGCGCGACTGGCCGGCCTCCGAGCGGCAGGCACTGGTCCAACGGTTGCTGGCCGAGATGGATCCTGCCCTGCGCCTGAGCGATGAGGCCGAGCGCCACTTGCTGGCCCACCCGCTGCCCGGCAACGTGCGCCAGCTCAAGCAGGCGCTGGAAGTGGCCTGCGTATTGGCGGAGGGGCAGGGCTGGATTGAGCCCGCCCACCTGCATCTGCCGACCGTGGCGGTGGCGCCGGTCGTCCCCCCGGCGCTGGCGGGCAGCACATTGCGCCAGCAGAACCGGCAACGGGTGCAGCAGACCCTGACAGAGTGCGGCGGCAACGTGAGCGAGGCGGCGCGCCGGCTCGGCATCAGCCGCACCACCCTCTATCGGGCGCTGCGGGAGGCTGGCTGAGGCGTTTGTGACCTAAGTTTTTCGTGGTTAAGATGGGTCCACAAGAGACCCTTTGATGATTCTTTTGCATGGCATGGAGTGCTTTATGACGCGTACCCGATTTGATTGGCAAGACCCCTTCTTTCTCGATAGCCAGCTCGGCGAAGAGGAGCGGCTCATCCGCGACGCCGCCCGCGACTACTGCCAGGCGCGGCTGATGCCGCGGGTGCTGGAGGCCAACCGCCGCGAGCAGTTTGACCGCACCATCATGAACGAGCTAGGGGAGCTCGGGCTGCTCGGCGCCACCCTGCCGGAGCAGTACGGCTGCGCCGGGGTCAATCACGTGGCCTACGGCCTCATCGCCCGGGAGGTGGAGCGGGTCGACAGCGGCTACCGCTCGGCCATGAGTGTGCAATCCTCCCTGGTGATGCACCCGATCCACACCTATGGCGACGAGGCCCAGCGCCAGCGCTGGCTGCCAGGGCTGGCCCGGGGCGAGCTGGTGGGCTGCTTCGGCCTCACCGAGCCGGACGCGGGCTCCGACCCGGGCTCCATGAAGAGCCGCGCCGAGCGGGTCGACGGCGGCTATCTGCTGACCGGCAACAAGATGTGGATCACCAATTCTCCCATCGCCGATCTGTTCGTGGTGTGGGCCAAGCTCGATGGCGAGATCACCGGCTTCGTGCTGGAGCAGGGGATGGCCGGGCTCTCTGCCCCCAAGATCGAGGGCAAGTTCTCCCTGCGCGCCTCCATCACCGGCGAGATCGTGATGGAGCGGGTCTTCGTGCCGGAGGCCAACCGGCTGGCGGGGGTGAGCGGCCTCAAGGGGCCGTTCGGCTGCCTCAACAAGGCGCGCTACGGCATCGCCTGGGGGGCGCTCGGCGCCGCCGAGTTCTGCTGGCACGCCGCCCGCCAGTACGGGCTGGATCGCCAGCAGTTCGGCCGCCCGCTCGCCGCCACCCAGCTGTTTCAGCTCAAGCTGGCCAACATGCAGACCGAGATTGCCCTCGGCCTGCAGGGCTGCCTGCAGGCCGGGCGCCTGATGGACGAGGGGCGCTGCCCGGTGGAGCTGGTGTCGCTCATCAAGCGCAACAGCTGTGGCAAGGCGCTGGAGATAGCCCGCGTCGCCCGCGACATGCACGGCGGCAACGGCATCAGCGACGAGTTTCACGTCATTCGCCACCTGATGAACCTGGAGGCGGTCAACACCTACGAGGGGACCCACGACATCCACGCCCTGATCCTGGGGCGGGCCCAGACCGACCTGCAGGCGTTTGAGTGATGGGGCCCCTTGCCGGCGTGCGCGTGCTGGATCTCAGCCGCGTGCTGGCCGGCCCCTGGGCCAGCCAGCTGCTTGCCGATCTCGGCGCCGACGTGGTCAAGGTGGAGGCCCCCGGGCGCGGTGACGACACCCGCCACTGGGGCCCGCCCGAGCTGGTGGCGGGGGAGGCGGCCTACTTTCACGCGGCCAACCGGGGCAAACGCTCCATAGCTCTGGATCTAGCGCGCGACAGAGACACCCTGCTGGCCTTGGTGGACTGTGCCGACGTGGTGATCGAGAACTTCAAGGTGGGGGGACTGGCGCGCTTTGGCCTCGATTACCCTAGCCTCAAGGCCCGCCGGCCGGCGCTCATCTACTGCTCCATCACCGGCTTTGGCCAGGACGGGCCCTGGGCCCAGCGACCCGGTTACGATCTGCTGATCCAGGGGCTGGGCGGATTGATGAGCATTACGGGTCAACCCGACGGGGTGCCCGGCGGCGGGCCGGTCAAGGTGGGGGTGGCGCTCGTCGACATCCTCACCGGCCTCTACGCCACCATCGGCATCCAGGCGGCCCTGCGCCATCGGGAGCGAACCGGGGAGGGTCAGCAGATCGATCTCGCCCTGCTCGACGTGTCGGTGGCGGTGCTGGCCAACCAGGCGATGAACTATCTCGCCACCGGTCAGGCGCCCGGGCGCCTTGGCAACGGCCACCCCAATATCGTCCCCTACGACGTCTATCCCAGCCGGGATGGCCATCTGATCCTCGCGGTGGGCAACGATGGCCAGTTTGCCGCCTTGGCGGCCCTGTTGGGGGAACCCGGCTGGGCGACGGACCCCGACTTTGCCACCAACGCCGCCCGGGTGCGCCAGCGCCACCGGCTCAATGCCCTGATTGCCGAGCGGCTGCCGGCGCGCTGCAGCGCCGAGTGGAGTGCCATGCTGGAGGCGGCCGGGGTGCCGGGCGGCCCCATCCTCACCCTGGATGCGCTGTTTGCCCTCGAGCAGGGGGCGGTGCGGGGCTGGGTGCAGCAGGTGCAGCGCGGCGAACAATCCTTGCCCACCCTGGCCAACCCGCTCCATCTGTCGGCCACCCCGGTATGCTACGGGTGCGCCTCGCCAGCGCTGGACGGGGACCGGGATAGCGTGCTGCGCGACTGGCTCGGACAGGAGTGAACCGGTTGCTTTAAGCGGGGGAGATCGCGCCTGCCCGGCGCCATGCTTCCCTCTTCTATCTTCTGCCATCTCATCTGCCCCGGTGCTGGAGCCCGGGGCAGTCCCCCGTTATGATGCGCCCCGTCCATTCATCTGTTGAGGTACTTCCCATGGCACAACACATTGGCGCCCTGGCCCTGCTGGTGGCCGATTACGACCAGGCCATCACCTTCTTTACCCAGGGACTGGGGTTCGAGCTGCTGGAAGACACCCCCCTCGACGAGCCGGGCAAACCGGGCAAGCGCTGGGTGCGGGTTGCCCCCAAGGGAGCCCCCGGTTCCGCCCTGTTGCTGGCGCGGGCGGCCACCCCTGAGCAGCGGGCCGCCATCGGCCAGCAGGGGGGCGGCCGGGTCTTCCTGTTCCTCGAGACTGACGACTTCTGGGGCGACTACCGGCGCATGCAGGCGTACGGTGTCCATTTTTGTGAACAGCCGCGCACCGAGCCTTACGGCACCGTGGTGGTATTCGAGGACATCAGTGGCAATCGCTGGGATCTGCTGCAACTCACTGCTGCCAACTGAATCTGAAAACGTTTATCATCCCGCCTGTCATAAAGTCATAAAAGTGTCACAGAAAGTTCTAATAATTGGCGCACCCATCTTCACAGAGGAGAGAGAAGGGATATGGCTAAGCGAATTCTGGTGGTCGAGGACGAAGCACCGATCCGCGAAATGCTCTGCTTCGTGCTCGAGCAGAAGGGATATGAAACAGTAGAAGCTGAAGATTTTGCCGACGGATTGGCGAAGGTGCGCGAACCCTACCCCGAACTCATCGTGCTGGACTGGATGATGCCAGGCGGCAGCGGCATCCAGTTCATCAAGCAGCTCAAGCAGGATGAGGTGACCCGCCAGATCCCGGTGGTGATGCTGACCGCTCGCGGCGAGGAAGAGGACAAGGTGCGCGGGCTGGAGGCGGGGGCCGATGACTACATCACCAAGCCGTTCTCCCCCAAGGAGCTGACCGCCCGCCTGCATGCGGTGATGCGCCGCGTCTCTCCCACCTCGGTGGACGAGGTGATTGAGGTGCAGGGGCTCAAGCTGGATCCTGTCTCCCACCGGGTCAGCGCCGAGGAGAAGGCCCTCGACATGGGGCCGACCGAATTCAAGCTGCTGCACTTCTTCATGACCCACCCGGAGCGGGTCTACAGCCGCGAGCAGCTGCTCAACAACGTCTGGGGTACCAATGTGTACGTCGAGGACAGAACCGTGGATGTGCACATCCGTCGCCTGCGCAAGGCCATTGAAGAGACGGGACATGATCGCTTGATCCAGACGGTGCGCGGCGCGGGCTATCGCTTCTCAACCCGTCTCTAAGAGGCACTTATGTTGCAACCATACGCCTGGCGGCGCCAGTTGTGGCGAATGGCATTCTTCTATGCGCCCTTCGTCTTGGTCGGCTGGCTGACGGAGAGTCTGGCCCTGTGTCTGTTGCTGGCTACCGTCATGCACCTGGGCTGGCACTACCGTTTCCAGAAGCGGCTGTCGGACTGGCTGTGGCACGATCGCAGCCTGGTGCCTCCCAACGGCAGCGGCAGCTGGGAGTACATCTTCAACGGCATCTACAAGCTGCAGCAGCGCCACCGGGCCCGCCGCCGCGAGCTGGCGGGTCTCATTCGCCGCTTTCGGGAAGGGGCCGAGGCACTGCCCGATGCGGCCGTGGTATTTCGCACCGACGGCAGCATCCTCTGGTGCAACCGGCTGGCGGAGCAGCTGCTCGGCTTTCGCTGGCCGGAAGACGCCGGTCAGCACATCGGCAACCTGATTCGCAATCCCGCCTTCGGCGCCTACCTCGGCAAGGGAGAGTATGACGAACCGTTCGAGATGACCTCGCCCATCAACGAGGAGAAGTTTCTCGAGTTTCGCATCATGCCCTATGCCGAGGATCAGGCCATGCTGGTGGTGCGGGACGTGACCCGGCTGCGCAGCCTGGAGAAGACCCGCAAGCATTTCGTCTCCAACGTCTCCCACGAGCTGCGCACCCCGCTCACCGTGCTCAAGGGCTATCTGGAGATGACCGAGGAGCCGCCGCCGCCCGCCATGTGGGCCAAGGCACACAGGGTGATGATGGAGCAGACCATCCGCATGGACAACCTGGTCAATCAGCTGCTCACCCTGTCGCGGATCGAGGCGGCGCCCACCGTGGATCTCTCCCATCTGGTGGACATGCCCGCCATGCTGGGGCTGCTGGAGCAGGAGGCGCGGGCGCTCTCCGGCGAGCGGGCCCACCAGATCGAGTTCATGGTGCAGCCCAATCTGCTGGTGCGCGGCGATCAGGATCAACTGCGCAGTGCCGTCTCCAACCTGGTCTACAACGCCATACACTACACCCCGGCGGGGCGCAAGATCACGGTGGAGTGGCGCAAGCAGGGGACGATGGCGCTGTTTGCGGTGCAGGACGAGGGGGAGGGGATCCCGCCCGAGCACCTGGCGCGGCTCACCGAGCGGTTCTATCGGGTCGACAAGGCGCGTTCGCGCCACACCGGCGGCTCCGGGCTCGGCCTTGCCATCGTCAAGCATGCCCTGAGTCACCACGACTGCCAGCTCGACATCGAGAGCCGGGTCGGCCTTGGCAGCCGTTTCAGCTTCCTCATCCCCGCTCGCATGGTGGTGTTGAAATAAGCTTTTCAAGCAATGGGTTAGCAATGAAAAGAGGGCGGCGATGGCGGCCCTTTTTTCATTTGGTCAAAAGCCTCGCCATGTCATTAAAGTGTCACATTAAATCCATAAATTTGTCACTGCCAGGTCAGATACTGGCGCCGTCTTGAGAACGGACCTGTGCCAGTGCGGCGCAGGGAGAGAATGAAACGCGACCGGCCGATCGCCCCACTCGGGATGCCACCACGTTTCGGCCTCAGATTGATGACTGCCTTCCACCGCCCCGGAGTCGGGCCAAAGAGGGCAGGGAATGACACTCAGCGCCCCGGTCGGATGACTGGCACTGAGCCAAGTTAACCCGTGTTTTGATGGACTGCGTTCTGCAACCTTGGAGAGATTGGATGAAACTCAACAAACTGGCTGGTGTAATCGGATTCACCGCAGCAACCCTGTTTTCCGTCAGCGCCCTGGCTGCCGGTGTGGATAAAAATCTGCCGGATTACACTCCGACCAGCGGCATCTCGGGCAACCTGTCCTCTGTCGGCTCGGACACCCTGGCCAACATGATGACCCTGTGGGCCGAAGAATTTAAGCGCATGTACCCCAACGTCAACGTGCAGATCCAGGCCGCCGGTTCCTCTACCGCGCCGACCGCGCTGACCGAAGGCGTCGCCCAGTTTGGCCCCATGAGCCGCGCCATGAAGTCCGGCGAGGAAGAGGCATTCGAGAAGCGCTACGGTTACAAGCCGACCGCCATCCGCGTCGCGGTCGATGCCCTGGCGGTGTTCGTCAACAAGGACAACCCCATCAAGGGCCTGTCCATGCAGCAACTGGATGCCATCTTCTCCAGCACCCTCAAGTGCGGTGAAGCCAAGGCGGCCACCAAGTGGGCCGACCTGGGTCTGGACGGCTCCTGGTCCGGCAAGGATCTGCAACTGTTCGGTCGCAACTCCGTCTCCGGCACCTACGGCTACTTCAAAGAGCACGCTCTGTGCAACGGCGACTTCAAGAGCGGCGTGAACGAGCAGCCGGGCTCTGCCTCCGTGGTGCAGTCGGTCTCCTCCTCCCTGAACGGTATCGGCTACTCCGGCATCGGTTACGTCACCTCCGGCGTGCGCGCAGTACCGCTCTCCAAGGATGGCAAGACCTTCATCGAAGCGACCTCCGACAACGCCATCACCGGCAAGTATCCGCTGTCGCGCTTCCTGTACGTTTACGTGAACAAGCACCCGAACAAGCCGCTCTCCCCGATGGAGCAAGAGTTCCTGAAGATGGTGCTCTCCAAGGCGGGTCAGAACATCGTCGCCAAAGATGGCTACGTACCGGTACCGGCCAAGGTGGTCGAAGCCGACCTGAAGAAACTGGGCATCATGTAAGCCGGTTTTCTCTGCCAGACGGGCCCCGCGGGGCCCGTTTTCTTTTTGGGGCCGGCTGTGACCGCTTTCGCCGGACCGGGTGATTTGTCGACTTGCACCGGACGCCCGCATTTCCGAAAATAGGGCATCTTTATGGTGAAGGACACCTCCATGACATCTCCCCTGTTCAAGCTTGGCCTGGCGGCACTCTGTACGACCCTGCTCGCCAGCTGTGCCCAGTCTCCCACCGGTCGCAGCCAGATGCTGCTCTTCTCGCCCCAGCAGATGAGCAAGCTGGGGGCTGACTCCTTCGAGCAGATGAAAAAGCAGGAGAAGGTGAGCAAGGATGCCAGAGTGAACGCCTATGTCTCCTGCGTCGCCAAGGCGGTGACCGCCCAGGTGCCCGCCAGCTACGGCATCACCAACTGGGAAGTGGTGGTGTTTGACTCCAAGCAGGTGAACGCCTTCGCCCTACCCGGCGGCAAGATCGGGGTCTACAGCGGTCTGCTCAAGGTGGCCAAGAATCAGGATCAGCTCGCCACCGTCATCGGCCACGAGCTGACCCACGTGCTGGCCCAGCACTCCAACGAGCGGCTCTCCCGCAGCCAGCTGACCGGCCTTGGGCTGGCGGCGGCCGACATCGCCATGGGCAGCAGCGAATACCGCGGCGCCACCATGGCGGCGCTGGGGCTCGGGGTCGAGGTCGGCGTCATGCTGCCCTATGGCCGCGAGCAGGAGAGCGAGGCGGACAGGCTGGGGCTGGATCTGATGGCCCGCGCCGGTTTCAATCCGGCCGAAGCCATTCCGCTCTGGCAGAACATGAGCGCGGCCGCGGGCGGCAATGCGCCGCCCCAGCTGCTCTCCACCCACCCCAGCAACGAGAGCCGGATCGCCGAGCTGCAGGCCCAGCAGGCTGAGGCCGTGCCGCTCTATCAGCAGGCCCGCGCCTCCGGTCAGGTGCCCCAATGCAAGGCATAAGCCTGCGCATGGCGCGGCCCGATGACGCCGCCGCCATGACGGTGATGCAGCGGGCCAGCTGGCTCGCCGCATACGGCGGTGTGCTCGGTACCGACATGCTGGCCCAGCTGGCGGTCACCGAGCACCTGCAGATCTGGCAGCGCCGGCTGGCGGAGGCGGGCCCAAGGCCCATGCTGTTGTGCCAGGACGAGGTGGTCATCGGCCTGCTCTACTGGCAGCCGGAGCTGGCGGGGGAGTACCCCACCGCCTGGATCCGCGCTTTTTACCTGCATCCCGACCACTGGCGCCAGGGCCACGGCAAGCGGCTGTGGCAGGCGGTGGCGATGCAGATGCGGCGCGCCGGCTGTGAAGGCGTCAGATTGTGGCTGCTCGATGGCAACCACATAGGTGAGGGGTTCTATCTGCGCCGCGGCTTCGTCTTCGATGGCCAGGAGCGCACCCTGATGAGCCTCGGCCAGCCCTGCCTGCAGCGACAAATGTTTCGTTTGCTTTGATCTCTCTCCCGTTTTTCGCCCTCGGTCACTTTATTTTTTTTGCGAATTAATACAATGTCCCCCTCTGGACAGGCTGAGGTGAGGCGGCTCACCGACAAGGGAGTGTGGCATGTATTACGGCTTTGATATTGGTGGCACCAAGATAGCGTTTGCCGTCTATGACGGCGCCTTGAATCTCTGCCACGAGGAGCGCATGAGCACTCCCGGCAATGACTATCAGGGGCTGCAGCAACTCATTCGCGAGCGGGTCGAGCAGGCGGATGCCCGTTTTGGCGCGCGCGGTGCGGTGGGCATCGGCTTTCCCGGCATTCTCAACCGGCACGACCACAGCATAGTGGCGGCCAATCTGCCCTCCATCAATGGTCGCCACCTGGGCGCCGATCTGGCTGAACTGCTGGGCAGACCGGTCAAGGTGGACAACGATGCCAACTGCTTCCTCTGGTCCGAGGTACATCAGGGGGCGGCGGCGGGGGCCGACAACGCCCTCGGCGTCACCATAGGCACCGGCATCGGCGGCGCCGTCTATCTGGCGGGCAAGCTGATCCAGGGCCGCAACTGGCTGGCGGGGGAGATAGGCCACTACCCGCTGCCGGCCACCATGCTGATGAAGTACCCCGACCTGCCTCGTCCCCGTTGCGGCTGCGGTCGCCTGGTCTGCTTTGAAACCTATGCCTCCGGCACCGGGCTGGAGCGGCTCTATCACCACTTCCACGGCCAGCGTGCCAGCGGTCATCAGATAGTGGGGCGCTTCGAGGCGCACGAGCCCCATGCGGTGGCCACGGTCGACTGCTGGCTCGAGATCATGGCCGCCGGACTGGCCACCGCCATCTCGGTGGTCGACCCCGACGTGGTGGTGCTGGGGGGCGGCCTGAGCGGCCTGCCCGCGCTCTATGAGCAGTTGCCGCTGCGCCTGCCCGGTCACCTGCTGCCCGGGGTCGCCCTGCCCGAGATCCGCGAGGCCCGCTTCGGCGGCGCCGGCGGGGTGCGCGGGGCCGCCTTGCTCAATTTATGAGATCAGATCCGGGGTCTGATCTCCCCAATAAAGGAGTCCATAATGACCTCTCTTGAAATCTGTATCGACAACCTGGAATCCCTGTTCACCGCCCAAGCGGCCGGCGCCGATCGCATCGAGCTCTGCTCTGCGCTGGGGCTGGGCGGCCTGACCCCCTCCTATGGCTTCATGCAGCTGGCGGCGCGCCATGCCACCATTCCCGTCTACGCCATGATCCGGCCCCGGGCCGGCGATTTCTGCTTTGGCGAAGGGGAGTTCGAGATGATGCTGCAGGATATCGCGGCGGCCCGTGCCGCTGGCCTGCAAGGGGTGGTGGTCGGTCTGCTGGACGAGGAGGGACGGGTGCCCGCCGCCAGACTCGGCCAGCTGGTGGAGGCGGCGGGGCCCCTTGGCGTCACCTTCCACCGCGCCATCGACCTCTCCTCTGACTGGCGCCTCGA
Organism: Aeromonas sp. s2; assembly: GCF_040907935.1. NCBI lineage: Bacteria > Pseudomonadati > Pseudomonadota > Gammaproteobacteria > Aeromonadales > Aeromonadaceae > Aeromonas > Aeromonas sp. s2. Next base: position 608,695 of record NZ_JBFOCR010000009.1, on the reverse strand, counting down.
CTTGGAGACCATAGTCGCCGCCGGCTGCGAGCGCATTCTGAGCTCGGGCCATGCACCGACTGCGCTGGCGGGGCTCGAGACCCTGCAGGCGATGCAGCAGGCGCTGGCGGGGCGCGCCAGTCTGATGCCGGGTGCCGGGGTCAATGCCGACAACGTGCGTACCATCATCGAGTTTACCGGGGTGAACGAAGTGCACATGTCCGGCATGGGCTGGCGCGGCGGCATGGTGCCTCATGGAGTGAACATGGGCACCTCGGACGACGGTCGGGTCAATATCACCGACGGCGCCAAAGTTGCAGCGGTACGGGCTCTGCTGGACAGGGGCTGATACGAGCCGCACGGCGGCATGGTGTCTCGTCATGGGCGTCAGCATGGACACCTCGGACGACGGTCGGGTCAATATCACCGACGGCGCCAAGGTCGCGGCGGTACGGGCCCTGCTGGACAGGGCCTGATACGGCTTGAATGTGAGCAGGGGTGATGGTGCTCTGTTTTGCTCCCTTCTCCCCTAGCGGGAGAAGGGACGGGGATGAGGGGGCTGATGTGAGGCACCTCCCACCTGGGGGCAAAACCGGGGACAGGCCGGCAGCACCCGGCGCAAAAGTCTGATATTATCCCGTCTCTTTTACCCTCAGGACCCGGAGCAACTTCTCAATGTCCCAATACGACTCTATCGAACAGAAGGCCAGCTATGGCATCGGCCGCAACATGGGTGATCAACTGGCGCAGCAAGCCTTCGCCGGTCTGGATATCCCGGCCCTGCAGCAAGGTCTGGCAGATGCCCTGAATGGTCTGGAGTTCGCGGTCAGCCGTGACGATATCAACGATGCCTTCCAGGTCATCACCGCCCGCATGCAGGAAGAGCAGGAAGCCGTCGCCAAGGCTGCCGCCGCCGAAGGCGAAGCCTTCCTGGCCGACAACGCCAAGCGCGCCGAAGTGAAGACCACCGAGTCCGGTCTGCAGTACGAAGTGCTGGTGGAAGGCAACGGTGCCGTACCGGTAGCCGGTCAGTCCGTCCGTGTGCACTACCACGGTACTTTCACCCACGGTGGCGTGTTCGACAGCTCCGTCGCCCGCGGCCAGCCGGCCGAATTCCCGGTAACTGGCGTGATCGCCGGCTGGGTAGAAGCGCTGCAACTGATGCCGGTTGGCTCCAAGTGGAAGCTCTACATTCCGCAGGATCTGGCCTACGGCGCACGCGGTGCCGGTTCCATCCCGCCCTACTCTGCACTGGTATTCGAAGTGGAGCTGCTGGACATCCTGTGATCCGGCTGGCTTGATTGATACAGACGGCGACCCTAGGGTCGCCGTCTGTTTTTTTGCGCCGCGCACGGCGGGGCATGGGCAGCGCCTGCGCTTTTGGATATAGTCATGGCTCCTGCTGGGAGAGCGCCCATGGCTGCCATCATTGAAGTCGTCGATCTCGTCAAGCACTTCCCCGGCGTCAAGGCGGTGGACGGGCTCAGCTTTGCAATTCCTGCCGGCAGCTGTTTCGGCCTGCTCGGCCCGAACGGGGCGGGCAAGACCACCACCATCGAACTGCTGGAGGGGATCCTCACCCCGGACAGCGGCCAGATCCTGTTCCACGGCGCCCCACGCGGCCCCGACTATCGCTCCCGCATCGGCATCCAGTTCCAGCACACGGCGCTGCAGGATTTCCTGACGGTGCGCGATACCCTGCGGCTGTTTGCCAGCCTCTACCCGGCCCCCTTGCCCCAGGCTCAGCTCATCGAGCTGTGTGCGCTGGGGGAATTCATCGATCGGGACAGCCGCAAGCTCTCCGGCGGTCAGCGGCAACGGCTGCTGCTGGCCTTGGCCCTGCTCGGCGACCCCGAGCTGCTGTTTCTGGATGAGCCCACCACGGGTCTCGATCCCCAGGCCCGTCACCACTTCTGGCAGCGCATCGAGGCGATCAAGGCGCAGGGCAAGACGGTGGTGCTTACCACCCACTACATGGACGAGGCCCAGCAGCTGTGCGATCAGATTGCCATCGTCGATCACGGCCATCTGCTCAGCCTGGATACCCCGGTCGCCCTGCTGGCCCAACACTTTGACGGCGTGCTGGTGCGCCTGGCGGCTCACCCGGCCCTCGCCAGTCTCGGCTACCCCCTGCGCCCGCTGGGCGAGCAGGTGGAGCTGAGCTGCCCCGACGTGGCGGACTTGCTACCACGGCTGCTGAGCCTGGGCGTGCCGCTGACCGGCATGCAGGTGCGCTCCCCCAACCTGGAGGATCTCTTCCTGAACCTGACCGGCCACAGCCTGCGGAGCGGCGCATGAAAGCTACCCCGTGGCACCCCGCAGGGGCGCCTGCCGGCATGCCGCTCCAGCCTGCCAGCCCAAGGAGCACCAGATGACGGGATCACTCAAGCGCATCGGGGCGCTCTTCTATGCCCGCAACCTGGAGTTCGTGCGGGATCGGGCCGCGCTGATCTGGAACCTGGCCTTTCCGCTGCTGCTGGTACTGGGGTTCACCCTCATCTTCTCCGGCCCACCCAAGCCGCTGGTGCAGATGGGCGTGGTGGGGGAGCTGCCTGCGGCCTATGCCCCACTACGCGCCGTGCCGCTGCTCAAGATCATCCCCTATGACGAGGAGGAGAAGGGCCGGCTCAAGGTGCGCCACCACCAGCTGGATCTGCTGCTCTCGCCCGGCACGGGCCGTTACTGGATCAACCTGGATGCCCCCCAGGGCGCCATGGCCGAGTATCTGCTGCGCCAGGCCGTGCCGGCGCCGCTGGTGCGGGAGACCCTGAGCGGGCGCGCCATTCGCTATGGCGACTGGCTGCTGCCCGGGGTGATCGGCATGAACCTGATGTTCTCCGGCCTGTTCGGGGTGGGCTTCGTCATCGTCCGTTACCGCAAGAACGGGGTGCTCAAACGGCTTGGGGCCACCCCGCTCTCGGCCGCCGAGTTTCTCTGCGCCCAACTGCTGTCGCGCATCCTGATCACCCTGGTGGTGAGCCTGCTGGTGTTTCTGGTGGCCTACTTTCTGCTCGGGGTGCCGCTGCTCGGCTCGGGCTGGCTGCTGCTGTTGATCGCCCTGCTGGGCGGGGCGGCCATGGCGTCCCTCGGCCTGCTGGTGGCGGCCCGCATCCAGAACGAGGAGCTGGCGAGCGGGCTACTCAACGTCATCAGCATGCCGATGATGTTCCTCTCCGGCGTCTGGTTCTCGCTGGAAGGAGCTCCCGCCTGGCTGCAGCAGCTGGCGGCCTGGCTGCCGCTCAGCCAGATCATCGCGGCGGCCCGCGCCGTCATGCTGGAAGGAGCAGGCTGGGCCGAGGTGGCTACGCCACTGGGCTGGGTCCTGCTGTTTACGCTCTGCTGCATCACCCTGGGCAGCGCCCTGTTCAAATGGAGTCACAGATGAAGCTATTGATGAAGTCACTGCCGCTGGTTGGCGGAACCCTGCTGGCCCTGCTGCTGAGTCTGCCGGCCAGTGCCGGCGCCATGCGCTGCAAGAATGCGCTGATCACCGAAGGGGACAGCACCGCCGAGATGCTGATCAAGTGCGGCGAGCCCATGCTGCGCGAGGAGCTGACCCGCAACGAGGAGAACCAGTTCGGCAACCTGGTGCAGGTGAAGTATGGGGAGCGCTGGACCTACAACTTCGGCAAGAACGAGTTCATGCGTTTCGTCACCGTGCGCAACGGGGTGGTCACCGACATCGAGAACGGCCCGCGCGGCAATTGATCCTGCCGACCGGATGCTGCGCGCCGAGTGCGGTGGTGTGGCTCCGGTCTCTTTCCGGCGTTTACGCCCCCGTTCCCACCTTTCATCCCTCTCTTCCGGTTGCCCGGTATTGGTTCATGCCCCCCAATAACGGGCCCTGTTGTTGGCAAAACGCGCCCGATAAATGCGTTGTCAGCGCGTTTTTCTGCCCCAATCCGGTGCGTCCGATTTTTTGCGAAAAATAATCCTCACATTATCGGGGGCTTGGAACCGTAGGCCATTTTGCGAATAAGGGTCTATTTTTAATTCTAAGAGTGCATATCGGCCCGTTGACCTATTTTGTGCTGCTGCACCAAGGTTGGGCCGGCTTGCACCGATTGACAGGTTTTTGAGCCGCTCGATAAGCTGTGAAAAAGCAGAGAAACGAAGGCATCTTGCCAGGTTCTGGTGCCTATTTGAATCAAACCACAGGGAAGCGTGAGATGAAGCAGATACACAAGGCAGGTATGGTGATGGTGCTGTCGCTGGTGGCAGCCAATGCATGGGCCGACGGCACCCTGGATGCCGTCAAGAAGAAGGGATTCGTGCAGTGCGGGGTGGGTGACGGCCTGCCTGGTTTCTCCAATCCGGATGCCAAGGGCACCTGGACCGGTCTGGACGTGGATGTGTGCCGCGCCGTGGCCGCGGCCGTGCTGGGGGATGCCGGCAAGGTGAAGTATGTCTCCCTCACCGCCAAGGAGCGTTTCACCGCCCTGCAATCCGGCGAGGTGGATCTGCTGTCGCGCAATACCACCTGGACCCTGACCCGGGACGGGTCGCTGGGTCTGACCTTTGCCGGGGTGAACTACTACGATGGCCAAGGCTTTCTGATCAAGCAGTCCCTCGGGGTGAAGAGCGCCAAGGAGCTCGACGGTGCCGCCGTCTGCATCCAGTCTGGCACCACCACAGAGCTCAACCTGGCGGACTATTTCCGCGCCAATGGCGGCATGAAATATACCCCTGTGGTGTTCGATACCTCGGATCAGACCGTCAAGGGGTTCGAGGCGGGCCGCTGCGATGTGCTGACCTCGGATCAATCCCAGCTCTATGCCCTCAAGATCAAGCTCAGCAAGCCGGCGGAGGCCATGGTGCTGCCTGAGGTGATCTCCAAGGAGCCGTTGGGACCTGCCGTGCGTCAGGGTGACGATCAGTGGTTCAAGGTGGTGCGCTGGAGCCTGAACGCCATGCTCAACGCCGAGGAGGCCGGGGTCACCAGTACCAACGTGGACGAGATGCTCAAGTCCACCAACCCGGATATCCGTCGTCTGCTGGGGCTGGAAGAGCCCAAGGGCTCGGTGCTCGGGCTGGATGACAAGTGGGCCTACAACATCGTCAAGCAGGTCGGCAACTATGGCGAATCCTTCGATCGCAACGTCGGTGCCGGCTCCCCCCTCAAGATCGAGCGTGGCATCAATGCGCTCTGGAACAAGGGTGGCCTGATGTACGCGCCGCCCATCCGCTGAGTCGACAACCATCGGGGGGCCGAGGCCCCCCATTTCCCCTGGCTTTGTCGGAGTCATCCTCATGGCGTTACACGCATCAAACCATAGGAAAGAACAGGGCCGCTGGTGGTATGACGCCAAGGTACGGGCATTGATCTTCCAGTGCCTGGCCATCGCGGTCGTGGTCGGCTTCCTGTTCTACATCATCCACAATGCCCTGACCAATCTGGCCACCCGTGGCATCACCACAGGCTTCGATTTTCTGGGCAACACGGCGGGCTTTGGCATCCTGCAGAGCCTGATCCCCTATGACGAGACCTATACTTTCGGCCGTACCTTTCTGGTGGGGCTGCTCAATACCCTGCTGGTCTCCGTGCTCGGCATCCTGTTTGCCACCCTGCTCGGTTTCATGCTCGGGGTGGCGCGCCTGTCGCGCAACTGGCTGGTGGCCAAGATAGCGACCGTCTACATAGAGACGTTTCGCAATATCCCGCTGCTGCTGCAGATCTTCTTCTGGTACTTCTCGGTGCTGCGCACCCTGCCATCTCCGCGCCAGAGCGTGGATCTGGGGGGGCTCGCCTTCCTCAACGTGCGGGGCTTCTATCTGCCCAAGCCCCTGTTCGAAGAGGGATTCGGCTACGTGCTCTTGGCATTGCTGATCGCCGTGGTGCTGAGTTGGGGGTTGAGCCGCTGGGCACGGCGCCGTCAGGCCCTGACCGGCAGGATATTCCCGTTCTGGCGCAGCGTGGCTGCCCTGGTCATTCTGCTCCCGGCCGCCGCCTTCCTGCTGGCGGGCAGCCCGCTCAGCTGGAGCGTGCCAGCCCTGCAGGGGTTCAACTTCCGGGGTGGTCTGACGGTCTTGCCCGAGCTCGCGGCCCTCTTGCTGGCGCTCACCATCTACACGGCGGCCTTCATCGCGGAGATAGTGCGCTCCGGCATCATGGCCATCAGCAAGGGCCAGACGGAGGCGGCCTCCGCCCTCGGGCTCTCACCCGCCAAGACGCTGCGGCTGGTGATCATTCCCCAGGCGATGCGGGTCATCATCCCTCCCTTGACCAGCCAGTATCTGAACCTCACCAAGAACTCCTCGCTGGCCACGGCCATCGGCTATCCGGATCTGGTGTCTGTGTTCATGGGCACCACCCTCAACCAGACCGGGCAGGCTATCGAGGTCATTGCCATGACCATGGGGGTCTATCTCGTCATCAGTATCACCACCTCGCTGCTGATGAACATCTACAACCGCAGAATGACGCTGGTTGAGCGCTAGGGAGCAGTCATGTTCGTGAACGAATTGCAGGAGGCCCTGCCACCTCCCAACCATCGCCGGGGCCTGGTCGCCTGGCTCAGGCAGAATCTGTTTCCCAACTGGTGGAACGGCCTGCTGACCCTGGCGCTGGCTTATCTGCTGCTGCCGCTGATCTGGTCTGCCCTGGATTGGGCGTTGTTCTCCGCCACCTGGCAGGGGAGCAGCCGCGAGGCCTGCGGCCAGGGCGGCGCCTGCTGGATCTTCATCGAGAGCCGGCTGGGGCAGTACCTCTATGGCTTCTACCCGGCCGATCAGTACTGGCGCATCAACCTGACCTTCGCCGGCCTGGCAGTGTTGCTGGCCCTGCTCATCTGGCCCAAGACCCCGCGCAAGGGGTGGCTGGCGCTGTTCACCCTGCTGGTGTTTCCTGTCATCGCCTTCTTCCTCATCCATGGCGGGGCGGGGCTCGAGGTGGTGGAGACGAACCGCTGGGGCGGGTTGATGCTGACCCTGGTGCTGGCGGTGGTGGGCATAGTGGTTGCGCTGCCGTTCGGCATCCTGCTGGCGCTGGGGCGTCGCTCCCACATGCCGGTCATCGCCAGCCTCTGCACCGTCTATATCGAGTTCTGGCGGGCGGTGCCGCTCATCACCGTGCTCTTCATGGCGTCCGTCATGCTGCCGCTGTTCATGAGTACCGAAGTGGAGCTCGACAAGCTGCTGCGGGCGCTCATCGGCATCATCCTGTTCCAGGCGGCCTATGTGGCCGAGGTGGTGAGAGGCGGGCTGCAGGCGATCCCCAAGGGGCAATACGAGGCGGGGGAGGCCCTGGGGCTCTCCTACTGGAAGGTGATGGGGCTCATCATCATGCCGCAGGCCCTCAAGATCACCATCCCCTCGCTGGTGAACACCTTTATCTCCCTGTTCAAGGACACCAGCCTGGTGCTGATCATCGGGCTGTTCGATCTGCTGGCCATCTCCAAGGTGGCGCTGGCGGATCCGGCCTGGCTGGGGTATTCCACCGAGGCGTATGTCTTTATCGCCATGATCTTCTGGATGTTCTGTTTTGGCATGTCCCGCTACTCCATCTATCTGGAGCGCAAACTCAACACGGGCCACAAGCATTAGGAGTAGTTTCGAGATGAAAACGGACGCTGTCGTCGAACTGAAAGCAGTCAACAAGTGGTACGGTGAGTTTCATGTGCTGCGCAACATCAACCTGCAGGTGGGCAGAGGGGAGAAGATCGTCATCTGCGGGCCATCTGGCTCTGGCAAGTCCACCATGATCCGCTGCATCAACCGGCTGGAAGAGCACCAGAGCGGGGACATCCTGGTCAAGGGCACGGCCCTGACCTCGGATCTCAAGAACATCGAGGCGGTGCGCCGGGAGGTGGGCATGGTGTTCCAGCACTTCAACCTCTTCCCCCACCTGACCGTGTTGGAGAACTGCTGCCTGGCGCCCATCTGGGTCAAGCAGCTGCCGCGCAGGGAGGCCGAAGAGATCGCCATGAACTTCCTGCGTCGGGTGCGGATCCCGGAGCAGGCCCTGAAGTATCCGGGTCAGCTCTCCGGCGGTCAGCAGCAGCGAGTCGCCATCGCCCGCAGTCTCTGCATGAACCCCCAGGTGATGCTGTTTGACGAACCCACCTCGGCGCTGGATCCCGAGATGGTGCGTGAGGTGCTGGACGTCATGGTGGAGCTGGCACACGAGGGGATGACCATGCTCTGCGTCACCCATGAGATGGGGTTTGCCAAGCAGGTGGCGGATCGGGTGATCTTCATGGACCGGGGACAGATCATCGAGGAGAACGTGCCGGATCAGTTCTTCGACAACCCTCAGTCGGATCGGACCAAGCTGTTCCTCTCCCAGATCCTGCAACATTGAGCCGCATGGGGGGATGTCGTCCATAAAAAAGCCCGCACTCTGGTGAGCGGCGGGCAAGTAGTAAAAGCATGGACGCAGACTACAAAACAGAAAGGACTATGGAAGTTACCCCAACAGCAGGGTGGTGTGGCGCAGGCCGCGAACCTCCAGATTGATCTGCCGGGCCAGACTCAGGGTCTGACGGCAGGTCAGGCTCTCCAGATTGATCTCGCCGCCGCTGAACTCGAACCGCCCGTGGGTCTCCACCATGAAGCTGCCGTGATGGAAGCTCTTGATGTAGCGGGCAATCTGGCGGGGAGACAAGTTCTTGAACACCTTCATCACAAAACACCTGTTGCGTGGACAGGGCACACTATGGCCTCGTCAGGTGACACGGATGTGACAATTCATGGAGGTTTGTATGAATCCGGTTTGCCGTCGGCGGCCGGCCGGGACGCAATTGAAAAAAGGCTGCCATGACAAGCCGTTACCCCGATATACTGCGGTCACTTGGATGAATCAGAAGGGTCTGCGTGTGGAGTGGGTGGATGTGGTGGATGGAGAGAACCGGGTGATCGGCGTGGCCGAGCGGGCCAAGGTGCGGCGAGAGAACCTCTGCCACCGCGCCAGCTATATCCTGGTGCTCGACGAGGCTGACCGGATCCTGGTGCAGCGGCGTACCCTCAGCAAGGATTTCTGCCCCGGCATGCTGGACGCCTGCGCCGGCGGCGTGGTCACCACGGGCGAGCAGATGGAACCCTCCGCCCGCCGCGAGCTGGCCGAGGAGCTGGGCATCGAAGGGGTGCCGCTGCAGGGTTTTGGCACCTTCTATGCCGAAGGGGAGGGTTACCGGGTCTGGGGCGGCCTCTATAGCTGCCACTATCAGGGGCCGCTGCGGCTGCAGGCCGAAGAGGTGAGCGAGGTGTGCTGGATGAGCCAGGCGGAGATAGCCGCACGGGCCGCCGAATTCACCCCCGACTCTTTGCTCGCCATCGCCACCTGGCAGGCGCGGCGCTGAGCGGCGTTGCATGCAGAACGGGCAGCCAGTGGCTGCCCGTTCTGTTTCTGGATGGATGGAACCTCATACCAGCCTGAGTCGCCGGTTGGTGCGCCCGCAGGGGCTGGCACCGGCGAGCCAGTGGCCCTGCCACTCGGTCACCAGGCGCAGCAGCGGGTATTCCAGATCGAGCCGGGTCACCACCAGCTGGCCGACGGTGTCGCCGATGACCGGCTCGCCGCTGGCCAGATCGATGATCTCGACCAGACAGTTCTCGTTGACGATGAACCCCTGGCCGGGCTGGCTCTCGTAGGCGATCACCCCGGCATCCTGCAGCAGTAGGCAGTTGAGCGCGCGGATGCCGTGCACCGCCTGCAGCGGCCGGGTGTCGGGGTGGGACGATTCGCACAGCAGGGCGCAGCGCAGGCTGTCGCTCGGCACCTCGGCCCGCTCTGCCGCCTCCAGCAGGTCCAGCAGTACCGCCAGCGGTCCGACGAAGCCGGTCGGCTCAAAGCGCTGCAACGCCTCCAGCTGGCGGCGGGTATCGTGGGGGCCGCAGGGCACCACCGGGCTCCCCAGCTGGCGGGCGCCGTTGTCGAAGATGAAGGCGGTGGGGCTGATATGATAGTCGTGACCGTTGAGCAGCACCTCCCCGGCCTTGAAGCCGGCGGCGAACAGGGCCCGCGCCGCCCCCCACCAATCGGCCCCGGCATATTCGGGAATGGCCAGCTGGCCGGGGCAGGCAAACACCCGCAGCGCCTGGCTGGCGGGGCGACCGGTGAGACCGGCAAAGGGCGGGTGGGCCTGCTGGGCGGCGAACAGCTCACCGGCGTTGAGCAGGGGCAGGCTGGCCAACTCCCCCAGATCCTGCAGGCGGCGCTGGCGGTAGGCGCTGGAGTAACCGGTACAATACTGGCCGACATGGGCAAGCAGGTGGTTGAGCTGATCCAGCTGCTGCTGCTCGCGCAGGGTGGAGGGGCGAATTTCCAGTCCATCGTAATAGTGCTGCATGAAGCCTCCTTGGTCGGCTGATCCTGCTCAAGGTTAGTTCAAATGATCCCGCTAAAGGGGGGCCTGTGTCACAGCTCGGCCGTGGGGTAGACTGGGGCTCCTTCCCTCCACTTAAGGATGAGCACAATGATTGCTACGGGTCAGACCCTGCCTGCGGGCGAATTCACCTTCATCACCCCAGAGGGGAAACAGCAGCGGGATAGCCACAGCCTGTTTGCCGGCAAGCGGGTGGTGCTGTTTGCGGTGCCCGGCGCCTTTACCCCCACCTGTTCCAACGCCCATCTGCCGGGATACGTGGTGCTGGCGGACCAGTTCAAGGCCAAAGGGGTGGATGCCATCTGCTGCCTGTCGGTCAACGACGCCTTCGTGATGAAGGCGTGGCAGGATGCCCAGAACGCCGCTGCCATCACCATGCTGGCGGACGGTGACGGCAGCTGGACCCGGGCCCTGGGGCTGGCCAAGGAGACCGGCGCCTTTGGCGGCGTGCGCGCCCAGCGCTTTGCCCTCATCGCCAATGACGGCGTGGTGGAGCGGCTCTTCGTGGAGGCGCCTGGCAAGTTCGAGGTGTCGGATGCCGAGAGTCTGCTGGCAGCGCTGTGAAAGATTAATCGCCGTTTGATTTCATCTTGAAATAGCAAGGCGGCCCGTTACACTGTTGCCGCGTTTGGATGGAGCCAGGCAAGTTGCCTGGCTCTCGTGTTTGCCGTGGATGAGATAGAAAAATATGACCCTGGCTTTTGTTGCCCTGATTGCCGGACTGGCGTTGCTGGTCTGGAGTGCCGACAAGTTCGTGGACGGTGCCGCCGCCACTGCCCGTTATGCCGGTATGCCGCCGCTGCTGATCGGCATGGTGATCATCGGTTTTGGTACCTCGGCCCCTGAAATGGTGGTCTCCGCGCTGGCGGCCTCCCAGGGCAATCCCGGGCTCGCGCTCGGCAATGCCTATGGCTCCAACATTACCAATATCGCCCTTATTCTCGGCTTGACGGCCCTGATCAGCCCCATCGCCGTAGCCTCCCAGGTGGTGCGCAAGGAGATCCCCATCCTGCTCGGCATCACCCTGCTCTCCGGCGCCCTGTTGCTGGATGGTCGCCTGGATCGCACGGACGCCGTCATCCTCGGCGTGGTGTTCCTGGCGCTGATGGGCTGGTCCATCTGGGCCGGCATGCGCGGCAAGGGGGATGCGCTGGATGCGGAGACCGAGGAGAGCATCGACAGCGAAGGCATGTCCCTCAAGCTGGCCCTGTTCTGGCTGGTGGTCGGGCTGGTGCTGCTGATCGGTGCCTCTCGCCTGCTGGTGTGGGGGGCGGTGACCATAGCCCAGGGCTTTGGCATCAGCGATCTGGTGATTGGTCTCACCATCGTCGCCATCGGCACCTCGCTGCCGGAGCTGGCCTCCTCCCTCATCGCCATTCGCAAGAACGAGCATGATCTGGCCCTTGGCAACGTGCTCGGCTCCAACCTGTTCAACACCCTGGCGGTGGTCGGGATCGCGGCCGGCATCCACCCGCTGGACGTGGCGCCGGAAGTGCTCTCCCGCGACTGGAGCCTGATGATGGGGTTGACCCTGTTGCTGCTGGTGATGTGCCTGGGCCGCAAGGGGCAGGGGCGCATCAACCGGCTGGAGGGGGGCGTGCTGCTCGCCTGCTTCGTCGCCTACACCGGCTGGCTGCTGACCAGCCAGTTTATCTGACGATTCGCCAGACAATAAAAAGAAGGGGGAAGCATCGGCTTCCCCCTTCTGTTTTTGGCGCAGGCCTGTCAGGCCACGGCCACCATCTTCTGCCCTTTCTGGCTGCTGTCCAGAATGAGGATGTTCGCCTTGGGGAAGAAGTTGAAGGTGGAGGCCGACGCCCAGGTGTAGGCCCCCATCACCCGGCCCACCACCAGCTCGCCGATGGCCAGATCCGGCAGCATGATGCCGTCGCGGATCACGTCCACGCTGTCGCAGGTGGGGCCTGAGAGCACCGAGTTGTGCAGCTCGCCGCGGGCCAGCGGGGTGCTCACCGGGTAGGTGACGTGATCGTAGAGCTGGCCGTTGTAGCTGCCGTAGAGACCGTCATCCAGGTAGTACCAGATCTTGTCGCCGCGATGGGCCTTGCCCATCACGCTGGATACCGAGGTCATGGCCGGCGCGCTGATGAAGCGGCCCGGCTCGGCAATCTTCTGCACCGTGGCCGGCAGCTTGGCCAGCGCCTCGCGGATCGGCGCGCAGAAGCCGTCGATGTCGAACTCGCCGCCCTCATAATCCACCGGGAAGCCGCCACCGATGTCCAGCACCCAGGGCTTGAGGCCGAGCTCCCAGGCCTGCTCCATGATCTCGCGGCAGGCGTCGATGGCCTGCACGTGGCGACGGGCGTGGGGCACCTGGGAGCCGACGTGGAACGACAGCCCCATCACCTTGATCCCCTTGGCATGGGCCAGCTGCAGCAGTGGCAGCGCCTGCTCCGGAGTGCAGCCGAACTTCTTGGAGAGGTCGACCTTGGTCTCGGGATTGGGGAAGCTCACCCGCAGCAGCAGTTTCACCTCGTCCTTGTAAGGCAGGAACTTCTCCAGCTCCAGCGGGTTGTCGTAGACAAACACGGTGCAGCCGTACTCCAGCGCATAGCGGATATCGCTGTCGCGCTTGATGGGATGGGTATGAATGCAGCGCCCCGGGCGGACACCCTGACTGCGCACCAGATCCACTTCGCCATTGGTGGCCAGATCGAAACAGGCCCCCTCTTCCTTCAAGACAGAGACCACTGCCTCGTGGGGCAGGGGTTTGAGTGCATAGTGCAATCGTACATCGGGCAGGGCGGCGGCCAGGGCCCGATACTGTTTGCGGACGGCTGCCTTGTCGAGCAGCAGCAGGGGGGAGCCGAATTGTTCAACCAGCTGACGGTAATCTTGTGCAACCAGGGTCTCGTTCATTCTCTTTTGGTCATCCTTAGGGGGCGTGATATGCCCAAGCCATATGCGATTGAACCGGCGACGGCCGGCTCAGGCGAGCGGTCCGGTGGGACCAACCAGGCACATTGCATAACTTCCTTGCGAAGTGCTTAGTTATGCGCGGGATTATCGGCTTATTGCGTTTGTGTGCAACCATTTTGATTGGATATGTCGGCAAGTTTTTCTGGTCGAGACGAAAGACCATCTTGATATGGCCCATGTTTCGACCAGCGAGCGGCAGGCTGTGCAGGCAACCTTGTCTAACGTATTGATAGTTAACGAACAAATAACATTCGGCCTCAGCCTGGCCGGGATCGAAAAAAATCGGCGACGAGTGGGCGCGAGTGGGAGACAGCTCACACTTTTTGGATTACCATGCCCGCTTCCTAATCCAAACTAGTTCGGATGAAGGTAGCAGGAGAGCGATGGGCAACCATCCACCGAAGAAGTGAATCTTTCAGGTACCGGGCAACCGGTGTGGACTGCTACTGGACGATACTCTGGAGAGACCCGTTGAATCGGGCGCCGAAGGAGCAAGGCACCGTGATTGCATCGCAATCTGGAGCCGGAAACTCTCAGGCAAAAGGACAGAGGGGATGGGATGGTTGTACCTGAGCTTGAAACTGTTCACGGTCTGTAACGAGAGGTCGTCAGCAAGGTAAAGAGCAGCGCAGGAACCGGAGTGTATGTAAATACATGAGGCTTTCGAGCAGCGCATGAGCCTTGGTCACGACCTCACAGCAAGAGTGTGAACACGTTTTTTGCCCGCATCCGATCGCCTCTGGCCGATCGCGACACCTATGGGAAGATCATCCTTCTCCTCCTTAATTTCTGTTTCTTAAGGAGGATGCATGTCATCAATTCAATCGGCGCTCGCCGCCATCGATAGCTTTATCTGGGGGCCACCCCTGCTGATCCTGCTGGTCGGGACCGGCGTCTACCTCACTCTGCGTCTGGGTCTGCTTCAGGTCGTGCGTTTGCCGCTCGCCCTGCGACTGGTCTTTGGCCGCGATCAGGGTCAGGGCAAGCAGGGGGATGTCTCCAGCTTCGGCGCGCTCTGTACCGCCCTCTCCGCCACCATAGGCACCGGCAACATCGTCGGGGTCGCCACCGCCATCAAGCTGGGCGGCCCGGGCGCCCTGTTCTGGATGTGGATGGCCGCCTTGTTCGGCATGGCCACCAAGTATGCCGAGTGCCTGCTGGCGGTCAAATATCGCCAGCAGGACGCCAACGGCCAGATGGCGGGCGGTCCCATGTACTACCTGGAGAAGGGGCTTGGCTCCAAGGTGCTGGCCAAGCTGTTCGCCCTGTTTGGCATCGGCGTCGCCTTCTTCGGTATCGGCACCTTCCCCCAGGTCAACGCCATCAGTGACGCCATGAGCCTCTCCTTCTCGGTGCCCCGGGAAGTGACCGCCGTGCTGCTGACCCTGATCGTGGCACTGGTGACCCTGGGGGGGATCAAGTCCATCTCCAGCGTGTCGAGCAAGGTGGTGCCCTTCATGGCCATCTTCTACATCGTCGCCTGCCTCGGCGTGTTGGTGAGCAACGCCGCCGCCCTGCCGGATGCGGTGGCGCTGGTGCTGCAGAGCGCCTTCACCGGCCATGCGGCCACCGGCGGCTTCGTCGGTGCCGGCATCATGCTGGCGATCCAGTCCGGGGTGGCGCGGGGCGTCTTCTCCAACGAGTCGGGACTGGGTTCTGCCCCCATCGCGGCGGCGGCGGCCAAGACTGATTCCTGCGTGGAGCAGGGGCTGGTCTCCATGACCGGCACCTTCATCGACACCATCATCATCTGCACCATGACCGGTCTGACCCTGGTGGTGACCGGGGTGTGGAGCGGCGATGCGAGCGGCGCTGCCATGACCAGTCTGGCCTTCGCCCAGGGGCTCGATGCCCATGTCGGCCAGTATCTGGTTAGCATCGGGCTGTTGTTCTTCGCCTTCACCACCATCCTGGGCTGGAACTACTACGGCGAGCGCTGCACCGAGTACCTGTTCGGGGTGAAGGCGATCAAGCCCTACCGCCTGGTCTACCTGGTGCTGGTGGCGTGCGGCGCCTTCCTGCATCTGGACATGATTTGGCTGTTGGCCGACATCGTCAACGGCCTGATGGCGGTGCCCAACCTCATCGGCCTCATCGGCCTGCGCCACGTGGTGATTGCCGAGACCCGCGCCTACTTCAGTCGGGACAGCGATACGGAGTCCGAGCCCGAGCCGCAGACGGCCTGATGCCACGACACTGCATTCAAACGAAAAGCCACGACCTGGGTCGTGGCTTTTTCTATGGGCGCTTTTATGAGGGGAGCAGGCTGCTGTGCCCGGCAGCAGGGCCCGTGCTCACTCCTTGCTCAGCAGCGCGCTGAGCCGGGCTTTCACCCTCTCTACCAGCTCGCCATCGCGCCCTTGCCAATCGATGGCTTGCGCAATGGTGGTGGAGGTGCCCGGGATAAAGCGCAGCTCGCCGCCCGCCAGCTCGTAGAAGCGACTTGCCATCCGGGTGCCCTCGTCCACGTTGCCTGCCACCAGCAGCATGGCCTGAGCCAGTACGGCTCCGTGGTGATCCTGACCCGGCGCCAGCCAGCGCTGGGCGGTGCCGGTCACCTTGCGCCCCCCGATCACCAGATTGTACTGGCCGTCGCAAAACGAGCCGGGCACGAAGTCATAGCTGCCCTCGAGACCGTACTCCCCCAGCAGGGCGAGCAGCGGTGCCCCCAGCAGCCGGTAGTAGTGAGCGAGATCCGTGGTGGTGCGAGGCAGCATGAGCGACAGATTGAGGATGCCGGCGCCGTGGGGCACGGCGGTGCCGCCGCTGTCGCGCACATGCACGGGCCAACCCTCGGCGGCAAGCTGCTCGCAGGCAGCCTGGTAGCGGGGCAAGCGGGTGTCCTTGCGGGTGACGATGAGGCATTGGGGTGCCTGCCAAAGGTGGGCGCGGGGCTGGCGGTCATGGGCGCATTCTCGCAGCCAGCGCTGCTCCTCGGCCAGGATCTGATCCAGGGTGTGGCTGCTGGGCAGGGGGGGAAGCAGGGTATAGGGCATGAAAGGCATCCTGAGCAGAGGCTGCCCAGCACACTACCCGTGGCAGCGAAGGAGGTAAAGCCCCGCATGGCGGGGCTTTGGTGTAAGGATGGCGGTGTGTCAGGCCTGTGCAGCGGCGCGCTTGGGCAGCAGCAGGTTCATGATGATGGCGGTGAGGCCGCCGGTGGCGACGCCGTAGGAGAGCACGCTCTTGGCCAGATCCGGCAGGTGCTGCAGCACTTCCGGCACCTGGGCCACCCCGAGGCCCATCGCCAGCGACACCGCCAGGATCATCAGGGCGCGGCGGTCCAGCTCCTCGCGGGAGATGATGCGCACGCCGGCGGCGGCGATGGTGCCGAACATGACGATGGTAGCGCCCCCCAGCACGGGCTCGGGGATCTGCTGCACCAGGCTCGCCACCGCCGGGAACAGGCCGAGCAGGGCCAGCATGGCGGCGATGAAGAGGCCGACGTGGCGGCTGGCCACCCCGGTCAGCTGGATGACGCCATTGTTCTGGGCGAAGGTGGACATGGGGAAGGTGGAGAATACCGCCGCCAGCATGGAGTTGGCGCCATCGGCCAGCACCCCACCCTTGATCCGTTCCATGTAGATGGGCCCTTCCAGCGGCTCGCCGGAGATGTCGGAGGTGGCGGTCATGTCGCCGATGGCCTCGAGCGCCGTCACCACGAAGATGATGGCGAGCGGTACGAACAGCTGCCAGTCAAAACCGAGCCCGTAGTGCAGCGGAACAGGCACCATCAGCAGCGGGCCGTCGAAGGTGGGGGTGTTGACCTTGCCCAGCAGCAGTGCCACCGCATAACCCGCCAGCATGGCGATCATGATGGCGGAGAGGCGCAGCCAGGGGTTGCGGCTGCGCTGCAGCAGCACGATGAGGCCGAGCACCAGCAGGGAGAGGAAGAGGTTGGTGTGGCTGGCGAAGCTGCCGTCCGCCAGGGCGCCGTAGCCACCCCCCATGCTGATGAGGCCCACCTTGATAAGGGTCAGGCCGATGAGCAGCACCACGATGCCGGTCACCAGCGGGGTGATGATCCGTTTGACCAGGTGCAGGAAGCGGCTCATCACCACTATGGTGAGGGCCGCCGCCAGCATGGTGCCGAACAGGGTGCCCAGCAGCGCCTCGGTGGGCATGGCCGCCTGCTTGAGGGCGAGGCCGGAGGCGATGATGGGGCCGAGGAAGTTGAAGCTGGTGCCCTGCACCGAGAGCAGGCCGGAACCGAGGGGGCCGAAGCGGCGGGTCTGGATGAAGGAGGCGATGCCGGACATGACCAGCGACATGGAGACGATATAGCGGGTGTCGGCGGCAGGGAGGCCGAGGGCATTGGCGATGATGAGGGGCGGGGTGATGATGGCGACAAACATGGCGAGCATATGCTGCAGGGCGGCGAACAGGGTCTGGGGCAGGGGCGGGACATCCTCTATGCCGTAGACCAGTTCGCTGTGGGCTCTTCTGGGTGGATGGGCCTCTCGGGTTGCGCGTACGGCGGCAGCCTGTTCCATAAATACCTCGAATGTGTGGGGGAGGGGGGAGAAAATTGGGCGCTATTTTAGTGATTGAGAACGGGCTGACCAGCGCTAATTCGGCTGGAAACGGCTTTATTTTCCCATGGGTTGAAACGTTTGCGCGCGGCGATTATGATCCGCCGGTTTGTGTGACGGCGCTCGCCCGTAAATGGCCCGGGTTGCATAGGATTTTGCCGCCGCACGGCGTAGAATGAGGCCTCTGTTGCGATTTGGAGGCTCTGGATGCTGAAGCTGTCGGAGTTCTGGAGTGCCCGTGCCCACTCCGAAGATTTTACCCTGACCCGCATGGGCTTTATGACGGTGCGTCTTCGGCTGCTCACCTGTCTGCTGATGGTGGGCCTGCCCGCCTGGGCGGTGGTGGACTGGCTGACCTTGCCCGCCGCCCAGTTCGATGAACTGTTTCAGGCCCGGATCTTCTGCCTGCTCGCCCTCTCCCCGCTCATCCCCTTCTCCTACCTCATCCATTTCAAACGCGAACGCATGAAGCTGGCGCTCGGCTACCTGATGGCGGTGATGATGCTCTTCTCCCTCATCTGCCTGCACAGCTTCGGCGCGGATCAGGAGTTGCAGGCGGGCTACATGGCTTTCCCCTACCTGCTCATCAGCCTGTTCGCCATCTTCCCCATTCCGCTCTCCCTCGGCCTGCAGCTGGCGGGGGGCATTCTGGTCACCATGCTGGCTGGCAACTGGCTGCTGGTGGGGCAGCCGATCTGGAGCGTGCAGACCCTCAACCAGATCTGGCTGCTGGGGCTGTTTGCCTTGGCCAGCAGCTGGGTGCAGTGCGGCCAGCTCAACATGCTGCTGCAGCTCTATCGGGAGTCCACCACCGACGAGCTGACCGGCATGATGAACCGCCGCCTGCTGATGAAGCAGCTGGAGAAGGCGAGGATGAACATGGTGCGCAAGCAGGTGCCGTTTGCGGTGCTGCTGCTGGATCTGGATCGCTTCAAGCGCATCAACGACACCTTCGGCCATCTGGCGGGGGATGCGGTGCTCAAGGAGGTGGCGGCGACCCTGGCGGAGCAGCTGGAGCCCGGCATGGTACTGGGCCGCTACGGCGGCGAGGAGTTTGCCATCCTGCTGCCCAACTGCGCCGGGCTGGCCCAGGCCAAACGGGTGGCCGAGCGGCTGCGGGTGGCGGTGGAGGCGCGGCTGGTGAAAAGCCCCACCTCCGACGAACTGCTGGAGGTGACGGTGAGTATCGGCCTGACCCTGGCCCTGCGTGGCGAAGGGGTGGAGGATCTGCTCAACCGGGCCGACGAGTGTCTCTACATGGCCAAGATGGCCGGGCGCAACTGCGTGGTGGGGGAGCTGGGCGGCAAGCCGGCACAGCCTGCCGCCATACAGACAGATGCCGCCTGAGGGCGGCATCTTGCTTGAGCGGGGTTGAGCGGGCTCAGCCCAGCTGGTACTTGCCGGAGAGCTGCTGGGCCAGCAGCTTGAACATGTTGAACACCGCCATGGTCTTGCCGGTCGGGGTACCATCTTCGGCCAGGAAGAACTCCCCCTTGAACACCAGGATCTCCCCCTTCTGCTCCACCGAATCGGCGCGCATGCCGTGGATGAAGTCTTCGTGTTCCTTGATGATCTTGTTGGCCATCTCCAGCAGGGCAGTCTCGGTGATCAGCTCTTTTTGTGGTTGCATGCTCGTCTCCTTAAACGACTACTGGGCAGGGGCATAAGGGGCGGCCCTGCCTCTGATTGAAGAGGGGGCCAGCATACTGCAAACGGGGATTTTCTGTCATTGATATGACCCCGCATTTTCCCGCTTTGCTCTCTTCCCTTATCCCAGCACCAGATTGCGCAGCCAGCGGCGCTGACGGATGCGGCGCTGCACCAGCAACACCTTGCTGAGCTCCTCCAGCAGGATCACCGCCACTACCCAGGAGAGGGGCCAGCCGAGCAGGTTGACCGCTCCCCAGGCGAGCGGCAGGCCGATGCACCACATGCCGACGATGTCGATGAAGATGCTGTAGTTGACATCCCCGCCCGAGCGCAGCACCCCGACGATGCCCACCATGTTGAACACCTTGAGCAGCATGCCCAGACACAGGATGGCGAGCACCTGGCCGGCCTCCGTCATCAGCTCGCCCGGCAGATTGCCGACCCACTGCAGCAGGTGGGTCTGCAGCAGCCAGACCGCGATCCCCACCAGCAGGGCACCGATGGGGGCAAGCAGCAGGAAGAGCTGGGAGTGCTGCCAGGCGGCCTCGTATTCCTCGGCCCCGAGCCGGTGGCCGAGCAGGGTGGAGCAGGCCACTGCCAACCCGAAGAAGAGGGAGATGAGGATGCTCTCCAGCGTCCCGAGGGTGGTCATGATGGCCAGCGAGTCGGTGCCAAGGTGGGCGTAAAGAAAGCCGTAGAGCAGCATGCCGAAGGCCCAGAGCCCGTCGTGAAACAGGAGCGGCAGGGCGATCAGGGTGAAGCGCACCACCTCCTTGCGCTTGAAGGCGGCCAGCCAGTCTTGCTTACGCGGGATCAGGCGGGGTTCGATGCGCCACACATAGCACAGCAGCAGGGCAGTCTGCAGCAGCCGCGAAATCGTGGTGCCCCAGGCCGAGCCGGCCACCCCCATCGCCTCGAAACCGAAATGGCCGAAGATGAGGGCGTAGTTGAGGATGACGTTGGCAATGATGGCGATGATGCCGATGCGGGTGGGGGCGGCGGCATTGCCGACCGAGCGCAGCGCCGACTCCAGCGGCACCACCACGGCAGTGCAGAGGATGGTGGCGCCGGTGATCATCAAAAACTCGTCCGCCAGCTCGCGCAGCGCGGGCTCCTGGCTGGCAAAGCCGAGCACGCTGCCAGGTGAGAGCAGGTAGACGAGGGCAAACGGCAGGCTCACCGCCAGGGCCCCCACCAGCGCCAGCGCCAGCGAGCGGCGCACCCCGGCCATCTCGCCGCGACCGTAATATTGTGCCGCCAACACCGAGACCCCGCCCGAGAGCCCCGCTATCACCAGCAGATTGAAGAAGAAGACCCGGTTACCCAAGCCGACCGCAGCCACAGCAGTGGTGCCAAGCTGGCTCACCATCATGATGTCGATGAGACCGAGCAGGGAGAACATCATGGATTGCAGCGAGACCGGCAGGGCCAGCCGCCACAATCGGGTCATGAACTCACGATCGGTGGTTTGTTTTAAAATCGCTTGCCAATAATTCATTTATGTTAACCGGGTAGATAAAAAGCAAGGTTTGTCATGGGTATGATAGGGGGAGTAGCGGGTGGCTTCACTGTGAGCCTCTCTCGGCTTTCTTGTGCAAAACTATCCTGTTGAGGTGCTATGCCGTTTGTCAGCGAGTGTCTGGAAATCGCCCCGTCCTGCGAGGAGCGAATGTTGGGGCGCGAAGGGCTGCCACTGCTCGGCGAGGCGGGTATCTTCCTGACCGGGCTCTCGCGCATCCGCGATCACTACCTGATCCGCCGCAATCGGCCGGAGTTTCACATCCTGATGGTGAGCCACGACGAGGGGGGGGCCCTGCTCACCGATGGCGGCGAGCAGCCCATCCCGGCCGGTTCGCTCGTCTTCTTGCCGGCGGCAGTGCCGGGCGGCCTCAAGCTGGTGGGGGCGCAGTGGCGCACCAGCTGGATCCTGCTGGATGACGTGCCGCGCTGGCAGCACCTGCACCGGCTCGGTCACCGCATCTGGCAGGGGGAAGAGGGGGAGCCGATCTATCACCTGCTCAGCCTGATGCAGGGGGAGGGGGTGCGTTCACCGCTGCAGCCCCAGCTGCTGAGCCTGCTGCTGGCGCTCTTGGAGCGCACCCTGCAGGGGGAGGTGCGCGGCACCCCCGAGCTCAGGTTGCAGGCGTTGTTTCGACAGGTGGAGGCACGCCTCGACGAGCCCTGGAGTGTGGCCTTGCTGGCCGATCAGATGGCCTGCTCGGTGCCCCACCTGCACCGGCTCTGCCGGCAGGTGTTCGGCATGAGCCCCATGGCCTGGCTCACCGAGCTTCGTATGAACAAGGCGCGCCAGCTGCTGCTCTATACCAACTGGCCGCTGGGTGAGCTGGCCGGCCGGGTCGGTTACAGCGACGGCGCCAACTTTGCCAACCGCTTTCGCCGGCTCACTGGTCTGACCCCTGGCGCCTTTCGTCGCCTGGGTCGCAAACCTTTTGCAACGGATGTGCAAACTCTTTGAAATTAACGGCGCAAGCCCATAGGATCGGCGGACTCCTTCGTCCAGGTCATCGTTTAGGTACCCGATCCATGTTTGAAGATAATAACCAGAAACGTCCCCTCTACATTCCCTATGCCGGTCCGGCCCTGCTGGAGACCCCGCTGCTCAACAAGGGCAGCGCCTTCACCAGCGAAGAGCGCAGCAACTTCAACCTCGAAGGCCTGCTGCCCCAGAATATCGAGACCATCGAAGAGCAGGCCGAGCGGGCCTACCGTCAGTTCATGGCGTTCGGCAACGACATGGACAAGCACATCTACCTGCGCAACATCCAGGACACCAACGAGACGCTGTTCTACCGGTTGCTGACCAACCACCTGACCGAGATGCTGCCGGTTATCTACACCCCGACCGTCGGCAAGGCGTGCGAGGAGTTCTCCAACATCTATCGCCGCGCCCGTGGCCTGTTCATCTCCTATCCGGACAAGGACAGGATCGATGACATGCTGCAAAACGCCACCAAGCAGAACGTCAAGGTGATCGTGGTCACCGACGGTGAGCGCATCCTGGGCCTCGGCGATCAGGGCATCGGCGGCATGGGCATTCCCATCGGCAAGCTGTCGCTCTACACCGCCTGCGGTGGCATCTCGCCAGCTTATTGCCTGCCGGTGGTGCTGGACGTGGGCACCAACAACCAGCAGTTGCTGAATGACCCCTTCTACATGGGCTGGCGCAATCCGCGCATCTCGGGCGAAGAGTATGCCGAGTTCGTCGACGCCTTCATTCAGGCGGTCAAGCGTCGCTGGCCCGACATCCTGCTGCAGTTCGAGGATTTCGCCCAGAACAACGCCATGCCGCTGCTCAACCGCTACAAGAACGAGCTCTGCTGCTTCAACGACGACATTCAAGGCACCGCCGCCGTGACCCTGGGCAGCCTCATCGCCGCCTGCAAGGCCTCCGGCGCCAAGCTCTCCGAGAAGCGGGTCGCCTTCCTCGGCGCGGGCAGCGCCGGTTGCGGCATCGCCGAGCAGATAGTGGCGCAGATGAAGGCCGAGGGGCTGACCGATGCCCAGGCTCGCGGCCGGGTCTTCATGGTGGACCGCTTCGGTCTCATCACCGACAAGATCCCCAACCAGCTCGACTTCCAGCGCCGTCTCTCCCAGCCGGTGGAGCGCATCGCCGACTGGCCGGTGGGGGACAACATCTCCCTGCTGGAGGTAATGGAGCACGGTCGCCCTGACATCCTGATCGGGGTCTCCGGCCAGCCGGGGCTGTTCACCGAAGAGGTGGTCAAGACCATGCACAAGCACTGTGCCCGACCCATCATCTTCCCGCTCTCCAACCCCACCTCCCGGGTGGAAGCCACCCCGGCCGACCTCATCCGTTGGACTGACGGTCAGGCGCTGGTGGCCACCGGCAGCCCGTTTGCACCGGTGGAGTACAAGGGCAAGCGCTACGTCATCGCCCAGTGCAACAACTCCTTCATCTTCCCGGGGATAGGCCTTGGCGTGATCGCCGCCGGTGCCACCCGGGTGACCGATGCCATGCTGATGTCGGCCAGCCGCGCGCTGGCGGAGTGCTCACCGCTGGTGAAGGGGGAGGAGGGCTCCTTGCTGCCGGATCTGGCGGACATTCATGAGGTTTCCCGCTACATCGCCAAGATGGTGGCCAAGACCGCCATGCTGCAGGGCAAGGCGGTGCAGACTCCGGACGAGGTGATCGATCAGGCCATCGAGGCGAACTTCTGGCGCCCAGAGTACCGTCGCTATCGCCGCACCTCCTTCTGATCCTGCGCAAAGGAGCAAAGCAAAAGGGATGCCTCGGCATCCCTTTTTTGTGCATGGCGTGGCGGGCTCGCTGGCCGGCGCGCAGTCATCTGCACCTCGTCACACGTCCGGTCCTCTGTTCGGCCGGGTTCACTGCTCTGCTGGCATCTCAGGCGCGGCGGGCTCGGCGCTCCCCTGGGTACCGGTGACCCGCACTTCCACCCGGCGATCCGGGGCCAGGCAGTCGATGAGGGCGGCTTTGGCCTTGATGGCATCACACTGGCTGCCGGTGACCGGGTTGCTCTCGCCATTGCCCTGGATGCTCACCTTGTCGGCGGGCAACCCCTTGCCGATCAGGAAGTTGGCAACCGTGCTGGCGCGGGCCTCCGACAGCCTCTGGTTGTTGGCATCCGTGCCTATGCGGTCGGTGTAACCCATCACCACGGCGCTGCCATCCTTGGGCTGGACGTCGACGATCTGCTGGTAGAGCGAGTCGAGTGCCTGCATCCCCTCCGGCTTGAGATCCGCCTTGCCGAACGCAAACAGCACGTCCGAGCTCAGGTTGAAGGTCTGGTCCACCGGCTCGGGGGCGGGCGGTGGCGGGGGAACGACCATGGGGGCGGGGGCCGGTTCGACCGGTTTGCTGCGATTGGGGTGGATCACCAGCTCCAGGGTGGCGGTGCTGATGTCGCTGACCCAGCGCTGGGTACCGCTGCCCACCTTGTCGTTGTCAGGATCGTCCCCGACCCGGACCAGATAGCGGTAGCGGGCCTGGATGTCGACCCAGTCGTGCAGCTTGGCGGTGAGGCCGAGACCGGCCAGCGGAGCCAGGTTGTTGTCACCGCCGTTGACGGACTTGACGTGGTAGAGGTAACCGCCCCCCTCGGCGAACACCGAGAAGATATCCCCCAGCGGCAGCCGCCCAATCACCGACAGGGTGGCGCCCTGGCTGCTGAAGTCATTGCCCTGCACATCCCAGTTGCCGGTCGACAGGTAACCCAGCTCACCCCCCAGGTTCTCGGTGAAGTTGTAGCCGCCGAACAGGGAGAGCGCGGTGGCATCCTTGCTCGCATCCTTGCCAAAGTCACCCAGATCGTGAGCGATGGCCCAGCCGCCACCCACCCCGGCGTACCAGTCGTTGTCCGGCGCCGCCTGGGCACCCGTGGCCGCCAATGCCAATGCAATCCAAACCGGTTTTACTTTTATGTTCATCGCGTATCCTCGTCGATGCTGGTGTAGTAGGGCGCAAGCCCTGTTGAGTACAACCACCACTATTTATAGGTGATGCAGAGCGTTTAACCAGCTGACGGGGCAGGTTGGCAGGAAATGTGCACAGAAATGCGCACAAAAGCGGAGCAGGATGGCGGGCCTGACGAGGGGAATAAAAAAGGAGGCCTGATGGCCTCCTTCATGGTCAGCGGGCTGACGACTTACTGTTGAACTTGCTGTACACCGGTGACGCGCACTTCAACGCGACGGTCCGGCGCCAGGCAGGAGATCAGCTGAGCCTTGGCCTTGATGCCGTTGCACTGGGTACCGGTGACCGGGTTGGCCTTGCCTTGGCCCTCGATGGAGACCTTGCCAGCCGGCAGACCCTTGCCGACCAGGAAGTCGGCCACGGTGCGGGCACGGGCTTCGGACAGCTTCAGGTTGTAGGCTTCGGAGCCGATGCGGTCGGTGTAACCGACGACCACGGCGCTGCCATCTTTGGGCTGAACGTCGACGATCTGCTGATACAGGGTGTTCAGGGCGGCCACACCTTCCGGCTTCAGAGTGGATTTGCCGAAGGCAAACAGCACGTCCGAGCTCAGGGAGAAGTTCTTGTCGACCATCACCGGCTCAGGAACGGGCTCGGGTGCCGGGGCGGGCACGGGGGCCACATAGGTGGTGCGGTTAGGGTGCATCACCAGCTCCAGGGTGGCCACGCTCATGTCGGTTTCCCAGGTCTTCTGCTCGTCACCCAGGTTCCACATGTAGCGGTAGCGGGCTTGCAGATCGAGCAGGTCGGAGAGCTTGGCGGTCACGCCCAGACCGGCCAGCGGGGCTGTGCCGTTGTCGCTGCTGCCGTTGCCGTTGACGTGGTTGAAGTAGGCACCGCCTTCTGCAAACACGGAGAAGATGTCGCCGAGCGGCAGACGGGCCAGACCGGACAGGGTCGCGCCCTGGGTCTTGAAGTCAACGCCGTCAACGCCGCCTTTGCCGGCATAGAGGTAACCCAGCTCGGCGCCGAAGTTCTCGTTGAAGTTGTAGCCGCCGAACAGGGAGAGCGCGGTGGCGTCCTTGTCTGCGTCTTTGCCGAAGTCGTCCAGATCGTGACCATAAGCCCAACCTGCACCCATACCTGTGTACCAGTCGTTGGAGGCTTGAGCTGTGGTGGTGCCCATGGCAGCGATGGCCAGAGCAATCAGGGTGGGTGCCATTTTCATTTTCATCGTTTTATCCTCGTTGAGTTTGCCGTGCTAGGGCGTACTGCGCACTCTTTCAGTTATACCGGCCGCAGATGACAGTCTCACTGCGACCTCCATGGTGAACCACGGTTGGTCTGAATGAAAAAAGAGATGGTTCCTGGATACTCACGAAGCCTTGGCTTCATGGACAACTAACCGGGCCGAATGCACTTTTAATAGTTCATCCAATACCTTACAAGCGGGTTTACTGTATTCTTTTGACTCGCACGGATCAAGTTTCTGTACAGATATCCAGCACTGGCGCGGCGCTGCGGTGATTATGGAGAAGGAAGCCGGGGGAAACGATTTGACAGGAAGTGACGCTGGTTGCTGTGTTTTTGCTCAAAAACAGGCGGCGGGCAAACAAAAGGGGATGCCGTGGCATCCCCTTTTCGCATTATCTGAACTAAGTCAGATTACTTCTGAACTTCTTGTACGCCAGATACGCGAACTTCTACGCGACGGTCCGGAGCCAGGCAGGAGATCAGCTGAGCTTTGGCTTTCACGCCGTTGCACTTGGTGCCGGTAACCGGGTTGGCTTCGCCGCGGCCTTCGATGGCAACCTTGCTGGCAGCCATACCCTTGCTGACCAGGAAGTTGGCAACGGTGCGGGCACGGGCTTCAGACAGCTTCTGGTTGTAGGCGTCGGAACCGATACGGTCGGTGTAACCAACGACAACAGCGTTGCCATCTTTCGGCTGGAACTCAACGATCTGCTGGTACAGAGCGTTCAGGGCAGCAACGCCTTCCGGCTTCAGGCTGTCTTTGCCGAAGGCGAACAGCACGTCGGAGTTCAGGGCGAAGTTCTTCTCAACTACCTGCGGAGCCGGGGCCGGGGCTTCTTCAACAACCGGAGCCGGAGCCGGAGCTACGTAGGAAGTACGGAACGGGTGGTATACGGCTTCCAGGGTCGCAACGCTCTGGTTGGACTTGTAGCGTACGTCGTCCGGGGCGTCGCCTGCGTGCAGGTCGGCCACGTCCCACATGTAGCGGTAGCGAGCTTGCAGATCCAGCGCGTCGTTGACCTTGTAGGTCACGCCCAGGCCGGCCAGCGGGGATACTTTGGTGTCGCTGGTGCCCAGACCGTCGGTGTGAGCCCAGTAGGCGCCGCCTTCAGCGAAAGCGGAGAAGTCGCCGCCCAGCGGCAGACGAGCGATACCGGACAGGGTGGCACCCTGGTTCTCGTAACGCAGACCGTCGGTGTTGCCGCGGCCAGCGTACTGGTAGCCGAATTCGGTACCGAAGTTTTCGGTGAAGTTGTAACCGACGAAGGCGTTGGCAGCAGCAGCGTCTTCAGTACCAGCGTAACCGCCACCACCGATCTTGTTCAGACCGTTGAAGTGGGCAGCACCGGCACCGGCACCGAAGTAGATGTCGTCAGCGGCGTGAGCGGCAGTTGCACCCATGGCAGCCATGGCGATGGCGATCAGGGAAGGAGCCATTTTCATCATAAAAAAATCCTCGTTGAGATGGCACGTTGTTCACGTGCTTCGCACTTTTTAATTTATGTAAGCTGCAGGCTCTGCCGAACAACAGCGTTGAGTCTGGCAGGGATCCCGGTTCCTTCCGGGAGGCACGCATTCCTGGTGCACTAGCGAGCGGGGGACATTGCAAAAACAATGGTTCACCCCTTCACGAACAGCCGGTGTCATTCCGATGACGTGGCGCACTCTATGCCTAATTCAAAACATGATCAAGCTCACACATAATCCATATGGCAGATTGTGTCGTGTGGGTAACTGGCTGTTTATCCAGATTAATTAGTGATCCAAATAGGATCTGTGCAGTCTCTTTTCGAGTTTCATATAGGCCTGAACCCAGTCAGATTGCGCCATGGCGGGAGATTCCCTCGCCTGGAACACCGCCAGATAATCGGCCTCGGTTGCTTCGCACAGTAAGGGTGTAAAACTGACCAAAAAATGCCGGGCCAGGTAGGGATCCAGGGGCCAGATATTGAGGATGGCCCGGGCCACAGGCTGTACTGCAGCTGAACAGCAAAAGTGGCGGTGGCCCGCCTCGAGCCAGTCGGCCATCTCGGCAAGCGCGCTGGTGGGGACCAGACCGCCATCCCCTCTTGTGCTGGCCAGTGTCAGCTGCTGGCCATTGCCAAGCAGCAGGGTTCCCGCTTCCTGCATGACACCATCGTGGCTGCGCAGGGAAAGTCCGGCAACGGGCTGGTCGAGAAACAGGCTGCTCTTGTCATCCAGCGCAGCCAAAACTGCTGCCGCCTGATCGTGCAGGGCGGCGGGCAACCAGAAGGCTTCGGCGCGTGTCTGCTGGCCCTGCTGCAATTGGCGACTGAGTTCTGCGGGGGAGGATACCGGGTGTAAACAGGAGATTATGCCGGGAAGTGCCATGGGTTCTTACTCTTAAGGGATAGCCCGCGGATTATACGAGTAATTCCTGTGGCAACAATAAAGGTTTCTTTTCGAGACTGTTTACCTGAGGCGGTTGAGCGATTACCATCCCCGATGTTTGCAAGGGTTGTCGTCGAAAGACGCTGATTAAAGATAGAGACTCGACCATAACGAGTCCGTTCAAAACTGATACACTTGACTACGAGTCGTCGCGAAAAATAAAGGTGGAGTCAATCCGCCGTACGGAGTATGGAACAATATGAATTCAAATATCGTAACTGTTGGTAAGAAGATCCGTCAGATCCGTGAAGCAGTCGGCCTGAGCCGTCCCAAGTTTGCTGATCTGCTGGGCGTTCCCCCGACCACCCTGAAGAACTATGAGCTGGGTTATCGTGAAGTTGGTGGCGCCTTCCTGGTGGCCCTGGCTCACCACCCGGAACTGCACAAGTTCACCCTCTGGCTGCTGGCTGACAAGAAAGTCGCCGAGATCGGCCAGATCGGTCCGGACGATATTGCCAAGGCTTGAGCTGATTGAGCCCTGACAAAAATGCCGCCCTCGAGGCGGCATTTTTTATTCATCATATTTATTATTTATTTAATTAAATTTGGCTATTTGTGCTCTCACCAAGGCTTTTCACGAAAATACCTTGGCAAGCCGAATCAATCCTCAGAAAATTCCGACCGCTAAAATTAGCAGTACCCCTCGCATGATGCGCACAGTGAGACAAGCATGAGTCAAATCACTCCTAAGGCCAGAGATGGCTTTACCAGCAAATTCGGCGTCCTTGCCGCCACCCTGGGCTCAGCCGTCGGGCTGGGAAATATCTGGAAGTTTCCCTACCTGACGGGCGAAAACGGCGGCGCCGGTTTCCTGCTGGTCTATGTCATCGCCACCCTGCTGGTCGGTCTGCCGGTGATGATCTCCGAGATCATGCTGGGGCGCAAAGGCAAGTCCGACGCCGTCACCACCCTCAGCAAGCTGGCCCCCAAGGGGCAGCCCTGGTGGTTGATCGCCCTGATGGGGGTGCTGGCCGCCTTCCTTATCATGTCCTTCTACTCCGAAGTGGCGGCCTGGGTCTTTGCCTACATCTTCAAGGCCGTTGACGGCTCCATCCTGTCGACCGATCCCAAGGTGACCGGGGCGGCCTTCGGGGCGCTGATAAGTGACCCGCTGCAGAGCCTGCTCTGGCAGTGGCTGGTGCTGATCCTGATGGGGGGCATCCTGCTGATGGGGGTCTCCAAGGGGATCGAGGCGGTCACCAAGAAGCTGATGCCGGTGCTCTTCATCCTGCTGCTGGTCATCGGCATCCGCAGCCTGACCCTGCCGGGCGCGAGCCAGGGGCTGCACTTTCTGTTCTCGCCGGATCTCTCCAAGATCACCGCCGGGGTGGTGCTGACCGCCATGGGGCTCGCCTTCTTCAAACTCTCCATCGGCATGGGTTGCATGATGACCTATGGCAGCTACTTTCGGGATGATCAGAATATCCCGCTGACCACTTTCCGGGTGATGTGTGCCGACCTGTTCGTCTCCATGCTGGCCGGCATCGCCATCTTCCCGGCGGTGTTCGCCTTCGGTTTTGAGCCCACCGCCGGTCCCTCCCTGCTGTTCATCACCATTCCGGCGGTCTTCGCCAGCATTCCGTTCGGTCACCTGTTCATGGTGCTGTTCTTCGTGCTCTCCGCCATCGCCGCCACCGGTGCCATGCTCTCCATCCTGGAAGTGCCGGTCTCGGTGGTCTCCGAACGATTCCACATGAGCCGCCCCAAGGCAACCCTGCTCAACCTGCTGGTGCTGGGGGCGGTGGGCTCCACCTGCGCGCTCTCCAACAGTTCGCTGGCGGAGGTACAGATCGCCGGCAAGACCTTCTTCGACCTGTTCGATTTCGTCTCCTCCAACGTATTGATGCCCCTTGGCGGCATCTTCCTCTGCCTGTTCGTGGGCTGGGTGTGGGGTTTCGAGCGGATGAAGGAGGCGCTGACCAACGGTGGCGAGCTGGAGTTGGCCATCCTCAAGCCGCTCTTCTTCATCATCCGTTACGTGTCGCCGCTGTTGATCCTGATCGTGATGCTCAAGGGGTTGGGGCTGTTCTAGACCAGCCGTTTCCACAGTAAAAGAGCGCCGCAAGGCGCTCTTTTTATTGGTGATGCGGATCCGGTGAACCGTGCTAGATGAGGCCTAAGCGGGATAACTCTTCCTTGAGCTGATCGGCGTTGCGCTCGACGCAGGCTTCGCCTTCGTTGATGGCATCGCTGGCGCGGTGGAAATCCATGATGGAGAAGCTGCCAAGGCGCGGGCAGAGCTGGATCTCGGGCGGGTCGCCGGCCATCCGGGCGCGGGTGATGCGCTCCTGCATGATGTTGATGGAGCCGGTCATCACGCTCCACATGCCGGGTGTGTTGGGGCTGTCGCCCCGGTTGAACCACTGGCTGAAGCGGTTGCCGCCACTCGGCTCGTCCGGCTCGTCGGTCCAGGGCTGGTGCATGTCGGCGTTGAGGTTGACCGCGATCACCACCTCGGCCCCCATGGCGCGAGCCAGCGAGATGGGCACCGGGTTGACCACGGCGCCATCCACCAGCCAGCGATCGTCGACCCGGGTCGGGGTCAGGATGCCGGGCATGCCGCAGGAGGCGCGCACACACTGGCGCAGCGGCCCCTGCTGCAACCAGATCTCGCGACCGGTGTCGAGCTCGGTGGCGACGCAGGCGAAGGGGAGCGGCAGGCTCTCGATGGCGGGATCCCCTAAGTGATTGGCGGCGATGCCGAACACCTTTTCGCCGCGAAACAGGCCGCCGGAGAGGGCCGGATCGAGCAGGCTGACCACCTGCAAGCGGCTGAAGCCGCGTACCCAGCTCTCCAGCTTGTCCAGTTCACCGGCGGCATAGGCGGCGCCGACAAAGCTGCCGATGGAGCATCCCGCCACCAGATCCGGTTTGACACCGAGCCGCTCCAGCGCCCGTATGATGCCGATGTGTGCCCATCCACGGGCCGCGCCGCTGCCAAGAGCCAGTCCCACACGGGGTTTTCGTGCCACTTTGTCTCTCCGAACATGAGTGAGGGGATCAGCTTACCCGCAGTTGCCGGCGCCGTCATCCTGCCAGGGTTCACTGCGGTTGCGCCCGTTGGCCTTGGCCTGGTAGAGCGCCACGTCGGCCCGCCTGATGGCCTCTTGTAGCGGCGTCTCGGCGTTGCTGTGGTGATAGCCGAGGCTGATGGTGACAGCCAGCGCTGGCGCCAGCGCCTGCCAAGGGTGACTGGCGATGTGCTGGCGCAACCGCTCGGCCAGCTGGTCGAGTGGTTCGCCCCCTTTGGCCGCCAGCAGCAGAAACTCCTCGCCGCCCCAGCGGATCAGGGCATCTTCCCGCCGCAGCTGTTGCTGGCACAGGCGCACCAGCTGGATCAGCACCTGGTCGCCCCCCTCGTGGCCAAAGCGGTCGTTGACCTGCTTGAAGTGATCGCAGTCGAACATGATCACCCCGACGCTGCCCCCGCGCTGTTGATGGCGGCGCTCGAACTCGTCGAAGTAGTGGCGGTTGAAGGCGCCGGTCAGGGCATCGTGGTTGGAGAGGTAATTCAGCTGCCGGTTCAGACGGCGAGACTTGAGGTTGGCGAGCACGGCCCAGGCCATGAAGAAGAGGGCGATCAGGGTTGGTGCGGACTGACTGAGCAGGGCCCACAGCAGGGAAGGCAAAGGGACGCGGTGGAGCAGGGTGAGCCCGGTGTCAGGAATGATGTACTGGAACTGAAACGCCCCCTGGAGCCAGCGATAGCCATCCCATGCCTCTACCGGCTTGGGGGCCCGGCTATGCTCCCGCGCGCTGCTGGCCAGAATATAGTGATCTTGATTGACCAGAAACAGGGTTCCAATTCGTGGTGCGTGTTCCCTCATCATCTCATCGAGCCGTGAGAGTAAAATATCCATGCTGATGACTCCCACCAGCATCTGCTCCCGCACTATGGGCTTGGACAGCGTGATCATCATTCCCTCACCTGCAGTATCTGCGTAGGGACGCGATATGATGACGCGCTGGCTGGGGTTTTGCTTTTGCAGGGCATCCAGCCAGTAGGATTGTTGATAGAGTTTTCGTTGAAAATGAAAACGGCTTGAGGGCACCCACGGATAGACATAGATAAAATCATCTGCCCCGGTGAAATAAACCCAGGTGACCTTGTCTTTCAGCAACTTGGTGGCGGTGGACAATAAAGGCGAGAGGCTTAATGCCAGGTGGATCCTGGCTTCGCGCTCGCCGCCCGGGTCAGGCAATGGTCCTAGCCCGGTCAGATTGCCAACGAGCCCGACGGGCAGGTCGGGGGGGATCTGATCCAGTGAGAATCTTCGCGTCGGGTCTACGTGAAGGACCTTATAAAGCTGGCGGGTCAGCGTCGACTGCGGATTGCTGCGCAGCCGTTCCTCCGCCTGGCCTCGCATGGCTTCGAGGAAGGCTGTCATCTGCTTAAACTGAGACTGCAAGTGAGTCGCACTATGGAGAGAATCTTGTTTGTTGAATTCGACGAGCTGTTCCAGCGTCTGATGGAGGGTGAGGGCGAGCAACAGCATGACGACAATACCAGGCAGCCAATGCTGTCGGTGTAGAGCATTGTGAAAGCGTGTTATTGGCATATTGACGGTCGTACCTGATTTTCACTGATTCAATTGTCAGTCTAGGTAGTAACCATGGAGAACATCTCTTCTGGATGCTATTTCGGTGATCTCACCCCACTCTTGTTACGTTTTGTCACATTTATACATAGTCACGGCATAGTCAGGGGGTAACATGGTGACCATCATTGATGAAGTGCCCTCTTTTCTCTTAATTTCATGGATTGCTTGATGAAAATGCGTACTTGGCTGGTGCTTGCCTGCCTCTCTCTGCTGATTTCCGCCGGCTGGTATTACCGCCACTTTGCCCCTGCCGGCAAACCCCAGCCACGTCAGGTCAACATCCGGGCGCAGACGGTCAGCCAGAGCCTGGCCGAGCCCTCCATCAAGCTGGTGAGCAAGCTGGCCGCCAACCGCTCCGTGGTGATCAGCCCCGAGGTGACCGGCCGCATCGTCAAGATAGCGGTGCGCTCCGGCCAGCAGGTCAAGCAGGGGGACGTGCTGATCGCCCTCGACGCCGGCAAGCAGCAGGCCGAGCTGGCCGAGCAGAGCGCCAGCGTGCGCGACGAGAGCCGCAAGCTGCGGGACATGCGCCGGCTGGTGGCGCGCGGCGCCATCACCACCTCCGAGCTGGAAGGGCAGGAGGCCACGGTCGCCCAGGCTCAGGCCCGCGCCGATGCCGCCAAGTACGAGCTCTCCCTGCGCACCCTGCTGGCGCCGTTCGACGGCTCGGTCAGCCTCATCGATCTGAGCGAAGGGGCCCTGGTCAACAGCGGCGACACCCTGCTCCACCTGGACGAGCTGGCCAAGCTGCGGCTCGATCTGGCGGTGCCCGAGCGCTACCTCTCGCTGCTGCGCCCCGGCATGGCGGTGACGGCGACCAGTTCGGCCTGGCCGGATCAATCTTTTCGCGGCGTACTGGAGACGCTGGACAGTCGCGTCTCCAACGATACCCAGAACATCAAGGCGCGGGTGATCATCCCCAATCCCGACGGTCAGCTGCGCCCCGGCATGCTGCTCAACGTCGAGCTCTCCCTGCCGCCACAGAAGATGACCCTGATCCCTGCCCAGTCGGTGGAGTATGCCGGCGAGCAGCGCTTCGTCTATCGTCTCGAACCCAACGGCAAGGTCAAGCGGGTGCCCGTGGTGCTGGGGGATACCCATGGCGAAGAGGTGTGGGTGACCGAGGGGCTCAAGGTGGGCGATCGCATCGTGGTCGAGGGGCTGGTCAACCTGCGTGACGGCGTCAGCGTGCACGATCTGGCGGAGGTCAAAGGCTGATGTGGCTCTCCGATATTTCCGTGCGCCGCCCGCTGGTGGCGGTGGTGCTGAGCGCGCTGCTCACCGTGTTCGGTCTGGTGGCGTTTTCCAAGCTGACGGTGCGGGAGATGCCGGACGTGCAGACGCCGTCCGTCTCCATCACCACCATGTACGAGGGGGCCGCCCCCGCCGTCATGGAGAGCCAGGTCACCAAGCCCATCGAGGATCAGCTCTCCGGCATCAGCGGCATCAAGAACATCAACTCGGTGACCCGCAAGGGGCGCTCTGTCATCACGGTGGAGTTCAAGCTCGGCTGGAACATGGTGGAGGGGATCTCCGATGTGCGCGACGCCATCTCCCGTGCCCGCCCCAAGCTGCCGGACGAGGTGGATGAACCCCTGGTCACCAAGGACAACGGCAACGGCGACGTAGCGGTCTGGCTCAACTTCAGCAGCACCCAGATGGACCGCACCGCCATGACCGACTACGCCAATCGGGTGCTGGTGGATCCCCTGAGCCTGGTGGACGGGGTGAGCGAGGTATCCCTCTCCGGCGATCTGACCCAGGTGATGTACGTGCGGCTGCGCCCAGCCGACATGGCGGCGCGCGGTGTCACGGTGGCGGATGTGCAGGACGCCCTCAAGCGCGAGAACATCGAGCTGCCGGGTGGCGAGATCCGCAACAACAGCATGACCATGGCGGTGCAGATCGCCCGGCTCTATCACACCGCCGCCGATTTCCAGGCGCTGCAGGTGCGCACCGCCGCCAACGGCCAGAGCATCTATCTGGCCGACATCGCCGATGTGGAGGTGGGGGCCAAGAACGAAGACAGCGCCTACCAGCGCAACGGCCGTGAGAGCCTGGGGATTGGCATAGTCGCCCAGTCCACCGCCAACCCGCTGGCGGTGGCGCAGGGGGTCGAGAAAAAGATGGCCGAGATGCAGCGCTTCCTGCCGGAGGGGGCGACCCTGGAGGTCGACTACGACTCCACCATCTTCATCAAGCAGGCCATCGACGAGGTGTACGAAACGCTCGCCATCTGCGCCGTACTGGTGGTGGCCGTGCTCTACCTGTTTCTGGGGCAGGGGCGCACCACCCTCATTCCGGCCATCACGGTGCCGGTCTCCCTCATTTCCGCTTTTATCGGTGCCTGGTATCTCGGCTTTTCCATCAACCTCATCACCCTGTTGGCGCTCATTCTCGCCATCGGCCTGGTGGTGGATGACGCCATCGTGGTGGTGGAGAACATTCACCACCATCTGCAGCGGGGCGAGCCGCCCCTGCTGGCCGCCTGGCACGGTACCCGCGAGGTGGGCTTTGCGGTGATCGCCACCACCGCCGTGCTGGTGATGGTGTTCGTGCCCATCGCTTTCATGGATGGCATGGTGGGGCGGCTCTTTACCGAGTTCGCCATCCTGCTGTCCCTGGCGGTGCTCTTCTCGTCGCTGATCGCGCTCACCCTGACCCCGGCCATGGGCTCCTGGCTGATGCGCTCGGTGGATAGACCCAACCGGCTGACGGCGGCGCTCGATCGTGGCCTCGGCTGGGTGGAGAAGCACTATCGCACTCTGCTTGGCGCCGTGCTGCGCCACTCGCGCTGGACCCCGTTGGTGCTGGTGCTCTGCCTGGGCGGCATCGGTGCCCTGTTTGCCCAGCTGCCCACCAGCCTGACCCCGACCGAGGATCGGGGCGTGCTCTACGTCTTCGTCAAGGGGGCCGAGGGCACCAGCATCGAGCGGATGAAACGCAACATGCAGCAGGTGGAGGCCGCCATCATGCCGCTGCTCGGCAAGGGGGTGGTGCAGGCCATGAGCTTCAGCACCCCGGCCTTCGGCCGCGGCGGCGATCAGACCGGCATGGCCATCATCCAGCTCACCGACTGGGCCGAGCGGGATGAAACCGCCACCGAGTTCGCCAAGTCCCTGAGCGGGCGGCTGGCCGGCATCCCGGACGTGATGATCCGCACCTTCCAGCCGGGCTTTCGCGGTGGCTCCACCGCGGCGGTGCAGTTCGTGCTGCAGGGCTCCGACTATGCCGAGCTCTATCAGCAGGGGCTGGCCCTGAAAGAGGCGGCAGCCCAGAGCGGTCTGATGGAGACGCCGGATCTCGACTACGCCGAGAAGACCCCGGAGCTGCAGGTGACCATAGAGCGGGATCGGGCCAACCAGCTCGGCATCCCGGTCTCCACCGTCGCGAGCTCCCTGCAGGCCCTGCTCGGCGGCATCAGCCAGACCACCTATGTGGACAGGGGGGAGGAGTATGACGTCTACCTGCGCGCCAACCAGCGCGACTTCAACGGCGTCTCCGACTTGAGCCGCATCTACCTCAAGGCAGCCAACGGCGAGATGGTGACCCTCTCGACCCTGGCCACCGTCAAGCAGGTGGCGAGCCCGCAGCGCCTCAATCACTACCAGCGCCAGAAGGCGGTGACCCTGACCGCGGATCTGGCGCCGGGCCATACCCTGGGTGAGGCGCTGGATTACCTGGACGGCTGGGCCAATGCCAACCTGCCAAACGGCATGACGGTGGATTATGCCGGCGAGTCCAAGGACTATCGCGACAACCAGGGCGAGATGGTGATGGTGTTCGCTCTGGCCCTGCTGGTGGTCTATCTGGTGCTGGTGGCCCAGTTCGAGAGCATGCTGACCCCGGCGGTGGTGATGGTGACGGTGCCGCTCGGCATTTTCGGCGGCCTGCTCGGCCTCTGGCTGACGGGGCAGGAGATGAGCATCTACAGCCAGATCGGCATGATCATGCTGATCGGCATGGTGACCAAGAACGGCATCCTGATCGTCGAGTTCATCAACCAGCTGCGCCAGCGCGGTGAAGGATTCGACGAGGCGATCATCGCAGGCTCGGTGCGCCGTTTGCGCCCCATTCTGATGACCTCCCTCACCGCCATCATAGGGGCCGTGCCGCTGATGCTCTCCATGGGGGCGGGTTACGAGAGCCGGATGTCGGTGGGCACCGTGGTCTTCTTCGGCTTGTCTCTCGCGACCCTGGTGACCCTGCTGCTGGTGCCCGCCATCTACCATCTGCTGGCCAGACGGGCCGGCATGACCGGCGCGCGGGATCAACAGGTGGACGCGGCGCTGGCCGCCAGCGAGGCCACCTCGCAGCAGGACAAACCGGCTGCCTGATGCGGCCCCCCATATAGGGGCAGAGGCTGGCATGCAAACGGCTGCGGGTTAATATGTAGCCAGTTTGATACTCGAGGTGAGTCATGTTGCCATCAGCCATTTATGAGCCGCTGCCCTTTGCCTACATGGGCAGCGGTTTGCTTTTGTTGGGGATTGCCGATCAGCCGGGGCTGTTGCTGGCCGGGTTGGCACTCTATCTGGCCGGTTCGCTGGCCTGGTTTCGGCGCGGCGCCTATCGCCGCCCAGACAAGCACCGGCTGGTGCGAAAGCAGGGCTGGCCGCTGTGGCTCTACGAGAGCCGACCGTTTGCGCTGATCCTGCTGGGCCTGCTGATGCTGCGCCTTGCCACCCACCCGGTGTTCCTGGCGCCCGCCCTGGTCTGGTGCCTGCTGGGCGGCTATCAGCTGCTGCAGCGCCACTACAACCGTATCGTGCTGGCCCGCGCCCTGGCCTGAGCCGACCATTGACCCGCACTTTTGAGGCGAGCCCCGCTGGCTCGCCTTTTCCGCATCTATCGTAGGGGCAAAAAGCCGTCGCCCCCGCCTTGCTCTGCCGGTATAATGCGCGACCCGAATTGTTCCAGGTGGTCAAAATGCAGCCGGTTACCAACCTCTTCTCCTATCCCCGCTACTGGGCCGAGTGCTACGGCACGGCGCCCTTCCTGCCCATGTCCCGTGCGGAGATGGACAAGCTCGGCTGGGACAGCTGCGACATCGTGCTGGTGACAGGCGACGCCTACGTCGATCACCCGAGCTTCGGCATGGCGGTGATTGGCCGCATGCTCGAATCCCAGGGCTTTAGGGTCGGCATCATCGCCCAGCCGGACTGGTCGTCGAAGGATGACTTCATGCGCCTGGGCAAGCCGAACCTCTTCTATGGCGTCACCGCGGGCAACATGGACTCCATGATCAACCGCTACACCGCCGACAAGAAGCTGCGCCACGACGACGCCTACACCCCCGGGGATGTGGGCGGCAAGCGGCCGGACCGCGCCACCCTGGTCTATACCCAGCGCTGCAAGGAGGCCTATAAAGAGGTCCCCGTGGTCATCGGCGGCATCGAGGCGTCCCTGCGTCGCATCGCCCACTACGACTACTGGTCCGAGACCATCCGCCGCTCCATCCTCATCGACGCCAAGGCCGACATCCTCATCTACGGCAACGCCGAGCGCCCCCTGGTGGAGGTGGCTCACCGCATCGCAGGTGGCGAGACCATCGAGACCATGCAGGACATTCGCGGCACCGCGGTGATCCGCAAGGAGCCGCTGCCGGGCTGGCGCGGGGTGGATTCGAGCAAGCTCGATCAGATTGGCCGCATCGACCCCATCCCCAACCCCTATATGGAAGGGGCCCCCTGCGCGGACGACGAAGGTACCGCGCCGGTGGAGCAGGAGGCCAAGCCCATCCTGGTGCAGCCCCCTAAGCAAAAGCCGTGGGAGCTGACCTACGTCAAGCTGCCGGCGTTCGAGCGGGTGAAGGAGGACAAGGTGCTCTACGCCCATGCGTCGCGCATCCTGCACCACGAGACCAACCCGGGCTGCGCCCGCGCGCTCTCCCAGGCCCACGGCGATCGCATCATCTGGGTCAACCCGCCCGCCTTCCCCCTCGAAACCGACGAGATGGACGGAGTGTTCGGCCTGCCGTACCAGCGGGTGCCGCACCCGGCCTATGGCAAGGAGAAGATCCCGGCCTACGACATGATCAAGACCTCGGTCAACATCATGCGCGGCTGCTTCGGCGGCTGCTCCTTCTGCTCCATCACCGAGCACGAGGGGCGCATCATCCAGAGTCGCTCGGAAGAGTCGATCCTCAAAGAAATCGAAGAGATCCGCGACAAGGTGCCGGGCTTTACCGGCGTCATCTCGGATCTCGGCGGCCCCACCGCCAACATGTACAAGCTGCGCTGCAAGAGCCCCAAGGCCGAGCAGACCTGTCGCCGTGCCTCCTGCGTCTGGCCGACCATCTGCCCGCACATGGACACCGACCACAGCCCGACCATCAACCTCTATCGCAAGGCGCGCGACCTCAAGGGCATCAAGAAGATACTGATCGCCTCCGGGGTGCGTTACGACATCGCGGTGGAAGATCCGCGCTACATCAAGGAGCTGGCCAAGTACCATGTCGGCGGCTACCTCAAGATCGCGCCGGAGCACACCGAGGAGGGCCCGCTCTCCAAGATGATGAAGCCGGGTATGGGCAGCTACTACAGCTTCAAGGAGCTGTTCGACAAGTACTCCAAGGAGGCGGGCAAGCAGCAGTACCTGATCCCCTACTTCATCTCCGCCCACCCGGGCACCACGGATGAAGACATGGTGAACATGGCGCTCTGGATCAAGTCCAACCGCTTCAAGCTCGATCAGGTGCAGAACTTCTACCCATCGCCGCTCGCCAACGCCACCACCATGTATTACACGGAGAAAAACCCCCTCAACAAGGTGAGTCGCCAGGGCGGGGACGTGTTCGTGGTGAAAGGGGAGCGTCGCCGTCGCCTGCACAAGGCGCTGCTGCGCTATCACGATCCGGCCGGCTGGCCGATGATCCGCGAAGCCCTGCTGGAGATGGGCAAGGGCCACCTGATCGGCAACGGCCCCGACTGCCTGGTGCCGCCGGAAGGCCGTGGCGAACTTAAAGGCAAGAGCGGGGCCGAACGCAGCCGCAGCAAGGGCCTCAAGCCCGCGTTGACCCGCCACAGTGCCATCACCCATCAGCGCAGCAACGGGGCTGGCAACAAGGCCGCCCGCAGCGAGGCTGGTGCAGCGAATGCTCCGGCAGCCACCAGAAATGGCGGCAAGGCGGGCAATGGCAAACCGGTCGGCTCCGAGCTCAAGTTGGGTAAAGGGAACGGCAATCCCGCCGCACAAGGCGCAGGCCAGAGTGCTGGTAAGAGCAAACCGGCTCACAAGGGCAAGACGCCGACCCGCGCAGGCTCAGCCAAGCCGGGCGCCAAACCCGTCGCTCAAGGCGGCAAGCCTGCGGCCAAAGGCAATGGTGCCAAGCGACCGGCGCGGTGATATTCCCTCTGATAGGGAAAAGCTAGATACAATAAGGGCGGCCAGATGGTCGCCCTTGATTTATTGATTGGTCTGACTGGTCTGTGGCTTGTTCCTCCAATAGCTGGGGGAGCTCGGAGAGCTACGCCTTGGCCTCAGATTGAGGTGCGGTCGCCGCTTCCGGGTCGGATTCAGGTGGGGCCTTGTCAAGTTCGAGGTAGACGTAGCTTGGTTTGCGCCTGAGTCCTTCAGCCGGAGACGTGTGCACCAATCGCCGGTTCTCCACGTCGAAGGTTATGCCGTCCACCAAGCACGCCTCGGCAACGCGCGGGTTGTACCCGTGCAGCCATACAAAGTTTTTCCTCGTCCAAGCCAGCACGGCCCTTTGAAGCGCCCGGCTGTCCTTGTCGTAGTCGCCCTGCCTGACAGTGAGCCCCATCACGTTCAGGCAGAAGCCGAGAATCTTTGCACCTTTGAAATTGGGAAAGCGCTTCATGTCGGCAATCTCGTCGTACAGGAGCCGTCGCACCTTGAACTTCACCACCTTGCCAGCGTGACCATCAAGGTGATTGAAGTTGAACA
Source organism: Aeromonas sp. s2 (assembly GCF_040907935.1). Lineage (NCBI taxonomy): Bacteria > Pseudomonadati > Pseudomonadota > Gammaproteobacteria > Aeromonadales > Aeromonadaceae > Aeromonas > Aeromonas sp. s2. The sequence goes on along the minus strand of NZ_JBFOCR010000009.1, from coordinate 567,684 downwards.
GTTCGCCCCACACCGAGTTGTGCTGAATCGTCCAGCATCCCCACTGTGGCGATTTGACTGCCGAAGCGTGGAAGATCACCTCGAAGATCATGCTGGCTATGTGATCGTAAAAGGTCTCGCGCGGATGGCCGTGCTGCTCTCTCACACGAATGCGGACGTGGTCGGGAGCCCCCTTCTCGTTGAGAATCTTGACCGCGTCTTTGACGAACTCGACGACGATGCGAAGACGGCGGGACGAGTCGGTGTCCCAAGCGCTGGCGAGTTCGTTCAACGTGTAGAGGTCGGAGGCAGCGTTTTCGATGTAACCCTTGGCTCGATACAGCACGAACGAATGGCCCCCATACCCTTCTTTGACGTAGCTGCGGAAGGTCATCAACACTACCCTGCAGTAGGCCTCCCATTGAGTGGCGTCCCATTCCCTCTTGCCGTATATGTCGGGGTCAAGGAGAGTCCCGATCGTCTCGGCCATCTCGTAGTTCGAGAACATCGCCTGACTGAGCGGCTTGTGGTAGCCGATCAGGCCCGATTCGTAGCCCTCCGCCTCGTGATAGAGGAATGAGTCCTTGTTTGCCAGCGCCTCGTTGACGATGTTCTTGGCGAAGGTCTCCACCTGGATGCCGTGCTTCTTCGCGTCGGCCATTGCTTGGAACACGGCCAGTGCGGTGCCCGGCGACGACTCGACGATTGCGCGGCACAGCCTCTTGTCGGCGATGAGCAGAAGCAGGTCGTTGGCGTATCCCTCTACCTTCGGAGGGGCCTTCTTCTTTTCATCTTCGCGCTCAAGCCGATAGTTCTTCAGTCTGCCCCTGTCCGTGGCATGGCGGACTAGCGCTCTGGCCGAGTAGGCGAGTTCGTCTGCGATGACTGCGAGCTCTGCCGGTGACCCCTTGAGGATGAATCGATACAGGGTATGTGCGAAGCGCTCGGAGTTGTGCCGACCGTATGTAGGCGGCCGGATGAACGCGAACCAAGTCCAGGTGAGGAACGTCAGCAGGAACAGTCCGCCCAGGATCGCTTGCCACGACGCGGGCGTCAGGAGGTTACCCTTTGGCACGAGCCACTGCTCGGCGCGCCAGAGGTCTGTAAGCAGCGTGAGTACACCGACGGTGGCGACGACCGAGAACGTGATACCCAGCAGAGGAATGGGAGCGGTCCGGACCCGGAACCGGTATCGGACGTCGGCGATTGTCCAGGCCAACACCATGAGTGCGAGTCCCGCAAGGTATTCCGAGAAGCCGAAGAACTTCTGCCCGCTACCGTCGAGAGGGATGAAGCAAACGCCCACGAAGCACTGTTCAACTGTCACTCGGTCTTCCTCTTTGTATTCGCCGCCTCTGTCGTCGGCAATTCTGGGACACCCATCTTTTTTGACCGAGTTCTACATCTGGTCTCGAGGTCGTCTGCTATTTCCCGCCAGACTAGGGAAGTAAACTACTGCCCGTGGATGACAGTTTCCAATATGCTCCTTTGACCAGCGATGACAGCATCCCATCGCAGTTCAACAGGTTCTGGATGGTTATGGTAAGCCAAACGAAACTACTTGGGCGAGCCTTAAAGTGATGTAACCATCAGATTCTCATCGTTTTTTGAACTGGATCAGCAAATGGATTTGAAAGGGCATATGTGGCTATTTTCACCCCCTAAAAAGATGACTGTCCCCATTGTGGGAGGCTTTGTTATCTTGCCGGGTAGATCGGCTGGGGCGATAGGTACCCCTTATCTCATCTCAACAGGAGCAATCAGATGGCGTTAAAGGTACGATCCCGCAGGGAGAAGGTGGGCAGCGGCCTTGGGCTGCTGCTCGGGATCATCGGTTTCAATCTGCTGGTGCCTTTCTTGTTTGAAAAGCAGGCGGGCTTTGATGGCAGCCAGATGCTCTGGGCCGCCGTGACGGCGCTGCTCTGCGCCGAGCTGGGGGCCAGGATAGGCAAGTGGCTGGATCGCAGAGAGCAATCTTGACGGGATTTCGCTAGTCACCCGGCAAACGGCTGTCACATGGCCGTGGGGCAGCGAAGCGTTCTGCTTTATAACCCCTTATTGCCACACCTCCTGCCCCTTGCCATTGAGCAGGGTGTGAAACAGATAGTGATCATCCCGATCGTAATAGACGGTAATGGTGTGACGCTCGGTGTAGTCCGCCGCCACGCTGGCCACCGTCATGGGCACCAGGATCAGCTCCCCCAGCCCCATTGTCACGGCGCTCGCCGTGGCCTGGCCATTGCCGTCACCGCGCTTGTGGATCTTGCCGAGCACGGTAAAGCGATCGCAGCCCTGCACCTTATCCTCGGTCAGAAAGGTGGCCTGCTGGCAGAGCTGGGGATCGCCCAGTTCGGCGCGAATGGTCGTGCGGGTCTCCCCTGACACCAGGGTATTGCGAAAGCGTCCCGAGTAGTGATCGAGGGCGGCGGCGCAGCCGCTTAGCAGCCAGATCAGCAGCAGCGGTGTGAGCCGCAGACAGGTGCGCTTCATGGGCGGGCCTTGTCATCTGCCAGGGCAGCATCGCCCCGCCGCTCAGGTTCGCTGCGATGCAAGAAGGTGGTCAGGGTATCGCGCGGCGGCGTGATGCCGCACTGCACCAGGATCCGCCCGATCGCCCCCCTGTGATAGCCGCCGTGGGTTACCAGGTGCAGCAGCATCTCGGCGCGGCTCATCTGCCCCTGGTCGCCATCCGTGAACTGAAACCGGACCTGGGTATTGCACGCCTGCGGGCTCAGGGTCGCCAAATACTCCACCAGCCAGTTATCCAGTGCCGTGACCGCGCCGTGCAGCGCCGCCAGGGTCGGCGTCTCGGGGGTATTGGTGGCGGTAAAACCGTGCCGTTCCCCCAGCAGGTTGGCCTTGAAGATGGTATCGACCACATGGATATGGTTGAAGATGCGCAGGGCCGTGTGGTGAGCCTCGCCATATTGTGTGGCATCCAGGGTGGCGAGGGCCGCCAGCAGTTCGTCATCGGCCCAGCGCTTGTAATGAAAAAGGGATTGCAGCGTCTCGTTGTTCATCGGTTCCTTGCCCTCATCTGCTCCTTGAAAGGTGGGCATGGTAGCCAAGAAGAGACCGATATGAAACCTGTTCTGCGGCGGTATCGACAGCAGGCCGGTTGCTGCCAGTACGCGGTCAGCCGGGCTCCATGGGCCTGCCAGCCTATGATCCGCTCTCGCTCTGGCTGGTGAAACATAAGGTGATCAATCAGTTACATAGGGATGACCATAAGGCCGCCATCCCCGGACGTCCCTGAAGGACGGGGGAGCCAGAGACACTCGTCCGAAGCCAGTGCCGCCGCCAGTTTCGCGGGGCGGGAGAGGTGGCAAAAGGGCGACCAGATGCCCTGAAATATCTGGTTACACTCTTCCCGCCCTGTTGATTGAATAGTGATTGAATAACGAGGGGCTGGGTGTGAAGATGCGCGCCACTCGCGACACGAGCCTGCTCGGCGAGAGATATCAAAAAAGCGACAGCGGTGATGGCGGCGGCGAGCGTCGCGGTCAACACCGCGGCAAAACCGGGCCGGGATGGCCCGCCATCTGTGAGTTCAGACCCCATGAAAAAACTGTTTCTGTTGTTGCCCGCGCTGGCGCTGACGGCCTGTGCCGGCAGCATGACCTCTGTTGACAAGACCAGCCCGCAAGGGCGCAAAGTGGTGGTGGGCCAGTTCCCGCCCAAGCCGGAGAACTTGTGCACCCTCAAGCACAACGAAGAGCTCCCGATGAACCTGCTGGAGCGCTATAGCAGCGCAGGACTGCTCAACTCCTATCTGAACAACAACCAGGAGAGCGTCAAGGTGGCCGACGAGAAACAGGCCAACTATGTCCACGTTTATATTCCCGCTCGTAAAATGCTGTTCGGGGTGATCGACCTTAACTACAACGACAAGCCGCGGGTCACCTACTACGACTGCCAGTCCCTCAAAGGGCTGTCACGGGGCTGATCCTCGCAGGCCGATCCGGCGTGTAATGCAAGCAACAGATGCAGAAACAGGGGCGACCGGCGGGTCGCCCCTGTTGCTTTTGGCGCCGCCGATGGAGGGGAGAGGAGGGGAGTGCTACTCTGTCCGCCAGTTTGCATTGGCCGGTTGGCGCAGGCGCTCGCCAGCGCTGACTCTGCCCACGCGTGCCTGATAAAACAAGGAGTTGTCATGCGCATTGCCCTCGTAGGTCTTGGTGATATCGCCCAGAAAGCCTATCTGCCGCTGCTGGCCAGTGACGATCGAGTCACCCCGCTGCTCTGTACCCGCAATCCAGCGGTATTGGATAAGCTGGCCCGCCAGTACCGTATCGCCGAGTGCTTCACCGAGCTGGGCGGCTTGCTGGCAAGCCGCCCGGATGCGGTGATGATCCACGCCGCCACCGCGGTGCACCTGGAACTGGCCGCCCAGTGCCTGCGCGCCGGCATCCCCACCCTTGTCGACAAGCCGCTCTGCGACACGTTTGCCGGGGTAGAGAGCCTCGCCAATATCGCCATCGCCAAGAACTGCCCGCTGTTTGTGGGCTTCAATCGCCGCTATCTGCCCGCCATGAGCGCGGCCCGCGGCCAGCCGCTTACCGAGCTCAACTGGCAAAAGCACCGCCACGCCCTGGCGGGGGCCCCGCGCTCGTTTCTGTTCGACGACTTTATCCACGTGCTCGACAGCCTCTGCTACTACGGGGGGGCGCCTGATGGGGATCTGCATGCGGTGCTGCGGCGCTGTGCCCGCCAACCCGAGTTGCTGGCCGGGGTGAGCGTGGCCTGGCAGAGCGGGCAGGTGGCGGTGAGCGGCAGCATGAATCGCAGCGCTGGCATTACCGAGGAGCGTATAAACGCCTATGGCGACAACTTCTCCCTGCATATCGAGAACTGCACCCGGGGCACGATGGCCCGAGACAAGAGCGTGCTGACCCTGGCCCCCGACGACTGGCAGCCGGTGCTTACCCAACGGGGTTTTGTCGCCATGCTGGCTCACTGGTATCAGCAGATTGAGACGGGACGGGCCGACGGGGCGCTGATTGAGAGTTACCTGCACGGCCACCGGCTGGCGGAGCAACTGGTCACCCTGGTGGGGGAGTGAAGGTGATCGCCGCGCCGGTTTGCCAGGGCCATCGGCGGGGCGGCGGGCGAAAAAATCGCCGGACCACTGTATGAGATGGCGCATCCCTGCGCAGTTGATTGGCGGGGGCGCTGCCACGCAAGCCAAGCGGGCGCTTGTTTGCTATCTTGGCGAGCAGAAACGGCCTTCAGAGCAGCAGCGAGTCTATGAGCATTATTTTGGGGATAGATCCGGGTTCACGCATCACCGGTTACGGGGTCATTCGCATCGTGGCGGGCAAGGCGGAGTACCTGGGCTCGGGCTGCATCCGCACCGACCTGGGGGAGCTGCCGTCGCGCCTCAAGCAGGTCTATGACGGGGTGAGCGAGATCATCACCCAGTTCAAGCCGGACGAGTTCGCCATCGAGCGGGTCTTTATGGCCCGTAATGCCGATTCCGCTTTGAAGCTGGGTCAGGCTCGCGGCAGCGCCATCGTGGCGGCGGTCAATGCCCTGCTGCCGGTGAGCGAATACTCGGCCACCCAGATCAAGCAGGCGGTGGTGGGCACCGGCGGCGCCGCCAAGGAGCAGGTGCAGCATATGGTGACCCACCTGCTCAAGCTTTCGGCCACCCCCCAGGCGGATGCGGCGGATGCCCTCGGGGTGGCGCTCTGCCACTTCCATACCCGTCAGATCCTGATCAAGATGGCCGGACGCAGCACGGGATCGGTGCGCGGTCGCTACCGCTGAGCCGTGCATGCCGCTGTGATAGCGGCACTGTCGGACAACCGGCCATACACCGGCGAGTTGCCTCTTCTGGCAGCGGCGGCTGTCGGTAGAAGCCTCAAAAGGGTCACTTTCTGTCGCACCTCCTCTTCACCGAGAAGGGCTGCCTGATCGGTCGCTAACGACAATCCTCTCAGTTAATCAACTGCTTGTGATGCATGTCACGTTTTATGACCGTGCCCCCCTCCCTTCGCATGCCCGATCCTGACTCCCATAATATGCGCCGGCCGCGTGGTGCGGCCCGGTGAGCCCTGGGCTCCCGCTTCATCCATCATTGGGAGAGTCGAGAAGTGAAACCTTTTGCAGCTGAATTCATGGGCACCTTCTGGCTGGTGCTGGGGGGCTGCGGCAGCGCCGTTCTGGCTGCCGCCTTTCCAAACGTCGGCATCGGCCTGCTCGGCGTGGCGCTGGCCTTCGGCCTGACCGTGCTGACCATGGCTTACGCCATCGGCCATATCTCGGGCTGTCACCTGAACCCGGCCGTGACCATCGGGCTCTGGGCCGGCGGTCGTTTTCCGGCCTCCGGCGTGCTGCCCTACATGGTCGCTCAGGTGCTGGGCGGGATTGCTGCAGCGGCGGTGCTGTATGTGATTGCCAGCGGTCAGGCCGGTTTTGACCTGGCGGCGGGCTTTGCCTCCAACGGCTATGGCGAGCACTCCCCGGGCGGCTACAGCATGCTGGCGGCGCTGGTGTGCGAAGTGGTGATGACAGGTTTCTTCCTGTTCGTCATCATGGGCGCCACCGACAGCCGGGCCCCGGCCGGGTTTGCCCCCATCGCCATTGGCCTGTGCCTGACCCTCATTCACCTCATCAGCATTCCGGTGACCAACACCTCGGTCAACCCGGCGCGCAGCACGGGCGTGGCCTTCTTCGTGGGGGACTGGGCACTGAGCCAGCTGTGGCTGTTCTGGGTCGCTCCCATCGTCGGTGCCATTCTGGGTGCATTGGCCTATCGCGCGATCGCGACCAAAGCCTGATCCGTCAGGGCAGCAAAGTGTGGTATCGACACGCCCCCGGGCGTGTTTTTTCGTTTCTGGCGGGCACGAAAACGGGCCGCAAGGGCCCGCAGAGTAGCCTGGTCATCGGCAAGAGGGGAGGGGCTACAACCCCTTGGCGCTCAGCATATCTTTGTAGCGTTGGCGCAGCAGTTGCACCCGCTCCACACATAGGCATAGGTGCGGGTTTCGGCCATGCCATATGGGAGGGAGTGCCACCTTGTTTGTGACTTGCCAAGGGCTTACAACCCCTTGGCGCTCAGCATGTCTTTGTAGCGCTGGCGCAGCAGCTGCACCCGCTCTACGTAGGCGCGGGTTTCAGCATAAGGGGGGATGCCCCCATGTTTTTGCACCGCACCGGCACCGGCGTTGTAGGCCGCGGTGGCCAGCGCCACGTTGCCACCATACTGCTTGAGCAGCCCCGCCAGATATTTCACCCCGCCGAAGATATTCTGCTCCGCCAGCATGGCATTGCCCACCCCCAGCTCCCGCGCCGTGGCGGGCATCAGCTGGGTCAGTCCCATGGCCCCCTTGCGGGACACGGCGAGGGGGTTGAAGGCGGATTCGGCGTGGATCAGCGCCCGGATGAGGGCCGGCTCCACCTGATAGGCTTTGGCTGCGGCCTGGATGGTGCTGGCGTAGTCATAGAGAAACAGGCCGGTGGTGTGCCAGTTGACCTTGGAGTCGGGGTCGCAGGCGTAACAGTCGTTGAACAGCAGCAGCTCATAGCGGCCCTGATCCGGCATCACGTCCGAGTAGCGCACCACGCCGTTTTTCTGCACCGACTTGTAGACCTGGATCTGGCGGGTACCGGGCGGCAGTGGCGGGCTGGCTGGCTCGGGCGGTGGCAGCACCCCCGGGGTGGGCATGGTGACGGGGGGCGTCGCGGGGGGCGGGGCCGGCGGCTCGGCGGTGAGGATCACCACCTCGGCCGGGGCGGGTGTCTGGCTCCAGCCGGGCGGGGAGAACAGCGGGATCAATCCCATCAACATCCATGCTTTCAACGGCTTGCTCCTTCAGCCTCGTTAGCCTTGTTGAGTAAAGCATCACGGCGCGGGCAGAACAAGCCCGCGCAGGCCGAGCTGTGGCCGCGGCTCACTATTTTGTGTGCGGCAAAAAAAAAAGCGAGGCCGCCCGGTGGCGGCCTCGCACGGCAGTGGCCGGTTTACTCCTGCAGCCAGAGGCGGGCGCTGCGGGCGGGAATGGCGACCCGGACCCACTGGCTCTGCACGTTGATCACGGCGTTTTGGTCGAGCACGTCCCGGTAGTTGCGATACCAGTTCATCTCGAACTTGGCGGTATCGAGCCAGTACTCCTGCTCGTAGTCGCACTTGTTGATGCCGACCAGCCCCTGCTTGCCACGCTTGAACAGCACGAAGCAGTCGCCGCTGCCGACCAGCTGCATGGGCTGGCCCTGCACCGCGTTGTGGAAGCGGATCATCCCCTTGAGGTCGCTGCGCAGGTAATAGTCCTGCCAGCGCAGCCCGTCCTTGGCCTGGGTCTCGCCATGATCCGAATAGACCAGCGGCGAGCCGCCATCGCGCCCGAGCAGGTAGGCATAGGCCAGCTTCTCGTCGGTCGGGTTCAGGATCTGGTAGCGAAAGCCGTCGTTGGTGGGGATGTCGTGAGTGATGGCGAAGGTGACCGCCCGGCTGCCCGGCAGGGCCTGACCGTAGGCACCGGGATCCGCCAGCAGGTTCATGCTGCCACCATAGCCGAGCGCCCCGCGCAGGGAGGCGAACAGCGGGAAGTCATAGGCACCCTGGCCGCTGCTGTCGAGGTAGGGCTTGAGGAAGTGCTCGTAGTCGTTGCTGCCGGCGCCGCCGGTGGTGATCACCTCGCCGAACACGTGCATCCCCTGCTTTATCTCCGGGGTGAACACGGCGTTGATCTGGTAATCGCTCATGTGCTTGACCGCATCGACCCGAAAGCCTTTGATCCCCATCCCCTTGAGCGCCTTGAGGTAGGCCTGCTGCTGGCTTACCACCCAGTTGTTGGGGTCGAGATCCGGCAGCCCCTTGTCGCCCGCGCCGCCGCACAGCCGCCAGAACTGCACGTTGCCCGGATCGTTCCAGTCGCTGATGCACCCTTCCGGATGGAAGTCCTGGCCGGCCAGGAAGTTTTGGCCCAGATCGCCAAACAGCTTCTGGCGCTCGAAGTAGCCGGGGTTGGCGGCATAGCTTTGCAGCAGCTCGCTGCCGGGGTAGTTGAGATCGCTGCGCTTCCAGCTTTCGTTGGCCATGTGGTTGAGCACCACGTCCGCGTAGACGGCGATGCCCCGTGCCTGCATGGCGGCGATCAGCTGCTCGAGATCCTGCTTGTTGCCAAGGGGTGTATCGATGAGGCGCAGATCCTGGGGTTGGTAGCGTGCCCACCACTCGTTGCCCGATGACTTGAGGGGCGGCGAGATGAGCACCTGTTTGTAGCCGGCAGCCTTGATGAGATCGGCCTTGGCGGTGACTTCACTGTATTTCCAGTTGAAGGCGTGCAGTATGACGTCGGCGTGTGTCAAAGGAGCGATCAGCATGCCTGCGATCGCCCAGATTCCCGCTGTGTGTTTCATTATTGTCAGTCCTTTTATTGGGTGCCCTGATGGGCACCCAGAGCCTCACACCAGCCTGGCTGGCCGGCAATCGCCTGACGGTGATTTTGTGAGCACTTTCAAAGCGGACTGTGCGGATCTGTGACGGCTTGCAAAAAACCGCACAGATCCCATCATTACTGATTTTTCAATCACTTAGCGGGTTGTAATGCAACTCAGTCGACCCCGTTGTTGTAGAGCGGTTGCCAGGCACAGTAGCGCTGGCCATTGCGCTGGTTGTAGAGCCAGAAGCGGTTGCAGTTGTCGTCGTAGTTGCTGGCGCCGACGTTGACGGCATAGCTGCTCAGCTTCTGTCCCTGCAGGGACTGGAACACCCCGTTGTAGAGCAGGGAGAAGTGCAGGTGCGGGCCGGTGGAGGAGCCGCCCTCGCACAGGGCCTCGTTGCGGTTGCTGGCATAGGTGCCGATGGGGGTGTCGGCGGCCACGTAGTCGCCGCTGCGCACCGAGATCCCGCTCATGTGGTAGTAGTTGGTGGCCCAGCCATTGGGGGCGGTGACTCGCACCTGGCAGCGGGAGAAGACGGTGACGGTGCCGCTGTTGGCGGCGGTGACCGTGTAGGTGGCGCCGCCCCAGCCCGGCCAGTCGTAGGAGACGTCGATGGAGGAGTAGGGGTAGCCGGAGCCGGTATGGGAGTGGGCGCCATTGGCCTTCCAGCTGTAGCCCTGGCGCCAGGGCAGCTGGAACT
>NZ_JBFOCR010000009.1:258480-557223 GCF_040907935.1 Aeromonas sp. s2 | reverse complement strand
GCCCCCGGGGGAGGTCATGGCGTCCTGGCCGAACAGGGTCCGCCACTGCTCACCGAGCTGCTGCTGCACTGGCGCGCTCAGCAGGCTGGCGAGGGCGGCCTGGTGCGCGGCTTGCGGCGCCAGGGCGGGGGCGCGGCGCGGGCTGAGCTGCAACTGGGAGCGGGCCTGGTAGAAGCGCTCGGAGAGCTGGCGCGCCATCAGCTCCAGCTGATTGTCAAAGCCCCTGGCCTTCACCAGCTTGGCGAATGGCGCCGCCATGGCCTGTTCGGAGGGGGCCGAGATGAGCTGGCTGCTCGTCTCCATCAGGGCCAGCAGCAGCTGGGGGTTGAGGCTGGTGATGCCGCTCCAGTGCAGGATCACCTCCTCCTTGGGTAGCAGGTGAGGCGCCTGTTGCAGCAGGAAGTCGTGCAGATCGAACGCCATGGCCGCCTCGCCGAACACGAAGTGGGCCTCATCCAGGGGGAGTGCCGGGGCTTGGCCGGCGGCAAGCTGCTGCGCCGTGAAGTGATAGGGGGCAAGCGGGACATGGATGTCGCCGGCCCAGCCGGCGGCGGGCAGCAAGGCTAGCAGCAACAGGGAGGGGATCGGTCTGGACATGATAGCTCCTTGGCAAAGTGGTGAGGTGTCGGTGTGGGGATGACCCCACGCAGGCAACAACAGCGCGATGCTATGCCAAGGCTTCACCATAGGGCGAAACGGTGAAGTTGCTATTCGAATGGGGCTTTTTGTGTAGGGCGATGACGAGAATGACTTGTTAATAAATGTTTACATGATCTGTTTGTAGAGCCAAATCAGTGAGTTGCGGGTCATCAAATGGCGAGCTGCCGTAAAGGGTCAGGAGAAGGGACAAACAGTGTCTGCCTCTGGTTTGCCGTGCTAGGATTGCGGTTTGCCGCCGCGCCGGCAGCCTGTTAAAAAGCATGCAACTTGGTGTGGTTATTGGCTTTTTTGTTACTAAAAGCCGTGATATCTTCATGCTGGTCGGATCTCTTCGACCAACAATCAATATGCGAGGATCTGGCCGGATGGCCAGGGATGAAACGAGTGTGATAGGCAAACGGGCGATGGAACTCACGTTCGAAGAGTACTGCGATGCGGATCTCTCCCTGATCAGGGACTACTACGAAACCACTTTCTCCCACTATGTGCCGGATCTGGCCGAGCGGATCTTCGTGGTACGCGACGCCCACTGGCTGGTGGGGGCCGTGCGCCTGCGCGACGAACAGGATTACTATCACCTCTGCGGCTTTCGCCTGTTGCCCCACTACCAGTCGCTGGGGCTGGGTTCTCGTCTGTTGCAGCACGCCTGCAGCGATCTGCTGGACAAGCCGGTGATCTGCCAGGCCTTGCCGTTCGAAAAACCCTTCTACCTCAAGGCCGGCTTTGCCGACCTGCCCCTGCACGAGCTGGAGGGGCCGCTCTTCTCCCTTTATGACCAGCAGCGCGAACAGGGTTACCAGATCGAGCTGCTGGTGCGCCAGGCCAAGGCCCCGGTCTACAACTGAACCGTCACTGGGGCTTGGTCAGCAGGTGGATCTTGCCCGGTGACAGCTCCAGCCCCAGCAGATTCTCCTTCAGCCAGGCCTGATTCGGATCCTTGGCATCGAGCCGGTAGACCGGTTGGGTCTCCAGCCGCTTCTCCATGCTCTGCAGCAGCATGCCGAGCATGAAGCCGAACTTCTGCTGCGCCGCCTCAGGCTCCAGCTTGTATTCAATCAACTTCATGTTGTCGAGGAACAGGGCGCTCTGTGCCTTGTCGTAGCGTGGCCTCGCCTCGTAGGCCATGTTCAGCCGGGCGTCGTATTCGGTGTTGTCCGGCAGGGCGATCTTGAGCTTGCCCTTGCCGTAGACCCGGGCGGTGTCCGGGCTCTGACGTCCGATCTGCACGTCGCTCTGCTCGAGCTGCACATGGGCCTTGATGATGCCGGGCAGCTCCAGCTGTTTGTTCACTTGCACCTGGGATTGCAGGTACTGGTTTATCTGTTGCTCATTGATGTCATATGAGCCTTGACCTAGCATGGCCAGACTGAGCAGCATAGATGACAGGATCATGCTAACGACCTGATTGAATGGGTGTGTCTTACAGCATACCATCCTGCTTTCGTGGGATCTGCCCACCGCTTTCACCCCTGTGTAAAAGGAGTTCTCGTGATCAACGGTCTGGAGCACGACATCCAACTGCTGTTTTCCCAGTTCCTGGGCTGGTTGCTGCTGCTGTTTCACACCGTGATCGTGGCGGGGGTCTCATTGCGGGTGGTGATGAAGCGACGCCCCATCGGGGTCTCGCTGGCCTGGCTCGCCCTCATCTATGCCATCCCGTTTGCCGGGGTCGGCTTCTACGTGCTGTTTGGCGAAATTCGCCTCGGCCGGCGGCGCGCCGAGCGGGCCCAGGCCATGTACCGCCCTTACGCCATCTGGATCCGCCAGCTGGCCCGGCTCTTCCCTCAGCACTGCTGCGAGGTGGGGGAGAAGGCCCAGCCGCTGCACGATCTGATCCAGGGACGGCTGGCCATGCCCATGCTCTCCGGCAACCGGATGACGCTGCTCAGCAAGCCGGAAGCCATCCTGCGCGAGATAGTGCGCGACATCCGCCAATCCTCCCAGTCCTGCTACCTGGAGTTCTACATCTGGCACCCGGGCGGCGACACCGACGAGGTGTGTGAAGCCTTGATGGAAGTGGCGGCGCGCGGCGTGGATTGTCGCTTGCTGCTCGATTCCATGGGCAGCAAGACCTTCTTCCGCTCGCCCTGGCCGAAGAAGCTGCGCAAGGCGGGGGTCAAGCTGGTGGAGGTGCTGCCGGTCGGGGCCTGGCGCATCCCGTTCCAGCGTCAGGATTTGCGGATGCACCGCAAGCTGGTGGTGATCGACGACAGAGTCGGTTACACCGGCTCCATGAACATGGTGGATCCCCGCTTCTTCAAGCAGAACGCCGGGGTCGGCCAGTGGGTCGACATCATGATCCGGGTACAGGGCCCCATGGTGCCGCTGATGTGGTCCATCTTCGTCTGGGACTGGGAGATGGAGACCGGCGAGCGGCTGCTCGACAGCCTGCAGCACGAGCCGGAGGCCTGGCCCCAGAGCAACTACCGGGCCCAGCTCATCCCGTCCGGCCCCTTCGTCGGTGGCGACTGCATCCAGCAGAGCCTGCTGCTGGCCATCTACCAGGCCCGCCACCATCTGGTGCTGACCACCCCCTACTTCGTGCCGGACGATCCGCTGGCGGCGGCGCTCTCCTCGGCGGCGGCCCGCGGCGTGCAGGTGCAGCTGGTGCTGCCGGCGCGCAACGACTCCATCATGGCCAATTACGCCTGCAATGCCTTCATGGAGGAGCTGCTGGAGGCGGGGGTGGAGATCTACCGCTACGACGCCGGCCTGCTGCACACCAAGAGCGTGCTGGTGGATGACGACTTCGCCCTGGTGGGGACGGTCAACCTGGATCGGCGCAGCCTCTGGCTCAACTTCGAGGTGACCCTGCTCATCGACAATCCGGTGTTCGTCGCCGAGATGACCCAGCTGGTGCAGGGCTACATGGTGGAGGCGACGCCCATGTCGCTGGCCAAGTGGCGGGCACGCCCCTGGTACAAGAAGGCAATGGAGAACATGTTCTATCTGTTCAGCCCCTTGTTGTGACATCACTTAATTGTGGCCGGCGCCGAATTGCGCTTGCCTCCCCCCGAACTTGCCCCGTAGAGTGCGGCAATCACTCCCTGGAGAACGGAATAAAGATGAAGAAGCGAGTAGCGCTGGCCGTCACGGCGGCCTTGGTGGTGGGTGGGCTGGGTGCCTGCTGGTACACGGGCAATGCGTTCGACCGCATCATGGCCGAGCAGATCGCCAAGGTGAAGCAGGAGAGCGGCATCGAGTTGAGCTGGCAGCCGGGTTCGAGCAACCTGTTCACCCGCGATGGCGTACTGAAGATGGTGATCACCCCGCAGACCCTGGCCAGCCTGGATGGTCAGCTGGAGGGGAGCGAGCCGGTCGAGGTGCAGTTCATCGTCGACAGCCGCATCCTGCCGCTCTACATCAAGAGCAACATGCTGCTCGACACCAGGCAAGGTTCGCTGGCGCCCGTGTTCGGCGCCTTCAAGATGGAGCAGTGGCAGTTTGGTATCGAGTCGGTCAGCAGCCTGTGGACCTCCAGCAACAGCAGCCGCTTCTGGGCCAACGAGTTCAAGGTCAAGCAGGGGCTGGACGAGTTCAGCTTCCTGCCGATGAAGGGTGACTATCACGGTGATCTGGAAGGCAATGGCCACCTCACCTTCCACTGGCAGGGCATGACCCTGCACGAAGAGCAGAACAAGATGGACATGGTGCTGGCCGAGCTTAAGGGCAGTGCCGACATGGCCGAGATCCGCGGCATCTGGCTCTCTCCCCGTAGCGACATGACCCTCTCCGCGCTGTCGGTACAGCTGCCGGACAACGTCAAGTTCTCCCTGCAGGGGCTGACCTCCGAGACCCAGCTGGCTGGGGATGATGCCCAGACCCTCTCCAGCAGCTACCAGATGAAGGTGGATACCCTCAATCTGGAGAACGAGGCCGACAACCTTGCGCTGACCCAGAGCAAGCTGGCCCTCAATCTGAAGGGGCTGGATCTGGAAGGCTATCAGGCGCTGCAGGCCTCCAGCGGCCAGGGCGTGGAAGAGGAAGCGATCCAGCAGGCGCTGGACAAGATGCTCAAGCGTGGCGCCACGCTGGAGCTGGTGGACTTGAGCTCCCATCTCAACGGCGAGCCGGTGGCCATGAAGGGCGACATCAAGCTGGCAAGCACCTCGCTCGAGCAGCTGTTCAGCAGCGAAGAGGGGATGCACGCCCTCTCCGGTCTGCTGCACGCCAACCTGAGCGGCAAGCTGGGCAAGGCGGTGCCGCAGCTGGCACCCATGCTGGACCAGTTCGCGGCCATGGGGTATCTCAAGGCGGACAAGGAGCAGCTGACGGCCGAGATCAAGCTCGACAAGGGCGCCATGACCATCAACGATCTGCCGCTCTGATTGACGTCGCGTCAGTGCACATGGAACAAAGGCTCCCGCGGGAGCCTTTGTCGTTTTCAGGGGCCGGAATTACTTGAACACCACCGTCTTGTTGCCGTAGACGAACACCCGTTCGTTCAGTACCAGCTCGAGCGCCCGGCTCAGCACGGACTTCTCCACGTCGCGGCCGGCCTTGGCCATGTCGTCGGCACTGAAGGTGTGATCGACGTGGATCACGTCCTGCTCGACGATGGGGCCCTCATCCAGGTCGTCGGTGACGAAGTGGGCGGTGGCGCCGATCAGCTTGACCCCGCGATCGAAGGCCTGTCGATAGGGGCGGGCACCGATGAAGGCGGGCAGGAAGGAGTGGTGGATGTTGATGATCTTGCGCGGATAGGCTTCGACGAAACTCGGGGTCAGCACCCGCATGTACTTGGCCAGCACCACGTAGTCGGGCTGGTAGCCGTCGATGATGGCGCGCACCTGCTCTTCATGCTCGGTACGGCTCAGATCCTCGTGGCTGACGGTGTGGAACGGAATGTCGAACTTGCCGGTCAGCTCGGCGAGGGTGTCGTAGTTGCCGATCACCGCCACTATGTCCATGTCCAGCGCACCGGCGTAGTTCTTCATCAGGATGTCGCCGAGGCAGTGGGTCTCCTTGGTCACCAGGATGACGATGCGCTTCTTGCCGGCCTTGACCAGCCGGCGCTGGGCTCCGGCGGGCAGGGCATCATCGAGGTCGGCCAGCAGGGTCTCGTCGTTGAAGCGCCCCTCCAGCTCGGTGCGCATGAAGAAGCGGCCGTTTTCGTGATCCACGAACTCGTCGTTCTTGTTGATGTTGAGCTGGTGCTTGTAGCAGATGTTGGTGATCTTGGCGATGAGGCCCTTGGCGTCCGGGCAGTCCGTCAGCAGTATTTTCTTTTCCATCTCTGTCATGATTCCGTTGGTGTTGTTGGCGCCTGAGTCTGCGCAGGCCGCGCGTTTTTTCTGGCACTATGCCACAAACAAAATCAGAAAAGACAGCGCGCCGTGCATCCGGGCGATCCGTACCCCGGAGCAGGCATGCTATTCATCCTTGATGGGTTTTGTGCTGGTATCCGGCGCCGTTTTTCTTTAGGCTGTCTGCGCTTATTCTCAGGGCGGGGTGAAATTCCCCACCGGCGGTATCCCGATCTGACTCGGGGAGCCCGCGAGCGCCCGACCCGGTTTTCAGCCGGGACGGGGTCAGCAGATCCGGTGAGATGCCGGAGCCGACGGTCACAGTCCGGATGAAAGAGGATAAGACAGACTATTGCAGGCAAGCCCCCCGCGGGCCGGCCGCTGCATGCCTATCTCTGTCTGCCTTTCCATGCCCTGATTCTGGTCCTTGTCTTGTTTAGGAGTCTTACCATGAATCAGTCTCTTCTCAGTGAATTTGGTGATCCCATTGCCCGTGTCGAAGCGGCGCTGGCAGCTCTGCGTGCCGGCCGCGGCGTGCTGGTGGCCGACGATGAAGATCGGGAGAACGAAGGGGATCTCATCTTCGCCGCCGAATCCATGACCAATGAACAGATGGCCATGATGATCCGCGAGTGCTCCGGCATCGTCTGCCTCTGCCTGACCGACGAGCGGGTACGCCAGCTCGAACTGCCGATGATGGTGGAGGCCAACTCCAGCCACTATCAGACCGCCTTCACCGTGACTATCGAGGCGGCGCAGGGGGTGACCACCGGCGTCTCGGCGGCCGATCGTATCACCACCATCCGGGCCGCCATCGCCGACGGTGCCAGACCCTCCGACCTGCACCGCCCGGGCCACGTCTTCCCGCTGCGGGCCCGCACTGGCGGGGTGTTGACCCGCCGCGGCCACACCGAAGCCACGGTCGATCTGATGCAGCTCGCCGGGCTCAAACCCTTCGGTGTGTTGTGCGAATTGACCAAGGAAGATGGCTCCATGGCCCGCTTGCCGGATCTGGTGGCATTTGGCCGCCGCCATGACATGCCGGTGCTGACCATCGAGGATCTGGTGCAGTATCGTCAGTTGCTGTCAGAACGTTCAGCCTGAGCCTCATACGAAATTGTAATAAGCACAAAATTTGGTTACGCTTTGTGCGAACCTCATCCAGTGACCCTTATTTTTGACTGAACTTTGCACAAAAAGTGTACGTTTAAAAAAAAATGAGGGTTTTAATGCATTTATCTGTGATGGGGCCTATCCAAACTATGATTTTTTTGTGCCATAATCACGCCGCTTGCTAAACGTCTGGCGAGTTAAAGGGAGCTTTTAAAATGAAAAAAATGTTGTTGGTAGGTGTTGTTGGTCTGTCCGCTCTGCTGGGCGGTTGTGCAAACACCAGCGAACTGGAAACTTCCGTTCAGAATCTGTCTAACAAAGTTGACCAACTGGCTCAAGATGTTAGCGCTGTTCGTGCTGATCAGTCCAAGATCGCTGCTGATGTTGCAGAAGCCAAGCAAGAAGCTATGCGTGCTAACCAGCGCATCGACAACATGGCTACTTCCTACAAGAAGTAATCCATGCGAAAAAAATGGCGCAGTTATGCGCCATTTTTTTTTGCCTGAAATTCATCAAATTCCCGCATTTTCCTTGCTGATCCTCGCCTGACAAGGCAATGCCGAACGCTCGGCATCACCCCGTTGCTCATCTTCGTTTCAAGTCAGTAGAGCAGGCTGTAGAGCTTGCGACGGTAACCCTGCGCCGCTGGGTTGGATCCCATGGTGGTCAGGATGTCGAGATAGGTCTTCTTGGCATCGCCGAAGGCGAGATCCCGCTTGAGGATGGTGAACAGCAGCGCCAGCGCCTCTTCCTGGCGGCCGGCTTGGCTGTATTGCACCGCCAGCTCCTGGGCCAGGGCAAAGTTGTCAGGCTCCTGCTGATGACGGGCTTCCAGGGCTCGCAGCTCCGGGCTGTCCGCGGCCTGTTGGGCCAGCGCCAGACGGGAGACAAGCGTCTGATAGTGGTCATCCTGGGCGATCATCGGGATCTTGCCGAGCAGCTCCTGTGCCTCATCCAGCAGATTGAGATCGAGTGCCGCCTGGGTCAACCACAGACTGATGTCGTGGCGATCCGGCGCCAGCTGATGAGCCTTGCCGAAGTGGCCATAGGCCACGCTCGTCTGGCCGTCCGCCAGTGCCTGTTGCCCCTGCTCGAGCAGCAGCTCCTCCTCCTTGGGGGCGAAGGCGGCGAAATAGCCGCGCAGGGTGGCCTCGTCCTGCGGGCCTTCCAGAATGGCTTGCTCGTCAGGGCGGCCCTGATGGAACAGCACCAGCGCCGGCAGGGCGCGCAGACCGAGCTGACCGGCCAGCGGTTGCAGCTGCGGATCGTTCATGTCGACCCTGGCCAGGGTCACCTGGGGATTGGCCGGGCCGACCAGCGCCTCCACCTGCGGGGTCATGGCCTGACACTCCGGCATCTGGGGGGCGTGGAAATAGATGACGATCGGCTTTTTCATGGAAGCATCGATCAGGGCGGCTTGGAAATTCTGGGGATTGATGTCGACGATCATGAGGCTGACTCTTGGAAAATGGTGTGAGTTAACATGGGGTTGATGGGCACAGAATTCAAGCTGCCATCGAGCAGCCAGCCATTGACGGCCAGGGTTGGTGCGGCCAGGCTGAGCCAGCCCTGGCCGATGGGCCAATCCTGTACCCGGTAATCCTGTTTATCGAGCTGGTTGTCGAGCCGCCACTTTTCCTCAGGCACGAAGCGCACCTTGTCGAGGCCGGCGGCGATGCCGGCACCGTGGGCCTTCAGCACCGCCTCCTTGCGCGACCAGAGCCGATAGAAGGCCGACTCTTGCTCCGCTTCGGGCAGGGCGAGCAGCCACTCATATTCACTGCGTGCATAAAAGCGGCGCGCCAGTGGCAGAGTCTGGCGGCGGCGCTGACCCATCTCGATGTCGACCCCGAGCGGGCCGACGGCGCAGAGGGCGATCACCAGCCAATCCCCGCTGTGGCTGAGGTTGAACTGCCAGCGCCTGTCGCTTAGCACAGGTTTGCCGTGCGGGTTGCTGGCAAATTGCAGTACATCGGGGTTGCACTGCAGCCGCTCGGCCAGCAGCCGCCGCAGCAGCCCGCGGCTGAGCAGGTACTCCTGGCGGCGTGCCGGCTGACCGATGGACTGCCATATCTGCCGTTCTTCGGGGGAGAGCAGGGTTTGCAGCAGAGTCAGCTGCTCGGCGTCGACCTTTGCCGGTTTTAACAAATAGAGATCCACAGAGATCATAATTTTTCACTTTAAAAGAGCGACGAAACAGCGATAAAAGTCAGTTTAATCCGGTCAGGACGGCCTCTTTCGAGATTGTATATTGTTTGGCCACGATCACATTAATCAGGAAAAATAATGCATTTCCTTGCAGAAATGTGAGGTCGATAGGGATTTTCGCTTGCCTCGATAGAATTCTTGGATATAGTCGGGTGCTGTTGCCTTATAAATTGCCCGT
Organism: Aeromonas sp. s2; assembly: GCF_040907935.1. Classification (NCBI taxonomy): domain Bacteria; kingdom Pseudomonadati; phylum Pseudomonadota; class Gammaproteobacteria; order Aeromonadales; family Aeromonadaceae; genus Aeromonas; species Aeromonas sp. s2. The sequence continues at coordinate 547,818 of NZ_JBFOCR010000009.1, read as the reverse complement.
TCGGGCCGTATTTTAACAAGTTTTACTATTTTGCGGGGATAAAGGATTGCGCCACCTGATGCTACTGCTGGTCGCGCTCGGAATGGTGGGTTGTGCCTCGGCACCCCAGCCCGAGGTCGCGAGCAAGATCGAAGTTTCCATGATGGAACCCGTAATTGAACCGGAAGCTTCACAAACCCCAGATGTAAACGAAATCCTGACTGTATACAAAGAGTGGCGCGGCGTTCCTTACCGCATGGGAGGCAGCAGCCAGCGCGGCATCGATTGTTCCGCCTTTGCCCGTGAAGTATTCCGCAACGCCGTCGGTATCGAACTTCCCCGTGATACCCGCTCCCAGGTCCATGAAGGCACCCGAGTCTCCAAGCAGGATCTGGTCGAAGGTGACCTGGTCTTCTTCAAAATCAATCGCCGCCTCAACCACGTCGGCATCTATGTGGGCAATGGCGAGTTCATTCACGCCTCCACCCGGGCCGGGGTAACCCGTTCCAAGCTCGACAGCTCTTACTGGCGCAGCAAGTTCTGGCAGGCACGCCGGATCGACATCTGAGTCAGGCTGGACAAACGGCTCGCAGTACGGACTGTTTTTCCAACCTCACTTGAACCGGGCTCCCGCAGCCCGGTTTTTTATGGCTGCGATTTAGACTTTCGGGTGCCGAATCACTATAGTGTGGGCCCGTTTTTTCCCCGGCAGGCCCAGCATGAAGACCCGTTCAGACCATAAATCCGGATTGCACCCGCGCAATCGCCACCAGGCTCCCTACGACTTTGCCGCGCTCTGCCTGCGCACTCCCGAGCTGCAGCCCTTCGTCTTCGTCAATCCCTACGGCGCCAGCACCATCGACTTTGCCGACCCCGCCGCCGTCAAGGCGCTGAACAAGGCCCTGCTGGCGTTGCATTACGGCATCCAACACTGGGATCTGCCCGCCGGCTACCTTTGTCCGCCCATTCCTGGGCGGGTGGACTATCTGCACAGAGTGGCTGACTTGCTGGCCGAGAGCGCCGGCAAGGTGCCGACCGGCAAGGGCGTGCGGGTGCTGGATGTCGGGGTCGGGGCGAACTGCATCTACCCCCTGCTGGGTGCCCGCGAATATGGCTGGCGCTTCGTCGGCTCCGACATCGATCCGGTGTCGGTCAAGGCTGCCTCTCTGCTGGCCAACAGCAACGGGCTGGGCAGCCAGATCGAGTGCCGCTTGCAGGGCAGGGCCGGCGACATCTTTCAGGGCATAGTGGCACCGCGCGAGCGTTTTGCGCTGACCCTCTGCAACCCTCCCTTCCACGCGTCGCTGGCGGAGGCGAGCAAGGGGACTGAGCGCAAGCTGCGCAATCTGGGCAAGGAGGTCAAGGACAAGCCGGTGCTCAACTTCGGCGGCCAGAAGGCCGAGCTCTGGTGCGAAGGGGGAGAGGCTGCCTTTCTGGCCGCGATGATCAACCAGAGCCGGGCCTTTGCCGAGCAGTGCCTCTGGTTCAGCTCGCTGGTATCGAAAAAGGAGAATCTGCCGGCGGCGAAGAAGGCGCTGACCCGGGTCGGTGCTCGTCAGGTGCGGGTGCTCGAGATGGCGCAGGGCAACAAGGTGAGCCGGGTGCTGGCCTGGACCTTCTTCGATGAGGCAGGGTGCCGCGAGTGGTGGTCTGCAGCGCGCTGATCTCTACACAGGCTCGTGACAGGCCTTTTTCATCTCAATGCCAACATGATCGGATAAAAAACAGGCAATCGTTTTCTTCGTTGGTTCATCATGCTGTTATGTAGCTATCCTGTAGTGATTTTTGCCTTGGTACAGCTGTACGCCGAGATTTTTTTGCACTTTCAGCTGTAACTTTAATAAAATAGGACTGGTTAGACCTCTTTACAGGCTTTGAATCGAATAGGGATCGGTACATGAAAGTTGTCGATTTTCTGAAGCGCAAGCGCGAAATTCTGGCGCAGCACCCCTTTGAGCTCAAGGATTGGCTCTCTCCGGCTATCCGCGACTACTGGCGTGAGTTTCAGCAAAAGGCACACCTCCACCCTCTGCTGGGGCGAGTGCTGGATTTGCAGGGCGACAGCCAGTCCATGCTGCAGCAGCAGGGCGCGGCCCAGGCCGTCAACGGCCAGCCCGTGCCACCGCAAGAGTCGATCATCGAACTCGACGGTGAGGCGGCGACCCTGTTTGCCACCTTGCAGGCGAGCATCGGTGAAGAGACCCACGTGGGCGAATGGTTGCATGTCAGCCAGCAGATGATCGATCAGTTTGCCGCCGTGACCGGGGATCATCAGTGGATCCACACCAACCCCGAGCGTGCCGCCGCCGAGTCTCCATTCAAGACCACCATTGCTCACGGCTTCCTGACTCTGGCCCTGCTGCCGCAGCTGACCGGTTCGGTGGACGAGGCCAATCCGGAGTTTCCGACCGCCCGCATGGTGGTGAACTTCGGTCTGGATCAGGTCCGTTTCCCGTACCCCATCAAGGTGGACAGCAACATCCGCGCGCGCACCAAGCTGGCTCGGGTCACCCCGATCAAGGGCGGGTTGGAGCTGCTCAAGGAGATCAAGGTGGAGATCGAGGGTGTGCGTCGCCCCGGCTGCGTCATCGAGTCTGTCACCCGACTCTACTTCTAGGCCGCGGCTCACCCACAGCCTTGCCAAAAATCAGGCCCACCTAGGTGGGCCTGATTTTTTTGTGGCTGCTGGGTCATCGGTGATCGGCCTGGCTCAGAAACTGGCTCCCAGAGTGAGCAGATGGCGCCACTCTCTGCCGTTATTCAGCTCTAAGCCCGGGATATTGATACGATTATCTTCCCAGTCGAGCTCGCTTGACCAGGAGAGGCGCAGGTGATCGTTGAAGTAGTAGCGCATCCCCAGGCTGCCCTGCACCGCCTGCTCCCGGGTGAAATAGGGTGAGGGTTGGTCCAGATAGCGCTTGTAGCCGCCCTTGCTGAACAGCTCCAGTTGCTCCGACCAGAGCGCAACGGGTTGACGATAATCCCAGCCAAGGCCCAGCAGGGGATAGTTGATGATCCTGTCGTTGAACAGGCCGATGATAAAGAGGGTGTTGATGTCATCCGGTCTGAAGTAGGAGCGCTCCAGCCCGGCCTGGCCGATCAGCTCCAGCCGCCGCCGCTTGTCGTTCCAGAACCGGTAACCAGGGCCGGTCACATAACCCACATCCATGTATTCGGGGTTCAGCATCTGGTATTGAAAGTCGATGGCTGATCGTAAAAACCAGCGCTGGTCGAAGAAGAAGTCCAGCATGGGTTTGAGTCGATACTCGTGGCTGTTGGTGACGTTGTTGGCGGTCTCGTAGATGTACTCCCCGTCCAGCGTATAACGCCAGTCGAGGTTGGCCACCTCGGTGGATGCCTTCAGGTTGACGTTGTTGGTCTTCTTGTCGCTGTGCTTGAGCTTGACGTTCAGATCGCCGCTGCCGCTCCACAGCCAGGCTTTCGGGTCATCCGGCGTCAGGGCGAGCAGGGTAATGCCGCTCTTGACGGTTGGTTTCGGCTTGTCCTGCTTCTCGATGCGCCAGCGCTTGACCGCCTCGCGCTTGACGGTGACGGGTTCGCTGTAAGGGAGCGCGATGCGCACCTCCTCGTCACCTATCTCCTCTATGGTGCCGGTCAGCCGGTCACCGTTGTCCATCCAGAGGATGTCGGCCAGAGCCGCCGGGCTCAGCAGCAGGGCAAGCAGGCAAAAAACGCGGTAGCTCATGAAGATCCTCGTGAACATGGTTGGCTATCAGCCGCTGACGGGACGGGGGATGCCGTTCTTGCTGTTGAGCGCGCTGGCGGCCTTGTCACCGTCGACTTCCGGCCTGGCGATGAAGGCCTGCGCATCGGCGGAGAGGATCAGCGGGGCGCCCTGTTCCAGCTCCAGTTCGGTGCGAGAGAGGGGAGAGTGAACCTCCAGCCAGTGGCGGCCATCCGGCTCGATGGCGGTCTTGACCGGCTGGTTGATCACCCGCACCTGAGTGCCGACGGGGACAATCTTGAACAGGGCCTCGATGTCGTCAGGACGCAGCCGAATGCAGCCGGCACTGACCCGCAGGCCGACCCCGAAATCCTTGTTGGTGCCGTGGATGAGATAGTCCCGCTTGCCATAGCCAAGGCGCATGGCGAACTTGCCGAGGGGGTTGTCGGGGCCGGGCGGCACGACCGCCGGCAGGGTGATCCCTTTTTGTTCCAGCCAGGATTTGCGCACCATGGGGCCGGGCACCCAGGTCGGATTGGGGTTCTTGGCAATGATGGTGGTGGTCATTTCGGGGGTCTCCCGCCCTATGTCACCGATGCCGATGGGCAGCACCATCACCTCGTTCTTGCCCTTGGGGAAATAGTAGAGGCGCAGCTCCGGCAGATTGATCACTATGCCTTCGCGGGGCACGTCCGGCAGCAGCATTTGGGTCGGCAGGGTCAGCCGGGTGCCCGGTTTGGGCAAATAGGGGTCGACCCCCGGATTGGCTTCCAGCAGCGCCAAAAAACCAATCTGGGTGTGCTTGCCGATGAGCTCGAGATGTTCATCTGGCTGGACTATGTAGTCCTCCAGCTCGCCGATCAGGCGGCTGCCTGCCGGGGGCAGTGGATAGGTGGTAGCCAGGGCCGGAGCCGTCAGCAGGCTGGCGGTCAGCGCCAGCAATGAGAGGGTTCGTGCGATGAACATGTACTTCCTGTCTGATTGGATGAGGGGCCGCACCGCGACCTCCTAGGAAAAAGGGGGAAATTGTCAGTCAAATGCGCGTCGATTGCCAGCCTGGCCGACTAGGGTTTCAGGCGGGTCCCTGCACGGCAATCCGTCATGTTGACCCTGTCTTGCCTGTTTTTAATGCAAAGCCAAGCCATCTGCAATGAGCAGAGGAACGCTGACGGGAGAGGGGATTGCGGTTTAGCGCCATCGAATGCACGAGATGCAATGCAGGGGGCTGATCGCCCTGGCTTGGGTACCAGTACCGGGAGCGACAGGCTCGGACGCCTGCTTGCCAGACATGCACTCACTTGCTGGTTTTGTGTGCAGTCGTTTGATCTTTAAAGAGATTCAAGTTGATTTCCAGAGGCGGCTCCGGTAACAATGAAGCCCCGTGGAGAGATGCCGGAGTGGCCGAACGGGATTGACTCGAAATCAATTGTGGCAGCAATGCCACCCAGGGTTCGAATCCCTGTCTCTCCGCCATTTTCAAGGCCCAACCTGTCTGACAGGTTGGGCTTTTTCATTTTGTGATTTTTATAGTACGCCATTAGAAGGTGCTCCCGAACCCCGCCTCTGGTTCATAGACTGTTGCCTCCCTGCACCTCTGTCCGCCTCCACTGCGTCCATGTTGGCAATGGAGGAAGCCGTCAGACCGATGCTGAGACAGAGTCCCAGCAGGGCCAGCGTTGCTGGCATCCTGACATTGGGATGGTGAAAGTCCACCTGGGTCAGATAGCAGAGTGCGGCCGCAGAGATTGCCAGCGATGAGCTGGCGACGGTGCGCAGGCTACAGAGGTTGAAGAGGTAACCGCGTTCGGGCCGCCCACTGCGGCTGCGGCCATGATGGGGATGATGAACATGCCGGCTTGTAGTGGCGTGTTGCCCAGCACGTATTGCAGCTCCTGCGCCAGGGTCAGCTCGACCCCCGCCAGGGCGCCGAGGATAAGCAGCAGCGCCTGGCCCAATCCCCAGCTACCCGACGTCGTCCGTTCGATTGGCGGCAATAGGATGAATACCAGCGGCGCAACCAACAGCATGACCGGGACATAGATCAAAAAGGTCGATCCCCGTCAGTAGTGGGCCAGCCGCACTCCGCCGATCAACGGTCCGAGAACCGCCCCGCAGCCCTAACCATTGCCCACAGGCCCAGCGCAATGGCGCGCTCATTTTCCTCTTGGAAGGTGCAGCGAATGGTGCCAAACACACCCGGCATGATCATCGCGCCCACTAGGGCCAGCAGCCCCTGTGCACTGGTGAGCATGGCTGGTGTCGGCGCAAAGGCGGCCAGCAGGGAAGCCATCCCGAAGATGGCAAGCCCGGTCGGTGAGCAGCACACGCCGGTTGCCGATACGATCCGCCAGAGTGCCCATGGCCACCAGCAGTCCCGGCATCAGCAGCGGATAGATGTCGATGATCCACAGTACCTCGGTAGCGGATGCACCGAGGGCCTGGGTCAGCGAAGGTACGGCAATGTGCAATATGGTCATGTCGATGACTACCGGCAAGAAGGCCAGGAGTACCAGCCAGTGGCGTTGAGTGTCAGAAAACATGGCGTGGCTCCTCCGTAATGGTGGGTGAATGAGGGCTGGCAACGCAGACCTCAACCAGAGTTGTCTGGCGGCCATCGTTCAGGCCGCACAACAGGCTCAGGGGGCAGAGCCCGGCCATTATTGCTCTCCCCATTGCTGAGCATGCCGTGCCAGCCAGACCTGCAGGCGCTCCTGCGCCCTGATGATGAAGACAAAGAAGACCGGCACGAAGAAGATGGCCAGCAGGGTGCCGCTGATCATGCCGCCGAACACGCCGGTGCCGATGGCATGCTGGGTCTCCGCGCTGGCGCCGCTGGCAAGCATCAGCGGCACCACGCCGAGGGTAAAGGCGAGCGATGTCATCAGGATGGGGCGCAGACGCAGGCGTGCAGCGGTCACCGCGGCATCAAGCAGCGAGCGCCCTTCGCTGTGCAACTGGCGCGCAAACTCCACGATGAGGATGGCGTTCTTGGCCGACAGCCCGATGATGGTGATCATGCCCACCTTGAAGAAGACGTCGTTGGGCATGCCGCGCAGCATCACCGCCGCCACGGCGCCGAGCAGGCCCAGGGGGATCACCAGCATCACGGAGAGCGGGATGGACCAGCTCTCGTAGAGCGCGGCCAGTACCAGGAACACCACCAGCGCCGACAGCAGCATCAGCAGGGGGGCCTGGGCCGCCGACTGGCGCTCCTGCAGCGACTGCCCCGTCCAGGCCAGGGTGAAGCCTGGCGGCAATTGTGCCACCAGGCGCTCCATTTCCGCCATCGCGGCGCCGCTGGAAACCCCGGGGGCGGCACTCCCGGAGAGGCGCACGGCAGGGAAGCCCTCAAAGCGCATCATCTGCTGCGGCGACTGGCGCCAGGTCGGCGTCACCACCTCCCGCAGGGGCACCATGCCGCCGCTGGCATTGCGCACCCGCAGGCCGAGCACGTCATCAAGCTGCATGCGCGCCTTGGCGTCGGCTTGCAGGATGACCTGCTGCATGTGCCCGCCGTTGGGGAAGTCGTTGATGTAGAGCGACCCCATCGCCGCCGACAGGGTGCTGCTCACGCTGGTGAACGAGAGTCCCATGGCCTCGGCCTTCTGCCGGTTGATCTCGAGGTGAATGCTCTCGCCGGGGGGCAGGCTGTCCGGATAGACATCGCTCACCATCTCGCTTTGAGCGGCCAGTGCCAGCAGTTGCGCCTGGGCGGCCAGCAGCGCGGCTTCCCCCTGGTTGGCCCTGTCTTGCAGGAAGAGCGTGAAACCCGAAGAGGTGCCCAGTTCGTCGATGGCGGGCGGCAGCAGGCTCATTACCGTGCCTTCATGGCTGTTGGCCATGGCCGCTTGTGCCAGCTCCGCCTCTTCGGCAGCCGTGGCACCATGACGCTGGTCCCAGTCTTTGAGCATGGTGAAGGCCATGGCCGCATTGGGGCCGGCGCCGGAGAAGCTGAAGCCCTGCACCACCAGGTTGGTGTCGAGCGCCTCGCGAGAGGCCACATGGGCCTCGAACTCCTTGATGACGGCCAGGGTGCGCTCGCTGGTGGCGCCGGTCGGCAACTGGATGGAGGTCATGAAGTAGCCCTGATCCTCGTCCGGCAGGAAAGAGGAGGGCAGCTGGGCGGCGGCGATGGCCAGCACGGCGCAGAGGGCGATGAAGGCCGCCATCATGCGTCCGCTGCGCCCGACTAGGCGGGTCACCCGCGTGCCGTAGCTCGCGGTGAGGCGCTCGACGCCCCGGTTGAAGGCACCGAAGAAGCCGCGCTTCTCATGGTGATCCGGGCTGACCGGGCGCAGCAAGGTGGCGCAGAGCGCTGGCGTCAGGGTCAGGGCGAGGAAGGCGGAAATCAGGATCGAGACCGCCATCGACAGGGTGAACTGCTGGTAGATGACCCCCACGGAGCCGCTGCCGAACGCCATGGGGAGGAACACCGCCGTGAGCACCAGGGTGATGCCGATCACCGCCCCGGTGATCTCCTTCATGGCCCGCGATGTCGCCTCCCTGGGCGAGAGCCCCCGGGTGGCCATCAGGCGCTCGACGTTCTCCACCACCACGATGGCGTCGTCGACGATGATGCCGATGGCCAGCACCATGCCGAACATGGTCAGGGAGTTGATGGAAAAGCCGGCCAGCAGCATTACCGCGAAGGTGCCGAGCAGCGCGATGGGGGCGACGATGGCCGGGATCAGGGTGTAGCGCAGGTTCTGCAGGAAGAGAAACATCACCAGGAACACCAGCACCATGGCTTCCAGCAGGGTGTGGATCACCTTGTCGATGGAGACCTTGACGAAGGGGGCCGAGTCGAACGGGATCGAGTAGGCCATGCCCGCCGGCAGTGTGGGAGCGAGCTGGGCAAGGCGTGTGCGCACCGCATCGGCGGTACGCACGGCGTTGGCACCCGGGGAGAGCTGAATGGCGGCGCTGGTGGCGGCCACCCCGTTCTCGCGGTTGGCAAAGGCGTAGGATTGCGCCCCCAACTCGACCCGGGCGACATCACCCAGCACCAGCTTGGCGCCATCGGCACCTGCCCGCAGTACGATGGCGGCGAACGCCTCTGGGGTCGTCAGCTGCCCTTGAACCGTAAGGGGCACCGTCACACGCTGCCCCGGCAGGGCGGGTTCATCGCCGAGGCGTCCCGGTGCAATCTGCACGTTTTGCTGCTCGATGGCCTGCGCCACCTCGCTGATGGTCAGCCCGTAGGCGGCGAGCTTGCCCGGATCCACCCAGATTCGCATGGCCTGTTCGGCGCCGAACAACTGCACCCGTCCCACCCCCTCGATGCGGCGCAGCTCCTGGACGATATTGCGCGCCATGTAGTCGTTCAGCGCAATTTCGTCGAAGCGGCCATCCGGCGAGGTCATGCCGACCATCATCAGAAAACCCGAAGAGGCGGACTCCACCTGCAGGCCGTTTTGCCGCACCGCCTGTGGCAGGCGAGGCTCGACCCCCTTGATGCGGTTTTGCACGTCCATCTGGGCCAGCTCCGGATCGGTGCCCGGCTTGAAGGTGGCGGTGATCTGCGCGCTGCCCGAGGTGTCCACCGACGACTCGAAGTAGAGCAGGCTCTTGACCCCCGACAGCTCGCGCTCGATCAGGCTCACCACCGCATCGTTCAGGGTCTGCGGCGTGGCGCCCGGATAGGTGGCATAGAGGGTCACCGACACCGGCGCCACCGAGGGGTAGCGGGAGATGGGCAGCTTGGGGATGGCGATGACCCCCGCCAGCACGATGAAGAGGGCGATCACCCAGGCAAACACCGGGCGATGAATGAAAAACTGCGGCATGAAATGTCTCCGATTCAGCTGGTGTGGGTGCCGGCTTGCTGGCCGGCAACAAGGGGTTGCCAGGGGTGGGCAATGACCTGCATACCCGGTGTCAGGCGCTCTATCCCTTCGATCACCACCCGTTGTCCGGCGCTGAGCCCGGACGCGATGCGGTACTGGCGCGCCACCAGCTCACCGGTTGTGACAGCTATCTGTTGTGCCTGCCCATTGGCATCCAGCACCCACACGCTGGTCTGGCCCGATGTGCGCACCACGGCTTGCTGGGGCACGCTCAGAGCGTTGGCATAGCGGGCACGGGGAATGCGTGCCTGTACGTAGAGGCCGGGCAAGAGCCGCCGCTCCGGGTTGTCCACCAGCACCCGCAGCAGCACGTCGCCGGTACCGGCATCCACCTCGATGCCGGAGAAGAGGATGTGCCCCTGCATGCCGAGCGGCTTGCCATTGCTGCCGAGGATCTCCACCGTCAGTTCAGGCGCCGTCGACCCTGTCTGCTGGCGCAGGGCTTCCAGTACCGAGGCCGGTTGACGCACATCGACGTAGACCTGATCGATCTGCTGGATCCTGGCCATGGGGGTGGCATCGGTCGGCGACACCAGGGCCCCTTCGCTCACCAGCGTCTGATCGATGCGTCCGGCGATGGGGGCCTCCACGCTGGCAAATTGCAGGTTCAGCTGGTGCCGGGCCAGGGCCGCCCTGGCCTGGGCCACGTCGGCGGCCGCCTGATCCCGCTGGGAGACGGCGTCATCATAGGTCTGGCGGCTGATGGCCTCGGTGCGCAGCAGCGGCACCAGGCGGTCAATCTGGATGCGCGCGCGGGCCAGCACGGCCTCGGCTCGCTGCAATGCGGCGGCGGCGCTGTCGACATCCGCCTTGAAGGGGGCCGGGTTTATCTGGAACAGCACTGTGCCTGCGTTGATTTCGGCGCCCTGCTCGAACAGGCGGCGCTGCACAATGCCGCTTATCTGGGCGCGAATTTCGGCGCTGCGCACCGCGGCCACCCGGGCGGGCAGATCCTCGCTGATGACCAGGTCCTGCCCTGCCAGCGTCATCACCGACACCTGAGGAAGGGCTGGCGCGTCTTGCGCTTGCGGCGCCCCATCGCAACCTGCCAACCCGAATACGGCAATGACGGCAAGCAGAGCGCCCGCATACCGCTGTCTGACAAACATCATACTCACCTCGTTAAACCGTCTCCCCGGCATGGTGTTGCCGCGAGAGCACATCGAGCGGGCATTATGGAGAGGGGCTATTGCGAATGATTCGAGGCTTTGTGGAGAATCCATGGAGGCGGTGATAAAGTTCAAACCCACCATTTTCGAGGCCGACCATGTCGTATCTTCCAGCCTCCGCCAGCCCGGCGGCCCAGTCACTGGTACTGATTGCAGAGGATGAAGCCGAGATCGCCGAGATCCTCGCCGCTTACCTGCAACGCCACGGATTGCGCACTTTGCATGCCGCCGATGGCCGCGTAGCCCTGGCCATGCACCAGACATGCAAACCCGATCTCCTGCTGCTGGATGTGCAGATGCCGCAGCTCGACGGCTGGCAGGTGCTCAGCGAGATCCGGGCCCGTGGCGACACGCCGGTGATCATGCTGACCGCCCTGGATCAGGACCTCGACAAGCTGATGGGGCTGCGCATGGGGGCGGATGACTATGTGGTCAAACCCTTCAATCCGGCTGAAGTGGTGGCCCGGGTACAGGCGGTGCTCAGACGCAGCCAGGCAGCAAAACAGGCCACGGCCCGGGTGTTGCGGGTCGGCCCCTTCCAGATCGATCTGGAGAGCCACGAGGCCAGCCTTTGCCGCGATGAGGGGCAACTGGTGCTGGATCTGACCCTGACCGAGTTCAAGTTGCTCGCCTCCCTGATGCGGGCGCCGAAACGGGTGTTCAGCCGCGCCGAACTGCTGACCCACTGCCTACCAGAGGGGGATACCCAGGAGCGCACGGTGGACAGCCACATCAGCAAGCTGCGCAAGAAGCTGGAGGCGCACGGCATCCAAGGGGTGCCCGCCAGTGTCTGGGGCGTAGGCTATCGCTTCGGGGGCGATGCATGACATCGGCCCCCGGCCTGCGCAGGCAGATCATCCGCTCCCTGGGGCTGATGGCGCTCGGCATCATCTCCCTCGCGGTGATCGGCACCTATGTGTTCTACGCCATTGCCGTGACCTATGTGCCTGGCAGCATCTCCGAGAGCTGGATACCCTCCAGGGTCGAGATGCTCTGGATAGGCTCGACCATTCTGATTGCATTGGGGATGGCGCTGTACGTGGCGGTTCGCCTCTCTCGGCGCATCCTGACCCCGCTCAATTCGGTGGCGAACAGCCTGCGCGAGGTGGCAGAGGGCAAACTCGATGCGCGCGTGCCGCTGGATGAACAGGCAATTGGGGAGACGGCGCAACTGGTGCGGGACTTCAACACCATGGCCGAACGGCTGCAGAGCATGACCCGCGAGCGGGAGTTCTGGAATGCCGCTATCGCCCACGAATTGCGCACCCCGGTGACCATCTTGCGTGGCCGTTTGCAGGGGCTGGCCGAAGGGGTATTTCCGCCAGAGCGTGAGCTCTTTGAAGGCTTGCTACGTCAGGTGGAGGGATTGACCCACCTGATCGAAGACCTGCGGGTACTGAGCCTCAACGACAGCGGCCATCTGGAGTTGCAACGAGAGGAGATCAGGCTGGCAGACGAGCTTGCCGTGGTGATCGAGGCGTTTGCCACCCCCCTGGCCGTGAGCGGCTTCACGCTCAAGCGGGAGCTCGATGATGAACTCCGTGTCTGCTGCGATGCACTTCGCATCCGCCAGGCCCTGATGGCGCTGCTGGAAAATGCCCAGAAGCATGGGGTGCCGGGCCTGCTGACCGTGCGTCTGTATCGCTCGGGCACCCTGTGCATTCTGAGTGTGGAAGACGAGGGGCCCGGCATCAGCGAGGAGGTTGCAGCCCATATCTTCGATGCATTTCGTCGAGGGGATCCGTCACGCTCGCGCAAGAGCGGCGGCAGCGGGCTCGGACTGGCCGTGGTCAAGGCCATTGTCGAGGCCCACGGTGGCAGTGTGGTTTGCCAACCCGCTAAAAGTGGAGGAACAATGTTCCTTCTCTCATGGCCTATATCGTTCAATTCTCAGTTGTCCTGAAATATACCTTGTTGTTTAAATAGTCAATTTTGTCCCATTGGACTAGGTTTTCGTCATATCCCATAGCTTAATGAGTGTACTAATGGGTTAAAGCATAATTGTCCACGGGCTGGGGCAGGATGGCCCTACATTTTGGCTCCACATAGCAACTTGAGCGTTTGGGCTCTGGCCTAGTTATCGCTAAGCAAGTCGACCAATATGGTTTGTGGTGTCTGGTGGGTTATTGCTCGATGTGGAGTTGTGGTTGCTGGCCGATGGCAGCGGTTATCTGCCGAGGGATCAAAGTCTTGTAATCACGCAAGTCATGCATGGTTGGGCTTCCCAACACCCTAGATGTGAAGAACTACATGACGTTGTGGGGATGATTGTCTACAGCGATTGCTTGAGACGGTTGATGTCTCGTTGATAGCTACGGCGGTGGCTATGCCAAATCACCCGCTCGGTAGCAGCCTCCAGTAGCGCAGTGGTCATGGTGCGGGGAAGAACCAGATTTACGCCATCCCATTTATCCAGGTCCAGCACGCCGGAACGCACCAGACTGGCCAACTGCGTATCAAACTCTTGGGTCAGCTTCAGCGCAATGAACTCCTCGATATGGACTCGAAGCCTGGTAATATCAGCCTCTGGCTCCATTGGTGGTGCATTGGGCGTTGTCATGGTCATGTATGGCAGCTCCAATGCGGCGTGTCATTGGTACCATGGTTGACGTAGGACCCGACCATTACCCGTTGCAACTCGCCAACCGGCTAACCCGCAGCATTACAGACACAGCGAAAGCGGGCGAAGTTAATCTCTCGCGGCAGATGTTCACGCATATCCCGTGGACTGACAAAGAGCGTGGTCTTGTGCTGCACCGGGTTGGGGGCTATCAGTGGCCCGCCAATTCGTCGCCTCTCCACATCGTGGGCATAGGCAAATCCCGGCATTATCAACTGTTGACAGATGAGCTTGGAGAGAGCTGGATGGGTACACATGGCTTCCGCTACGGCGGCCTGGCTAAAGCTGTCGTTGAACTCAATCATTGGTGTTTGAACGGTAGGCCGCTGCCAGCAACGCAAACTGTTCGACCAGGTGACTGATGCTGATGCCCAGTCCATCACTTACCCCATCACCCAGACGGTGATGCAGGTGTGCCATGTCTTCAGAGATACGTTGGGCTATCTGGGCGGTTGAGCTCGATAGTGAGCTTGTCAGCGTTAGGGTGATGGCGAGATTCATCGCATCTCTCCCCAAGGAACTTGGTCCCACAGTGACAGTCGGGTCAGCACGTCTTGCGCCAACGCTTGCTGAAACTGCTGTATTACCTTGACCAAACGAGGTGCCTGCTCAGGGCTCCCTCTCCATTCGCACGACTGGTACAGCTTAGCGCGGCTTGCTTCTCATCTTCTCATCGTTGCCAAGATTCTGGCTTTGTACTCGAGTCATGTCAGCTGGCTGAAATAGACAAAGGTGGATCAATCCAGCGGAGTTTGCGTTCGCCACTGCTCAGCCCTGTGTGCTGGTTTGCTCACTCTCCCTCACCAGCTCGAGGAAGGCGCGCATAGCGGGGGTGATGCTGTGCTGGCGGGTGATGAAGGCGGTGTGGCCGATGTCGCGTTGCGGCGCCAGCGGCAGGCAGACCAGATCCGAGAGCTTGCTGGCGGATCGGGCGAGGCCGGCACTGACGATAGCCCAGCCCAGCCGGTGGCGCACGGCGCTCACCAGGTGAAACAGGGAGTCGGTTTCCAGCACCACGTCAAGCAGGATGCCGGCCCGCTCGGCGGCGCGGTCCAGGTACTTGCGAAACTGCATGGTGCGGCTGGGCAGTACCAGCGGCTGCTGCTGCAGTGCGGTCAGGGTCAGCTCGTCGCCGGGGAGGCGCTGATCCGCCTCGTCGCGGTTCATCAGCACCGCCATCTGGTTGTTGCCCTGGGGATAGAGGTGAAAAGTCTGTCTGGCGGCGCCGGTGAGCGGCTCGTCAAACCCCAGTCCGATGTCGCACTGGTGCAGCTCCAGCTGTGACAGCAGGGCTTCGTTGCTGAGTACCGAGAGACGAATGACGATGTCGGGGTAGCGCTGCTTGCAGCGGGCGATGAGCGGCATGATGTCGACATTGGACTGGGGCACGATGCCGATGCGCAGAGTGCCGGAGAGCTCGCCATGAAACAGCGCCAGCTCCTGCTTGAGCGCCTCCTGCTCCAGCAGCATCCGCTCGGCATACTGGCGTACCAGCTCACCCGCTTCGGTGAGGGCGACGAACTGGCTGGTACGCACCACCAGATCGGTGCCGAGGTTCTTCTCCAGCGCCGTGATGCTGGCCGAGAGGGTCGGCTGGGTGATGTGGCAGGCCTTGGCCGCCCTGGCAAAATGCTGGTGTTTGGCCAGCTCGTGGAAATAGTGCAGCTGCTTGATGTTCATGATCATTCGGGAGGCAAGGATGAATCTAAAAATTAATCAATTGAAAAAACGTCGTCAATAGAACAACTCTATTGCCATATAGATTTATTTCATTGGTTTTGCGTCTGCCGCCTCTCTAAACTTGAATGCAGTTTGCATTTTTAGGCCAACCTGCATGCCTGCCTACACGCCCGTCGAGATACCCGTCAATTTGCCTGCCTCACCCGCACTGGATCATCTGGTGGAGGAGGTGGCCGTCGCCATCAACATCAATGGCATCAACCATGCGGTGATGATGGCGACCCCGGACGATCTCGACGACTTTGCCATCGGCTTTCTGTTTGGCGAGGGGATCATCCGGCACAACCACGAGGTTCACGACATCCAGATTGGGCCGGCCGAGCAGGGGATGGTGCTGGACATCACCATCGCCAACCGCTCCCTGGCCGCTCTGACCGAGCACAAGCGCCGGCTGACCGGGGCTACCGGTTGCGGTATCTGCGGCGTGGCGGCGGTGGAGCAGGCGCTGCCCGCACTGTCGGTGCTGCCGCTGACGCCGCCGCTGGATGGGGCCTTGCTGGCGGGGCTGCGTGCGCAGATTACCCGGTGGCAGCTTAAGGGTCAGCAGCACGGCGCCCTGCATGCGGCGCTGGCGCTGGATGCCGAGGGCCGGATCCTGCATTGCCGGGAAGATATCGGGCGCCACAATGCCCTCGACAAGCTGATCGGCCTGCTGCTGCGCCGGCACAGTGTGTGCGACACCCTAGTGGTGACCAGCCGCTGCGGCAGCGAGCTGGTGCAAAAAGCCGCCCGTTTCGGTGCCCGTCATCTCATCTGTCTGGCATCGCCCAGTCAGCTGGCGGTCAGGCTGGCCCTCAAATACAACCTCAACGTCGTTCATATTCCCAAGTTTGATGCCCCGGTCAGCTACTCCAGCTATCGCCCGGCGGATCCCATCGGAGAGTGCCATGAGTCATATTGAAAAGCCCGCCAAAGCCGGCGGTTTTTCGTCCCTGCAATCCACCATGAAACAGGTGCTGCGCAGCCAGAAGACCCGTCAGAACATCAAGAACCTGTTGCGGGTCAACCAGACCGACGGCTTCGACTGCCCGGGCTGCGCCTGGGGGGACAACGACCACGGTACCTTCCAGTTCTGCGAGAACGGCGCCAAGGCGGTGGCCTGGGAATCCACCGGCAAGACGGTGGGGGCCGAGTTTTTCGCGGCCCACTCGGTGCGCCAGCTGGCCACCCAGAGCGACTACTGGCTCGAGTATCAGGGGCGGCTGACCGAGCCGATGCGCTACAACCCTGCGACCGATCACTACGAGCCGGTAAGCTGGGACGATGCCTTTGCCCTGATTGCCGACACCCTCAAGGGGCTGAATAGCCCGGACGAGGTGGAGTTCTACACCTCGGGGCGTGCCAGCAACGAGGCCTCCTATCTTTATCAGCTGTTTGGCCGCCTGTTCGGTACCAACAACTTCCCCGACTGCTCCAACATGTGCCATGAGGCGAGCGGGGTGGCGCTGATCCAGTCGGTCGGCATCGGCAAAGGCACTGTTGTGCTGGATGACTTCGACCAGGCCGATGCGGTGTTCGTCTATGGCCAGAATCCGGGTACCAACCATCCGCGCATGATGAATGCCCTGCGCCAGGCGGCGCGTGGCGGCTGCAAGATCGTCAGCTTCAACAACTTGAAAGAGGTGGCGCTGGAGCGCTTCGCCAGCCCGCAGAGCCCGCTCGAGCTGCTGACCCCGGCGGCCACCACCATCAGCCACCAGTACCTGACGCCGAAACTGGGTGGCGACATGGCCGCCATCCGTGGCATGGCCAAGTACATGTTGGAAGAGGCGCCAGAGGTGGTGGATCGCGACTTCATCGCTCGCCACACCCGCCATTTTGACGAGTATGAGGCGCAGGTGCGTGCCACCGACTGGGCGGCGATCGAGCAGCAGTCCGGCCTGAGTCGCGCCGACATCGTGCAGGCCGCCCAGGTCTTTGCCGCCAGCCAGCGCATCATCAGCTGCTGGGCCATGGGGGTGACCCAACACCTGCACTCGGTCGACACCATCCGCGAAATCGTCAACCTGCACCTGATGCGCGGCCAGATTGGCAAGCCGGGAGCAGGCCTCTGTCCGGTACGGGGCCACAGCAACGTGCAGGGCAATCGCACCATGGGGATCAACGAAAAGCCCACCGCTGCCTTCATCGACCGGCTCGAGCGTCACCTGCAGGTGAGTCTGCCGCGGGCCGCAGGTCACAACGTGTACGAGGCGCTCAAGGCGCTGGACGAGGGCAAGAGCAAGGTGCTCATCTGCCTGGGTGGCAACCTGGCAGCAGCGGCGCCCGATACCGGCTTCACCTACGGGGCGATGAAAAAGGCCGAGCTCAACGTGCAGATCAGCACCAAGCTCAACCGCAGCCATCTGCAGGTGGGCAAGGCGGCGCTGATCCTGCCCTGCCTCGGTCGCACCGAGCTCGATATCCAACGCACGGGCAACCAGAAGATCACGGTGGAGGACACCTTCAGCATGGTGCACGCCTCGACCGGCGCGGCCGAGCCAGTATCGCCGCTCTGCCTCTCCGAAACCGACATAGTGGCGCGGATGGCTCATGCCACCGTGGGCGGCGAGCGGGTCGACTGGCTGGCTCTGCGCGATGATTATGCTCGTATCCGTGATCTTATCGAACAGACCATCGCCGGTTTTGCCGATTTCAATGCCCGCATCCAGCAGCCGTGCGGTTTTCATCTGGATAACTCCGCCGCCAAGCTGGTGTGGAACACCGCCAGCGGCCAGGCCGAGTTTCGTGCCAGCACCCTGCCGCACTCTGTGTTGCCGGAGTGTACCCGCCATGCCGAGCAGATGAGCGATCAGCCGGTGCTGCTGCTGCAGAGCCTGCGCTCCCACGATCAGTACAACACCACCATCTATGGCATGGATGACCGTTATCGCGGCATCAAGGGCCAGCGCAATGTGGTGTTCATGAACGAGGCGGATGCCCGCCAGCTTGGCTTTGCCGAAGGGGACAGGGTTGACATGGCTGCCATCTGCAACGACGGGCGCGAGCGCAGCGTGACCGGTTTTGTGGTGGTGATCTACGAGATCCCGCGCGGCAACATCGCAGCCTACTATCCGGAGACCAACCCGCTGGTGCCCATCGACAGCATAGGGGCGGGCTCGTTTACCCCGACCTCCAAGTCCATCCCGGTGCTGGTGACCGCCTCCAATCGGCAGGACAATCTGTTGCTGCTATGAGCTGAGAGGTTTGCAGGCTAGCCGGTTCAAGCAGGCCAGCCCCATGCAGCAGAGCCTGGACATCCTATAAACAACAACGCCGCATAAGCTATGCGGCGTTGTTGTTTTTCAGCTCTGGTGCCGGTAAGAGGAGTCGAACCCCCGACCTTCGCATTACGAATGCGCTGCTCTACCAACTGAGCTATACCGGCGTGCCACTAGATTCCTGAAAACCCGGGGGCAAGTCAATGAGCTGCACTCGGTTTTATGAGTGAGCTCATGGAGTTACGGTCAATGTCAGAGGTCGGCGAACTCCGGAATATGGGCCCGGCCGCGGCTTTCGAGAAAATCGAGTAGGGCGCGGGGGGAGCGCGCCAGGATCCGCTCTTCGGGGAAGCCGGCCTCGGTCACCAGCCGGTGGCAGTGCTCGAAATCCCCGAGGCTGAAGGCCACGTGGGAATCTGAGCCGAAGGTGAGGTAGGCACCCATGTCCCGCGCAGCCTCGACGATGGCGCGGCAGTTGCCTTCACTGCCCGGGCGGGAGTGGCTGAAGGAGGAGTTGTTGAGCTCCAGCGCTACCCGATACTCTGCCGCCGCCTTGACCACCGCCTGGATATCAATGGGGAAGGCGGGATTGCCGGGGTGGCTTATCATGTCGACCCGGCCGCTCTTGATGGCGTTGATCATGGCCTGGGTGTGGGTGGCCTGGTCGCAGGGGGGGAACACCGGTTCGTGAAAGCCCGCCATGATCATGTCGAGCCGCGACTCGTAGCGCTCGGGGAAGTCTATCTCGCCGTCGATGTTCTTGATGTTGGCTTCGATGCCGCGCAGGATGCCGACCCCGTCGACCACCCGTGGCAACACGTGCAGGTTGACGAAGTGCCAGAAGTGGGGGGCATCGGCCATGTCGGGGCCATGATCCGTGGTGGCGAACAGCTTGATCCCCTTTGCCTTCGCGATGGGCAGGTAGTCATGAATGGTGCTGTAGGCGTGGGTGCTGGCGACGGTGTGGGTGTGGGTATCGACCGTGTACTTCATCTTATCTTCCCCTCTGGCGTGAGGGGCCAGCATAGCAAAGGCGGCGGGTCGAGACCATGTCGTGGCTTGTCATACTTTGTCACAAATTGAGGGCAGGTTGACAAAGTTTGAACACGCTTGGCGGCCATGATGGATGCATCGATGAAAGCCTGAACTCGCATCGATGGGTTGGATCAGGATGGTGCAACCTCATTTCCCCGCCGTCGCGCCCTGCGACGGTTTTTTTTGCCCGTTTGTCAGCGTGCTGGGTGGCAGCAGGGTAAAAAAATGCCCAACTAGCATGGAGCAGGTTGGGCGAGACTTAATGTTTAATTGCAGTGGCATAGATATAGAGTCCGATTCGTCCGTGAAGTTCCCGCCTTGTTCCCCATTTTCAACAAAAACATTTCACTAACACCTGTTCACATTCTCTTGACACAAAAGGTTGTGAAACGTACTTTTTAAACATTCGTTTAAGTGAGGTGTCCTGTGAGTAAAATCGATACCAAAAACCGCATTCTCGATGCCGCTGAGGTGTTGTTTGCCGAACGGGGGTTCGCCGATACCTCTTTGCGTCTGATCACCAGCGAGGCGGATGTCAACCTGGCCTCGGTGAACTATCACTTCGGCTCCAAGAAGGAGCTGATCCAGGCGGTGCTCGATCGCTATCTGAGCCTGTTCATGCCCGAGCTGGATGCACGCCTGCATACCCTGATGGCGCAGGAGCAGCTGACCCTGTTGCAGGTGTTCGAGAGTTTCGTCGACCCGCTGATGAAGCTGGTGGCGGTGCGCACCAACGGTCCGGCCATCTTCATGCAGCTGCTGGGACGCGGCTACATCGACAGCCAGGGCCATCTGCGCCGTTTCATCACCGCCCATTACGGCCCCATTTTGCAGCGGATCACCCAGGCCATCTCCAAGGCCAACCCGGAGTTGTCGCCGGCGGATCTGTTCTGGCGGCTGCACTTCACCCTGGGCACTGTCGTGTTCACCATGGCTTCGGCCGATGCGCTGCGCGACATCGCCCAGGCCGATTTCGGCCAGCAGCTCGATGTGGAGGGGCTGGTACGCAACGTCATTCCTTATCTGGCGTCCGGTGTCGGGGCGCCCGTGGAGTCGACCAGGCTCTCCCTGGCCGTGTAACAACCAACAATAAATCAACGGAAACAGTGAAATAGAAGGAACTTGAGTATGATCACATTGCTTATCCTGCTGGTGCTGGCGATAGCCGTCGTGCTCGGCGTGCCCTCCATCCGTAAAAAGGTGGTCACCCGCCCGGTGTTCGGCATCTTCAAGAAGATACTGCCGCCCTTGTCTGCCACCGAGCGGGAGGCCATGGAAGCTGGCTCCGTCTGGTGGGATGGGGAGCTGTTTCGCGGCAACCCCGACTGGAAAAAACTGCACGGCTACGGCAAGGCCGAACTGACCGCCGAGGAGCAGGCCTTCATCGACAACCAGGTCGAGACCCTGCTCGCCATGGTCGACGACTTCAAGATCGTCAACGAAACCAAAGACCTGCCGGAACCGGTCTGGGACTATCTGAAGAAGGAAGGCTTCTTCTCCCTGATCATCCCGAAATCCTACGGCGGCCGCGAATTCTCCGCGATCGCCAACTCCACCATAGTCACCCGCATTGCTACCAAGAGCCTGAGCGTGGCGGTCACCGTCATGGTGCCGAACTCCCTCGGTCCGGGCGAGCTGCTGATGCACTACGGCACCCAAGCCCAGAAAGATTTCTGGCTGCCGGGGCTGGCCAACGGCAAGGAAGTGCCCTGTTTCGCCCTGACCGGGCCGGAAGCGGGCTCCGACGCTGGCGCCATTCCTGACAAGGGGATCGTCTGCAAGGGGATGCACAAGGGTGAAGAGGTGCTGGGTATTCGCCTCAACTGGAACAAGCGCTACATCACCCTGGCGCCCCGTGCCACCGTGCTGGGGCTGGCGTTCAAGCTCTATGACCCGGAAAAACTGCTGGGTGACAAGGAAGAGCTGGGCATCACCTGCGCCCTCATCCCCACCAGTCACCCCGGCGTGCGCGTCGGCGATCGCCACTACCCCATGGGGCTGGCGTTCCTGAACGGCCCGACCTTCGGCAAGGATGTATTCATTCCGCTCGACTGGATCATCGGTGGCCCGGATTACGCCGGCCGCGGCTGGCGCATGCTGGTGGAGTGCCTCTCCGCCGGTCGCGGCATCTCGCTGCCAGCCCTTGGCACCGCTTGCGGTCACATGGCGAGCCGCACCGTGGGCGCCTACTCCTACGTGCGCAAACAGTTCGGCATGTCCATCGGCAAGTTTGAAGGGGTGCAGGAAGCGCTGGCTCGCATCGGCGGCCTTACCTATCAGCTGGAGGGGGCCCGTCGCATGACCGCAGGTTCCCTGGACTTGGGTCAGGCTCCGGCCATCGTCACCGCGATTTCCAAGTATCACATGACCGAGATGGCGCGCCAGATCATGGATGATTCCATGGATATCCACGCCGGCCGTGCCATCCAGCTGGGCCCGAAAAACTACACTGGCTACGCCTACATGGGCATTCCGGTGGCCATCACGGTGGAAGGGGCCAACATCCTGACCCGCAACCTGATGATCTTCGGGCAGGGGGCCACCCGCTGCCACCCGTACGTGTTTGCCGAGCTGGAAGCGGCGGCTGACACCGACGTGGAGCGCGGCCTCGAGAAGTTTGACGCCCTGCTGATGAAGCACATCGCCTTCGGCGCCGGCAACTTCTTCGGTTCCCTGTTCCAGGGGCTGACCCTGGGTCAGTTCAACAGCGCGCCGGTAGCCGGTGAAACCGCCCGCTACTACAAGCAGCTCTCTCGCATGAGTAAAGGGCTGGCGCTGTGCGCCGACGTCTCCATGCTGATGCTGGGTGGCGATCTCAAGCGCAAGGAGATGATCTCCGCCCGTCTGGGTGACGTGCTGAGCCACCTCTACCTGGCCTCCGCCACCCTCAAGCACTACGAGGATCAGGGCCGCATGGTCTCCGATCTGCCGTTCGTACAGTACGCAGTGGAACGCAACCTCTACCTGATTGGCAAGGCGTTCGAGGGCTTCTTCCAGAACTTCCCGAACAAGGTGGTGGGTGCCGTACTCAAGCGCGTGGTGTTCCCGTTCGGCGTCGGCTACAAGATGCCGGCAGACGATCGCTGCCACGCCATCTGTCTGGCCATGATGAAGCCGGGCGAGTTCCGCGACCGTCTGACCGCGCTCTGTTATGTGGGCAAGGACGAGGCGGATCCGGTCGGCCTGATGGAGCGTGCTTTCCAGGCCATGGTCTCTGTGCAGCCCTACGAGAAGAAACTGGTGCAGGCCCAGAAAGAGGGCAAGCTGCCCCGCAAACTGGCGCTGCCGGAGCTGGTTGCCGCAGCCCTGTCTCAATCCATCCTGAGCAAGGACGAGGCGGACAAGCTGCTGGCCGCCGATGCTCTGCGCTACGAGGCGATCCAGGTGGACAACTTCGCCCCGGGTGAGCTGGAGGGGTTATCCCAGCAGAATCCGGTGGTGCACGCCGCCTGAGAGAGCACTCACTCCTGAACCTGAAACCGGCCGTCATGGCCGGTTTTTTTGTTTGTTAACCCTGCATTTACAACCTCGATTAATTCCAGTTTAATGCAATGGCCCCTCACCCTTGGGGCAGGAAGCAAGGCCAGCGGAATGGCCGACAACAACAAACTCAGGAAGAGTGAATGAATCTCGCCAAAACGGCGATCGAACGTCCCATCTGGGTGGCGGTCTCGATCGTGCTGATTTTTCTGCTGGGCCTGCTCAGCATCCGGGGGCTGCCGATCCAGCTGTTTCCCGACATCGATCGCCCGCACCTCAACATCTCGGTGGACTGGCGCTCGGCCTCACCCCAGGAGATGGAGTCGGAGATAACCGACCCCATCGAGCAGGAGATGCAGGGGGTACAGGGGCTCAAGAATCTCACCAGCAACAGCTTTCCCGGCTTCACCGAGATCGATCTGGAGTTTGCCCTCGGCACCGACATGCAGCGGGCCCAGCTTGACGTCATCTCCCGCCTGAACCGGGTCTCCGGCCTGCCGGACAAGATTGGCGGTCCCTACGTCAACAACTACAGCAGCAACGACACCCTCACCTTCTTCTTCATCCAGCAGCTGCCCGGCGCCAAGGGGCCGATCGACGATCACCAGGCGTTGATCGAGGCGCGGATAAAACCCGAGCTGGAGCGGATCCCCGGGGTGTCGACGGTCGACATCCAGGGGATCAACGAGCGCCAGATCCAGATCCGCTTCGACCCCTACCGCGCCGCCGAGCTGGGGGTGGAGATCCCGGTGCTGGCCAGCCGGGCCAGCACCGGCTGGGATGTCTCCGCCGGCACCCTCGACATCGGCCGCTGGGAGTACAAGCTGCGCTTTGCCGGCCGCTACGACGTGGCGACCCTGGGAGACAAGGTGGTGGACTGGCGCGACGGCCTGCCCATCTATCTGCGGGACGTGGCGGAGATCCAGCTGGCCCGGGAGGAGAACCCGGTGCTGCGCATCCAGAACGGCAACACCGCCATCGCGGCGCAGATCTTCAAGGAGAGTGGGGCCAACGCCCTGGCGGCGCTGGAGGCGATCAAGCTCAAGGTGGGCGAGCTCAACCGCGAGGTGCTGGAGCCGGTCGGTCTGCACATGGAGCAGTCGTTCGACGCCTCTCTCTACATCAACCGGGCGGTGAGCATGGTGACCGCCAACCTGGGGCTCGGCGTGCTGCTCTCCTGCGCCATCCTCTGGGTCTTTCTGCGCCGGCTCAAGGCGACCCTGATGATCGCGATCGCCATCCCCATCAGCATCATGCTCACCTTCTGTCTGCTCAAGGTGCTGGGACGCACCCTCAACGTCATCTCGCTGGCGGGTATCGCCTTTGCGGTCGGCATGGTGCTCGATGCCGCCATCGTGGTGCTGGAAAGCATCTACCGGCGCCACGAGCGAGGGGATCTCAGCAAGGGGGAGGCGGCGCTGGAAGGTGCCAGCCAGGTGTGGACCGCCCTGGTGGCCTCCACCCTGACCACGGTTGCCATCTTCCTGCCGGTGCTGCTGCTCAACGACGTCGAGGGGCAGCTGTTTGCTGACCTTGCGCTCACCATCGCCTGCGCGGTGACCGTCTCCATGCTGGTGGCGGTGACCGTGCTGCCGGCGGTGGCGGCGCGCTGGATGGGGCGGGAGCGGCTGACTGACCCCTATGAGGCGCTGTGGCAGGGTACCACCCGCCACGTGATCCGCTGGACGGCGACGCCCCGTCGGCGCTGGACCGTCATTACCCTGATGATGAGCCTGCCGGCGCTGGCGACCTGGGCCCTGCTGCCGAAGATGGACTACCTGCCGGACGTGAAGCGCGACGCGGTGGATGTCTGGATGAATTTCACCCCGGGCTTCAACCTCAAGGCCCAGCGCGAGGAGGTGATCGACACGCTCAGCGCCAGGCTGGATCCCTACATGAAGGGGGAGCAGGAGCCGGCCCTCAAGAACTACTACATATTGCGCTACCCGGGCGGCGCCCAGATTGGGGTGCGACCGAAAGAGGAGGACCAGATCAAGGTGCTGGAGCAGCTGTTGATGAAGCAGTTGCTGGTGGGCATCCCAGATACCCAGGTGTTTGGCGGTCAGGGGTCGCTGTTCGGCGGCTTTGACAGCGAGAACGGCATCTCCCTGCTGCTGCAGGGGGGCGATCTGGCAGAGCTCTATCGGGCGGCGCGGGCCGCCATGGCCATCGTCAAGCAGGATCTGCCGGGGGCCCAGGTCAGGCCGCAGCCGGATCTCGATTTCACCGCCCCCGAGCTGCGGCTGGTGCCGCAGGACAGGCGCCTCGCCGAGGTGGGCTGGGATCGCACCCCCATGCCTGCCATCATCCAGACCTTCGGTGACGGGCTGCGGGTCGGCGAGTATTTCGACGGGGAGGAGCGGCTCGACATCATGCTGATGGGGCAGACCTCGGCCAACCCGGATGAACTCAAGGCGGTGCCGCTGGCGACCCCGTCCGGGCGCATCGTGCCACTCGGCGAGCTGCTGCGGGTGGAGCACGACATGGGGCCGGCCAGCATCTTTCGGGCTGATGGGCGGCGCAGCATCAGCCTGCAGATCTCGCCCCCGGCGGGGATGAGCATGGAGCAGGTGCTGGACACCTTGCAGAGCAAGAGTTTTGCCGCCATCCGGCCGCTGCTGCCCGCCGGTGGCGAGCTGCGGGTCTCCGGCAATGCCGACAGTCTGCAGCAGGCGCTCGGCAACCTGGGGGCCATCTTCCTGTTTGCGGTGATGATCCTGCTCATCCTGTTGTGGGGGGTCTTTGCTTCCCTCAAGGATGCGGTGCTGGTGCTGCTCACCCTGCCGCTCGCCACCGTCGGCGGTGTGCTGGCGCTCTACCTGAGCGGCCTGCTGGTGCCGCTGCCGATGGATCTGCTGACCATCATCGGCTTCGTCATCCTGCTGGGGCTGGTGGTCAACAACGCCATCCTGCTGGTGCACCAGACCCGCACGGCGGAGCGGGAGGGGATGAGTCGCCAGCAGGCGGTGGCCGATGCCCTGCAAAGCCGGATGCGACCCATCGCCATGACCAGCCTCACCAGCATCTTCGGCATGCTGCCGCTGATGCTGAGCCCGAGCGAGGGCAGCGAAATCTACCGGGGGCTGGCCACCGTCATCGTTGGCGGCATGAGTTGCAGCACCCTGTTTACCTTGGTCCTGCTGCCCGCCTTCCTGCGGCTGGGTGAGCGGGTCGACGTGCCGCAGGCCATTCGGCAGCGGGCCTGAGCAAGGAGCTCATCGATGACACACGGTTTTACAAGGATGGTTGTGGGCGCGGCGCTGCTGGCGGGGGGCGTGTTCCCCGCGCTGGCACAGGGCAAGATGGTGACCCTGGCGGACGTGACCCGGGGGGAGGCGGCGGCCAGCATCTGGGTCAGCGGTACGGTGGCGAGCCGCCAGCAGGCGGCGCTCAGCGCCGAGGTGAGTGGCCGGGTGGAGTGGATCGCCGAGTTCGGCAGCCGGGTCAGCAAGGGAGATGAGCTGCTGCGCCTCGACAGCGCGGCGCTGCGGCTCTCGCTGGAGCAGGCCCAGGCCGAGCAGGCCAAGTGGGATAGCAACGTGCGCTTTGCCCGCGCCGAGTTTGGCCGGCTGGCGACTCTGCACCGCCAGAAGAGCGCCTCCCAGAGCCAGTACGACAAGGCGCGCTACGACGTGGAGCAGGCTGAACTGGCCGAGCGGTTGGCGCGGGTGCAGGTGCGCCAGATTGAGGAGCAGCTGCGCAGAAGCCACATCTTCGCGCCGTTCGACGGGGTGGTGAACAACCACTTCATCCAGCCGGGGGAACATGTGGATGCCGGCGAGCAGGCGCTGGAGCTGGTCAACCCCGATCAGCCCGACATCCGCCTGCAGGCCCCCATCGTCTGGGCCGGCCAGCTGGCGCCCCAGACCCGGCTGCGAGTGGAAGGGGATCAGCTCAGTGGCCACGGGGTCTATTACCAGCGGGCGGCCAGCGCCGATCCCAAGTCGCGCCTCATCGAACTGCGCCTCAAACCGGAGGGGGGGCGCTTCATCATCGGCTCGCCGGTGCGGGTGGCGTTGCCGCTGGCGGAGCAGCAGACCATGTTGCTGCCGCGCGATGCCCTGGTGCTAAACACCGAGGGGAGCGTGGTCTATCAGGTGGAGCAGCACGGCGAGGTGCTCAAGGTAAACCGGGTGCCGGTGACCGTGTTGTTCGGCGACAGCCGGCAGGTGGCAGTGAGCGGGGCGCTCAAGCAGGGGGACAGGGTGGTGGTGCGCGGCGCCGGCAGCCTGCAGGATGGCGACAAGGTGGAGCTGTTTCGCGGCTGATCCAGCTTGGTCACCATGAAAAACGGCTCCCGCGGGAGCCGTTTTTGTTGCAGGCTGGAGGGGCGATTACTCGACCATCATCACCTTGCAGGTGTTGGTACTGCCGACGGTTTCCATCTTGTCGCCGTGGGTCAGCAACACCATGTCGCCGCTTTGCAGCAGCCCCTTGGCCTTGAGCACGTCCAGTGCGTCGCGGCACACTTCGTAGACCGGCTTGGTCTCGTCGCCGTCAAACAGCACCGGGGTGACGCCGCGGTAGAGGTTGGTCCAGGCCAGGGTCTTGTTGTGCGGCGACAGGGCGAAGATCGGCAGGCCGGAGCTGATACGGGACATCAGCAGCGGGGTGGTGCCCGACTCGGTCAGCGCCACGATCGCCTTGACTCCTTCCAGGTGGTTGGCCGCATACATGGTGGACATGGCGACCGCCTCTTCCACCGAGGTGAAGGTGTAGCTCATGCGGTGGTTGGAGACGTTCAGGCTCGGGTGCTTCTCGGCGCCCACGCAGACGCTGGCCATGGAGGTAACGGTCTCGATGGGGAACTGGCCGGCGGCGGTCTCGGCGGAGAGCATCACCGCATCGGTCCCGTCCAGCACGGCGTTGGCCACGTCCATCACTTCGGCACGGGTCGGCAGCGGCGCGTTGATCATCGACTCCATCATCTGGGTCGCGGTGATGACCACCCGGTTCAGGCGGCGGGAGTGGCGAATGAGCTTCTTCTGCACGCCGACCAGCTCGGGATCGCCGATTTCAACGCCCAGATCCCCACGGGCCACCATGACGGCATCGGAGCCGAGGATGATGTCTTCCATCGCCTCGTCGGTGGCGACGGTCTCGGCGCGCTCGACCTTGGCCACGATCTTGGCGTTGGAGCCGGCTTCGCGGGCCAGCTCGCGGGCGTAACGCAGGTCATCACCGCAACGGGGGAAGGAGACGGCCAGGTAGTCCACGTTCATGCGGGCGGCGGTCTTGATGTCTTCCTTGTCCTTCTCGGTCAGGGCAGGGGCGGAGAGGCCGCCACCCTTCTTGTTGATGCCCTTGTTGTTGGAGAGCGGACCGGCCACGGTGACCGTGGTGTGGATGCGGGTGCCTTCGACCTGCTCCACTTTCAGTTGCACGCGGCCGTCGTCCAGCAGCAGGATGTCGCCGGGCACCACGTCATTGGGCAGGCTCTTGTAGTCGATGCCGACCTGCTCCTGGCAGCCTTCACCCTTGCCGAGGGCGGCGTCGAGGATGAACTTGTCACCGATGGCCAGATAGATCTTGCCGTCCTTGAAGGTGGAAACGCGGATCTTGGGGCCCTGCAGGTCGCCCATGATGGCGACGTGACGGCCCAGCTTGGCGGCGATGTCACGCACCTGGTTGGCGCGCAGGATGTGGTCTTCAGCAGTGCCGTGGGAGAAGTTCATCCGCACCATGTCGGCACCGGCACGGATGATCCCCTCGAGGATCCCTTCGCGATCGGTGGCCGGACCGAGTGTGGTTACAATCTTTGTACGTCTTGGCATGAAAGACTCCAGTTTTGAAGTTGATATGACTTGAGATACTGCCCCGTCAAGCGCATGACCCATTGCACCCGCTTGCAAGCCATCTGGGTGGCTTTTGTTACTAAATTACAATACTACACCAAGGAAGGTGGCAGAGACAGCCGGGGGCCGGGGCCCCCGTTGTTCACGAAGAGTGGGGTGTATCAAAGCGGGATTCGCGCAAACCTTCTTTGACTTTCTTCAGGTTTTCGCGAAATTTCATGCCGCGGCGCAGGGTGAAACCGGTTGCCAGCACGTCCACCAGGGCGAGCTGGGCGATGCGCGAGGCCATCGGCATGTAGACATCGGTGTCTTCCGGCACGTCCATGGAGAGCACCAGGTTGCACTCGCGCGCCAGCGGGGAGTCCTTGGCGGTCATGCCGATGACGGTGGCGTCGTTTTCACGGGCCAGCGCGGCAATCTCCACCAGCGCCTTGGTGCGACCGGTGTGGGAGATGAGCACCACCACGTCCCCTTCGCTGCTGTTGATGCAGCTCATGCGCATCATGACGATGTCGTCGAAGCTCACCACCGGGATGTTGAAGCGGAAGAACTTGTTCTGGGCATCGCGGGCGACGGCGGAGGAGGCCCCAAGGCCGAAGAAGCTGATCTTCTTGGACTGGGTCAGGATGTCGACGCAGCGATTGATGGCCGAGATGTCCAGGCTGTTCTTGGCGGCATCGAGGCAGGCCATGGTGGATTCGAAGATCTTGGCGGTATAGGTATCGGGCCCGTCTTCTGCCTCCACGTGGCGGTTCACATAGGGTGTGCCGTTGGCCAGGCTCTGGGCCAGATGCAGTTTGAAATCGGGAAAGCCCTTGGTATCGAGCCGGCGACAGAAACGGTTGACGGTCGGTTCACTGACGTCAGCCATCTTGGCGAGGGTGGCGATACTGGAGTGGATGGCCGTCTGTGGGGAGGCCAGGATGACCTCGGCGACTTTACGCTCTGATTTACTGAAACTTTCCAAATTATTAGTAATTTTATCAAGGGTATTCATCATCACCACCAGGCGTTTTTGTAATTTAGCTTCAGTGTCTTTGCACTAAATTCATGGCTAAGCAGGTTTCCAATCAACTTGATGACTATACAAGACAAGCTCTTATCGAAACTAATCTCGGCCCTGCAAAGTATGACTCATGTCTAATTATTTCGTTGTTTTGGTTACAAACTTCCAGTCATTCCGTGAAAGCGCTTACAAATGTTGCAAAGCAACAACACTGTGAGCGGGCGCACAGTTGCACCCATCAAACGCGCCGCAAGGGGAGGGGCTCGGGTAGAATTGGCACCAAATAATAAGTGCGGGACGGTAATGGCCGCCCCGACCCCAGTAACGAAGGAGTTGTTTTATGCAGCATACCCATGCGCTGGTCGGCGACGTAGGCGGCACCAATGCCCGGTTGGCCCTGTGCGAGCTGGCAACCGGCACCATTTCCCAGGCCAAGACCTATTCCGGGCTGGCCCATCCCACTCTCGAAGCCGTGGTTCGCCTCTATCTGGATGAGCACAAGGTGCAGGTGGGCGAAGCCTGCATCGCCATCGCCTGCCCCATCAACGGCGACTGGGTCGCCATGACCAATCACAGTTGGGAGTTCTCCATCAGCGAGATGCAGGCCAATCTGGGGCTGACCCGGCTGCAGGTGATCAACGATTTTACCGCCGTCTCCATGGCGGTGCCCGTGTTGGGGGAAAGCGATCGCATCCAGCTGGGTGGCGCGGCCCCCATGGCCGGCAAGCCCATCGCCATCTACGGGGCCGGCACCGGCCTTGGCGTCGCCCACCTGGTGCAGGCGGGAGAGCAGTGGCTGAGCCTGCCGGGAGAGGGCGGTCACGTGGACTTTGCCGCCAACAGCGAAGAGGAGGATGCGGTGCTGCAGGTGATGCGCGCCGAGCTGGGTCACGTCTCGGCCGAGCGGCTGCTCTCCGGCCCTGGCCTCGTCAACATCTACCGCGGTCTGGTGAAGTCCGATGGCCGCGAGCCGCAGGCGTTCGAACCCAAGGACATCACCGAGCGCGCGCTGGCGGGCGAGTGCCTGGACTGCCGTCGCACCTTGAGCCTGTTCTGCGTGCTGATGGGCCGTTTTGCCGGCAACCTGGCGCTCAACATGGGCACCTTCGGCGGCGTCTACATCGCCGGTGGCATAGTGCCGCGCTTCCAGGAGTTTTTCATAGGCTCGGGTTTTCGGGTGGCCTTCGAAGACAAGGGACGTTTCAAATCCTACCTCAAGGATATCCCGGTCTTCCTCATCACCCATGAAGGGCCGGGTTTGCTCGGCGCCGGCGCCTATCTGCGCCAGTCGCTGGGCATCAAGTTGTAAGCAACGACAGGGCGGGTGACGCAATGGCCATGGTTCAGCCTTGATTCAGTGACCATGGCGTAGAGTGTCCCTACGTACTCAAGAAGAGAGGGCGCCATAAGGAATTGGGACTTCTCTTCATCCGCTGGGTGCGTTTGTCACCTGACAAGCCTGAACTGTTTCACCGGCCCTTGCGGCCGGTTTTTTTATGCCCGCCATTTACAGCCGGCCTGTGTTGCTGGCGATGGCGGCAGCCGGGTCTGTGTGAGGTGGCGGGGCCACAATGCAGTGCGCCTGCCGGTTGGCAGGCGCACTGGGTGGGCAGAGATGGCTTCAGGGCAGGTCGAGGGTGAAGCGAGCGCCGCCGAGCGGGGACTCGTCCACCATGATCTGGCCGCCGTAGC
The DNA here is from genome assembly GCF_040907935.1 of Aeromonas sp. s2. Lineage (NCBI taxonomy): Bacteria > Pseudomonadati > Pseudomonadota > Gammaproteobacteria > Aeromonadales > Aeromonadaceae > Aeromonas > Aeromonas sp. s2. Next base: position 516,571 of record NZ_JBFOCR010000009.1, on the reverse strand, counting down.
TGTGCACGATTTCGGTGACCACCGCCAGCCCGATCCCCTGACCGGGGGAGCTGTCGGCGCGCACCCCGCGCTGGAAGATCTGCTGCGACTTGCCCGGGTCGATGCCAGGGCCGTCGTCCTCGATCTCGATCCGCAGCCGGTCGAGCCGGCGGCTCACCGTCACCTTGATCTCGCTGATGGCGAACTTGAAGGCGTTGTCGAGCAGGTTGCCCATCAGCTCCATCAGGTCCCCCTGTTCGCCGGCGAAGAAGACGTCGTCGTCGAACTTGAAGCGGGTCTGCAGCTTCTTGTGGCGATAGACCTTGGCGAGGCTGGCCAGCAGCTTCTCGATAAGGGGCACCGGCTCGGTCCCCTTGCTGGCGAGCCGCTTGCGGCCGGTGACGGCGCGGCGCAGCTGGTACTGGATGATCTGATCCATGGTCAGGATCTGCTCATTGATGTTGTCGTGAATGTCGCGCCCCAGCTTGACCTCCTGCGCCGTCATCTGGATCAGCGCCAGCCGGGTTTTCAGACTGTGGGCCAGGTCGTTGAGGGCATGCTGGTAGCGCTGGGTCTGCTGGCGCTCGTTCTCCAGCAGCTGGTTGACCGACTCGGTCAGCGGCGTCAGCTCCCGCTCATAGTCGTTGGAGAGCGCCTCCCGCTTGCCGGCCCGGATCTCGTCGATCTGGCGCGCCATGGTGCGCAGGGAGCCCAGGCTCCAGAAGCTGGTGAGCAGCAGCAGAGCGCCGAGCAGGGCGTAGGCGAGCAGGGCCTGGCGGATGCACTGGTAGAGGTAGTCGCGGGTCTGCAGCAGGTAGCGCTTGGCGGAATCGACCATCACCACGTAATAGGTGGTGGGGCCGTCACCGTGGTTGCGCAAGAAGCGCAGGCTGTAGATGAAGTAGCTCTCGCCATTCTTGATGGTGAGGCGCTTGAAGAAGTAGTCCTGATCCAGCCCGCCCAGGTACTTCATCAGATCGTCGCAGATGGAGTCCTTGACCTGGATCACCTCCGGCATGTGCAGGCTGGACCAGCTCAGCTGGCCATCGGCCCGGCAGATCAGGGTGTCCAGGTTGGGGTCGATGGCATCCGGAGTGAGCCGGCCCAGATCCGTGCTGGCCTGGGCGTCCGGCATCTTGGAGGAGAACAGCTTGGAGAGGTTCTCCTGCATGCGGGTGCTGGCCTTCTGGGCCTGCTCATCGGTGTGGCCCAGATAGAGGATGTAGACCGAGAAGGACATGATGAGCGCGATGACCAGCATGGCGCTCAGCATCAGCTTGATGTGCAGCGAGCGGCGGATGAAGCGCATGGGGCGCGGCAGACGAAAACCCATCAGCTGCACGACAGATTGAAGATGTAGCCCTGGCGGCGGATGGTGGAGATGGGCTGGATGAGCCCCTCCGGATCCAGCTTCTTGCGCAGCCGGCTCACCATCACCTCTATGGTGTTGGGGTCCCCCTCGCCGTCGCCGTAGAGCTGATCCAGCAGCTGCTGCTTGGAGACCACCTGGCGGGCGTTGCGCATCAGGTATTCGAGGATCAGGTACTCAAAGCTGGTGAGCACCACCGGTGTTCCGGCGATGGTCAGCTCCTTGCGGGAGAGATCCAGCTCGTAGTCGCCAGCCTTGACCCTGGGAGAGATGAAACCGGCGCTGCGGCGCACCAGGGCGTTGAGGCGGGCCAGCAGCTCGTCCTTCTGGAACGGCTTGACCAGGTAGTCATCCGCCCCCGCTTCCAGCCCCTCTACTTTGTCCTGCCAGTTGCCACGGGCGGTCAATACGATGATGGGGAAGGGGATCTGCTGCTCGCGCAACTGGCGGATGAGCTGCAGACCGTCCATGTCCGGCAGGCCCAGATCGATGATGGCCACGTCGATGGGGTAGTCAGCGGCGTAATGGAGCGCCACCTGGGCGCTCTCGGTGCTGTGGACCTGATTCTGGGCTTCGGTCAGCAGGGTGGTGAGGTGGTGATTGAGCAGCTTGTCGTCTTCGACCAACAAAATTTTCATAAGGTGCGCGATCATGGGGATCCAGGCTGTCAATTAGAGGGCTTATGACGGGGAGAGTCAATCCGGATCCTAACAGCCCCGCCTGTATCGGGACTGAATCAGCCCGCCATTATTCACAACCCAGTCATTAGCCGGTGCGGGCCATGGCCGGGAGTTCGTCATCAGAGGTCTGCTGGCGCCACAGCCTGGCATAGAGCCCCTCGCGAGCCAGCAGTTCATGGTGGCTGCCCGACTCCACTATCTGCCCCGCCTCCATCACCAGGATGCGGTCCGCCTCGCGCAGGGTATTGAGGCGATGGGCGATGCTGATGAGGGTGCGGCCGTGGCGGATCGCCGCCATGTTGGCCATGATGGCCGCTTCCGACTCATAGTCGAGGGCCGAGGTGGCCTCGTCGAGCAGCAGGATCCTGGGGTTGACCAGCAGGGCACGGGCCAGGGCGATGCGCTGGCGCTGCCCGCCCGACAGGCGGGCCCCCTTCTCTCCCACCTGTTGCTCGAAGCCCTGGGGCAGTTCGCGAATGAAGGTGAGGGCGCCGGCCAGCTGCGCCGCCTGCTCCAGCTCGGCCTGAGTGGCATCGGGGCGGCAGATGCGGATGTTGTCGGCGATGGTGCCGGAGAAGAGCACGCTCTCCTGCAGCACCACGCTCATGTTGCGGCGCAGGGAGACGGGATCGGCGATGGCGAGATCCATGTTGTCCACCAGCACCTGACCATGCTGGGGCACATAGAGCCGTTGCAGCAAGCGGGTGAGGGTGCTCTTGCCACAGCCGGACGGACCCGTGATGCCGATAAACTGCCCCGGCTCGATGGCGAAGGAGAGGTTGGCCAGCACCTCGGGGGCATCCGGCTGGTAACGAAAGCGGATGTGGCGAAACTCGATGGCGCCTTGAAGGGCAGGCACGGAGGCGAGCCCGTGGTTGCCATGCTCCGGTGCCTCGTCGAGGATGTCGCCGACCCGGCGCAGGGCGATCAGGGTGTGCTGAAAATCCTGCCACACCTGGGCCAGCCGCAGCACAGGCTGGGTGACGTGACCAGCCAGCATGTTGAAGGCGACCAGTTCTCCCGGGCTCATGCGGCCGTTCAGTACCTCGCCGACCCCAAGCCAGAGCAGCAGGGCGGCGGTGAGCTTTTGCACCAGGTCGATGCCCTGGCCGGCCGCCAGCCCCACCTTCCTAGCCTGAAAGCCGCGCCTGAGCTGACGCGCCAGCAGGCGTTGCCACTCCTGGTAGAAGCGGCGTTCGGTGGCCGTGGTCTTGATGGTTTCGATGCCGGTGACCGCCTCGGTCAGGAAGCTGGTGGCATCGGCATCTGCCTGATACTCCGCCTCGACCTTCTTGCGCACCAGGGGGCCTATCAGCAACCAGAGCAGGAAGTAGATCAGCAGCGAGCCCAGCACGCAGGCGGTCAGGCGCGGGGCATAGTGAAACATGACCCCGACGAACAGCAGGATGAACAGCAGATCCAGCACCAGCATCAGGGTCGAGCCGGTGAGGAACTGGCGGATCTGGGCCATCTCCTTGACCCGGGCGATGATCTGGCCGGTCTGGCGGGTCTTGAAGTAGCCGATGGGCAGGCCGACCAGATGGCGATAGAGCTTGCCGGAGAGCTCGGCATTGACCTGGTTGGCCAGGTGGCCGAACACCTGGCCGCGCAGAAAGCCGTAGAGCGGCTCGGCGCAGGCCAGCGCCACCATGGCCAGAGCCAGCACATGCAGGCTGCCGAGGCTGCGTCCCACCAGCACCTTGTCGATGATGTTCTCGAACAGCAGCGGGCTGGCGAGGGCGATGAGCTGCAGCAGAATGGCGAAGCAGAAGACGTCCCGCAGCTGTTTCTGCTGGCGCAGCACCGCCGGGCTAAACCAGCCAAGCCCGAACTTGACCTCGGCCGGGGTGAGATCCTGCTGGGCCAGCAACAGAAAGTGCCACTGCGCCGCCTCGGCTTGGCTCGGCAGCGGCTGCAGGCTGCTGGTGCCGCTGGCGGGATCAAACAGCTGCCAGCCCGCTGGCGTGATGGCAGTGATGGTGTACCAGCGGCCATCCCGCTTGAGCAAGGCCGGCAGCGGCAGCGCCGCGAGCGGGCAGCCAGGCCCCTGTGACAAGGCGCTGCGCAGGCCAAGGTGGGCGGCGGCTTCCCGCACCGTCAGGTCGGGCGGTGCCAGATCGCAACCCAGGGCGTGGGCCAGCTGATCGGCATCGGCGGTCAGCATCAGTTGATGGGCAGCGTGGGTGAGGGCGGCGAGGGCGCCATTGGCGACGGGAGCGCGGTCGGCGGCGTGGGTCTGGTCCATTTTCATCGCTCCCGCAGCGCCTCGGCCTGATACTCGCGAATGGGGCTCAGCAGGTAGTCGATGACCCGGCGCCGGTCGGTCTTGATCTCCGCCACCACCGACATGCCCGGAGTGAGCCTGACGGGCTGGTTGTCGATCAGCATCTCGCCCTGGCTCAGCTTGACCCTGGCGGCAAAGACCAGCCCCAGCTGCTCATCGGCGGTGGCGTCGCGCGACACGCTCACCAGCTCGCCATCTATGGTGCCGTAGCGGGTGTAGGGGAAGGCGTCCACCTTGATGCTCACCGCCTGCCCCTCGTGCACGAAGCCGATGTCCTTGTTGAGGATCTTCACCTCGGCGAGCTGCACCCCTTCGTTGGGCACGATCACCAGCAACTGCTGGGCCGGCTGCACCACGGCGCCCTGGGTGTGAATGGCCAACTGCTGTACCGTGCCGGCCACGGGGGCACGGATCACCTCCAGGTGCTCCCGCTCGCGCAACTTGGCGAGCTCCTGCTCGATGGCGGTGAGCTGCAGCCTGGCCTGCTGGCGCTTCTCGATCCACTCCCGCTGCTTCTGTGCCTTGAAGCCGGCCAGCCGCTCCTGCAGGCTCTGCTGCTGGGATTGCAGCACCTCCAGCTCCGCCCGCTGCTGGGCGAGCTGGCGCTGGGTCTCCAGCAGCTCTTTTTCCTGCTCCAGATACTCCACCCGGGAGATTGCCTGGGACTGGCTCAGGGTCTGACGAGCCTGCAGGCGGGGCCGGATGTTGGCCAGCAGGGTAGTGAGGGAGGCCATGTCGCCTCGCCTGGCGGCCTGGTTGGCCTGGTTGACCCCGAGCTCGGCCTGCAGATTGCTGAGGGTGCTGTGAAATTCGTGCAGTTCGCTCTGGTAGTTCTCTACCAGTGCCTGCTGCTGCTCCGGGGTGAGCCTGGCATAGTCCGGATGCTGGTCGGGTGTCTGCTCCCGGTAAAGCGCCTGGTAGCGGATCAACGTCTGGTACTGGAACGCCTGCTGCTGGCGCAAGCGGCTCAGATCCTGGCTGACCCCCAGGGTATTGAGGGTCAGCAGCGGCGCATCGGCGGCAACCGCCTGACCGTCTTCCACGTGGATGGTCACCACCCTGGCCTGCTCGTAGGACTGGATCATCTGGCTGCGGCCAAGCACCAGCAGGCGGCCACTGGCGGTGGCCTGGATGTCGAGCTCGCCCCAGCTGGCCCACAGCAGGGTCAGCAGCACGCCGGCGCTGAGGGTCAGCGCCGTGATGCGGGCAAAGGGGGAGGGGGGCGTCTCGGCCAGCGCCAGGTGGGCCGGCAGAAAGCCGTAGTGGGTATCCGCCTGCCGGGGTGGACGGGGTTGGCGCCAGCGGGCCAGCCAGGTACGCAGATTCATGGGGTCTCCTCGTGCAAGTCCTGCTGCAGCCGCCACAGCCGGGCGTAGTGCTCTCCTCGCGCCAGCAGGCTGGCGTGGTCGCCCTGCTCCACTATCTTGCCGCGTTGCAGGACTATGATGCGGTCGCACTGGCGCACGGTGGAGAGACGGTGGGCAATGGTGATGACGGTGCGGCCGCAGGCGATCTGGCGCATGTTGCGCTGGATCAGGGCCTGCGACTCATCGTCGAGGGCGCTGGTGGCCTCGTCGAAGATGAGGATCCTGGGGTCGGCCAGCAGGGTGCGGGCGATGGCGAGGCGCTGGCGCTGGCCGCCGGAGAGCGAGCTGCCCCCCTCCGCCAGCACTGTGTCATAGCCAAGGGGCAGCCGCAGAATGAAGTCGTGGGCGCCGGCCAGGGTGGCGGCCCGGATGATCTGGTCCAGGCTGGCATGGGGAACCGACTGGGCGATGTTGTCCCGTACCGACTTGTTGAACAGGTGGTTCTCCTGCAGCACCACCCCCATCTGCTGGCGCAGGTGGTGGAGGGGGAGCTGGCGGATGGGCTGGCCGTCGATGAAGATCTCGCCCTGCTCGGGTTGATAGAGGCGCAGCAGCAACCTGGCCAGGGTGCTCTTGCCCGAGCCTGAGCCGCCGACCACCCCCAGCGTTTCACCGGGCGCTATGGTCAGGGAGAGATCATCGATGATGAGGGGGGCGTCCGGCTGATAGCGAAAGCGCACCCGCTCCAGTTGAATGGCGCCGGCACTGACCTGACCCGCGCCGTCACGCTGATGCTCGGGGGGCAGGTTGAGCATGTCACCCAATTTGTCTACCGCGATCCGGGTCTGGATGAACTGGCCCCACAGCTCCACCAGCCGTGACAGGGGCTGGGCCACGTGGCCGGCCATCATGTTGAAGGCGATGAGTTGGCCTATGGTGAGCTGCAGGCTGATCACCTCGCTCGCGCCGAGCCAGAGCACGCCGGCGCTCACCAGTTTTTGCAGCCACATGACGCCGTGCTGGGAGGCGTTGTTGAGCTGCTGCACCCGGTAACCGGCGGTCACCATCTGGCTGGTCTGCTCATCCCAGCGCCGCACGAAGCGCGGCTCCAGCGCCAGGCTCTTGAGGGTCTCGGCGCCAGCGACCGTCTCGTTCAAGAAGGCGGTGTTGGCGGCGGCGTGGCCGAACTGCAGTTCGACCGCATGCTGCATGCGCGGCGTGATCCACCAGGCAATCAGCACATAGGCGGGGATGGAGAGCAGGATCACCAGAGTCAGCATGCCGGAGAGGCTGGCCATGACCGCCAGGAAGACAAACATGAACAGCACGTCCACCGTCAGGGTGAACATGGTGCCGGTCAGGAACTCGCGGATGGTGTTGAGCTCCTGCACCCGGGTCACGATGGCCCCTACCTGGCGGCTCTTGAAATAGAGCAGAGGCAGGGCAAACAGGTGCTGCACCATGCGCAGGCCGAGCTGAATGTCGATCCGGTTGGCGGTGTGGGCGTACTGATACTCCCGCAATCCGCGCAGGCAGACCTCCACCAGGGCGGTGATCAGCAGCCCGAACACCAGCACGTCCAACGTCGACCAGGCCTGATGCACCAGCACCTTGTCCATGACGACCTGAAAAAAGAGCGGGGAGATCAGCGCCAGGAGCTGCAAGACCAGTGAAAAGAGCAGTATCTCCCCCAGCAGCCGCTTCTGCTGCAGGAAGGCGGGAATGAACCAGCGGATGTCAAAGCGGCTCTGTTGCCTGCGTACTTGATAGACTCGTCCGTTCCAGCGAGCCAGCAGTGCCTGCTGGCCGATGACCTGCGGGTTGCCGACGGCGGGATCCAGGATCAGGGCCTGCTCCCCCTGGCGCTGGGCCAGCACGAAGGGGGCGCCGCTGTCACTGAGCAGCACCAAGGGGAGCGTCTGTTTGGCGAGTTTGCGGGGAGCAATGTGACGTTGGCGGATCCGGCTGTCGGTCTGCTGCTGCAGCCTATCGATAATAATATCAAAGGGTTCGTCTGGCGTGATATCTATATCTTCAGGGGGACAGCCCAATAATCCGGTAATAATCTTCAAGCATGCCAAAACAGACTCGTCATGCGCAGTCATAATATACCCCGTTGCCGCGTTTAAACCCCTCCTGTTTATATGGGGCAAGGTGACCTGTTGCAGGCAGGGCGCGCATACTAACGAGCCGATAATTCCCTGTCAAATTTTATATACACTGACAAACTCCATAATAAATTATTGAGTTCATATATCCTGACGTGTTCCCAAGAGGTGTGCCTCAATTAACCTTAATGAGTTCATTGATATTTATTTTGACGTAATTACTCTATTTTTGAATCATTGTTTAATTGAACCGGCTAATATTTTCAAATATGGTAAATATAGCGAAAAATGAGATGTTAGCGCCATGTTGATTTATCTTTGGCGGAATTTTTGTTTTTTGTTTTACCTTATATTTATTGATAATGGAATTTATATGACAGAGCAGTTTGTACAGACAGTATCCAGCGTCAACTACAACAAGGGTATTTTTTCCCTCTATTTCGTCGGTCAGGATCCGCTCAAGATGGCGCAGGGCGTCATGGCGGAAAGTGACAATGAGCTGGCGCTGAAACAGACGGTCCACATGCCGGCTGCTGGCTTTATGTATATGGTTTCAATGATAAAAAACATGCTTGAAGATCCGCGCATGGCCGCCGAGTTCGACAAGCTGATTGCCGCAGGCCTGATCCCGGCCGCCCCTGCCGACGTGCAGGAAAGCGCTCCTGCCGCCACTGCACAGGCTGCACCGCGCAAGAAGAAATAAATTTCCGGTTTGGGGAGTCAATGCACTTGGTATTGCAACCAACGGAACCGAACTGGCAACAAAAACAACATATGTTGGGAGGAGTCATGCTGCTCAGTCAGCACTCCTCCCTGCACCGGCGTTATTCCGTCGCCGAGTGGCAGCAACGTATATTGCCAGCATTTGAGTTGAACCAGTTCTGCTATTATGAAGACTCACACGGACGCCCGGTTGCATTTTGTAACTGGGCGTTTGTCTCTTTATCCATTCGTAACACCTTGCTGGCCGCCGAGCGCGAGCTGATCCGTGAGGATTGGCAATCCGGCGACCATATTTTTATTCCGGAGATGATAGCGCCATACGGACATGCCCGCGCCGTGGTGAGCGATCTGCGTCGCCGGATATTCTTGCCATGGAAAGGGCAGCGGGTCTGCACCGTGCGTGGTCATGTTCATGCCGAGCATGGCCAATGTGTTCGCAGGGTGCAGTGGTTTTCCATTTAATCATAATGAGTTAATACATGGGAAAGAGTGTATGGAGAAGTATTGAGTACTTCTTTACCGGTAATTACACGGCAGATGACGGAAACAATGATATCGATGCCTATGGCTTCGGTGGCGTCATCCGTGCCTATGGTGGTGACGACACCATCCGGGTCGGATCCATCGGTGCGACCGTCTATACCGGTACGGGCAACGACAGCGTCTATGGCGGTGCCGCCTATCTCAAGGTGGTTGACGACTCCGGCAACCTGACCGTCAAGGGGGCGGCGGGTTACGCCGACATCAGCAAGTCCCAGTCCGGCAACGTTCACTTTGCCGGTGCCAGCGGGGCGACCAACATCGATCACCAGGGGCGCGACGGCGACATCCGCTATCAGGGGGCGGCGCTGGCCAACTTCCTGACCCGCAAGGGGATCAGCGGCAACGTCAGCTTCGAGGGGGCCGGCGGCTACAACAAGCTCTGGCACCAGACCGACCGCGGCGATCTGAGCTACAGCGGCGCCGGGGCGGCCAACAAGCTGGACCGCACCTGGCACAGCCAGTATCAGGGCTCGCAGGGCAACATCCACTTCTCGGGGGCCGGTGCGGCCAACATCATCAGCTCCCTGGTGGAATCCGGCAACATCACCCTGAACGGGGCCGGTGCCTACAACAAGGTGTTCCGCAAGGGGCGCGAGGGGGATATCAGCTTCAACGGGGCCGGCGGCTGGAACGAGCTCTCCCGGCTGCGCAACGAGCAGGACGAGTACCTGCAGACCCGTGGCGACATCCACTTCAACGGGGCCGGTGGTTACAACCGGCTGCTGTCGGACGTGGCCGAGGGCAACATCCACTTCAAGGGGGCGGGGGGTTACAACCATCTCTCCCGCAAGGGCTCGGACAGTGACAGCTCCCCCTTCGCCGGCGCCCGTGCCGACGAGATCGCGCTGACTACCGCCACCATGGGCGGCAGCTGGATCAACCAGTCCCAGGCCGTCACGGCCATCAAGTCCAGCCTGCAGCCCAATACCTACCTGTTTGCCTTCTTCGATGGCATGTACACCAAGATCAACCGGGTAGAGCTCTCCAACGATGGCGCGAGTGGAGCCCTGCGCTATCACGCCACCTCCTGGTACAAGGAGGGGAACCAGCTCGACGGGCTGGCCGGTCGTCAGATCGACGAGCACAACGGCTTCATCTCGACGCAAACCGACGGCGCCTATCGGCTGAGCGATCTGGTGTTCGAGCGGCGCCAGCGCATCAAGCTGGAGGCGGTGGAAGCGGATCTGACCGAAAACAGCTGGATCAACTACGGTGGCGGGGTGAACGTGGCGGCGGCCGACGTGACGCTCTCCAGCGCCAAGATGAGCGGTTACGCCATTTTTGAGGATGGCACCAAGGTCGACGTGAGCGCACTGAAATCCCGGGTGCAGGCCAACACCTATGTGTTTGCCAAGCAGCTTGGCCCCTACACCAAGATAGTGGTGGTGGAGCTGGCCAACGACCGGGAGACCGGGGCGCTCAAGTACCTCGCCAAGGCCTGGTACAAGGAGGGCAACCACCTGGCGGGATTGGCCGATCAGGTCATATCGGAGCGTACCGGCTTCACCGCCATGGGGACGGGGGGCTACTCCCTGAGCGAGGTACACTACCAGCTCGACACCGTCACGGCCGTGTCGGATCGACTGCCGGCCACCCGCGAGTTCTCCAGCCAGCTGCTGCTGCCCCGTCAGCAAAGTGGCGGCAAGAGCAAGGGTGACATCTTCTTTGACGGCGCCGGTGGCGGCAACGTCATCGAATCCGACGTGACCGAGGGCAACATCCACTTCAACGGTGCCGGTGCGGCCAACGTGCTGATCAAGCGCGGTCAGCGTGGCGACCTGGTGTTCCGTGGGGCGGGCCTTGCCAACGTGCTGGTCCACCAGGGGGCCCAGGGCCGGATGGATGTCTATGCCGCCGGTGCGGCCAACGTGCTGGTGCGCAGCGGGGATGGCGAGTACCTGGCCCGTCTGCTGGCCTATGGCAACATCTCGGTGCAGCAGGGCCGTGGCGACAGCCAGGTGGTCATGCTGGGCGGTTACAACACCCATACCCAGCTGGGCGATGGCCAGGGGCTGTGGCTGGCGGGGGGCGGTTTCAACCTGCTGACCCAGGTCGGCAACGGCCGGCTCGATGCCCTGTCTGTGGGCGGTGCCAACGTGCTGACCAAGTTCGGCGCGGGTCAGCTGACGGCCGGACTGCTGGGCGGGGCCAACGTGTTGACTCACGTCACCCAGGGGGACGAGGCTGCCGATACCCGCGCCGTGCTGCTGGGGGGCGCCAACGTGCTGACCAAGAAGGGCAACGGCAAGGTACAGGCCATTCTGGGGGGCGGCGCCAACGTGCTGACCCAGATTGGTCAGGGGGATACCCAGGCGCTGCTGCTGGGGGCTGCCAACGTGCTGACCCGGGTCGGCGATGGCGATCTCTCCACCGTGATGCTGGGGGGCGCCAACGTGCTGACCCATGTCGGCAACGGCGACACTCTGGGTGTGATGGGGGCCGCCGGCAACCTGTTTACCAAGGTGGGCGACGGCACGGCCATTGCCGCCATGATCGGCGCCGGCAACCTGTTTACCCAAATAGGCCAAGGCGATGCCTGGGCCCTGATGGGCGGGGTGGCCAACGTCTTCACCAAGGTGGGCGATGGCAATGCACTGGCGTTGATGGTGGCAAAGGCCAACGTCTTCACCCATATCGGTGACGGCCTGACCGTAGCGCTGATGCTGGCCCAGGGCAACCTGGCGACCAAGGTGGGCAACGGCATGACGCTGGCCGCCATGGTGGGCAATGCCAACGTCTTCACCCACGTCGGTGCTGGCGAGACCTTCGCCGCCATGCTGGGGCAGGCCAACCTGTTCACCAAGGTGGGGGATGGCCTGACGGCCGCGCTGATGATCGGCAAGGCCAACGTCTACAGCCACATTGGCAACGGCACCAGCCTGGGGCTGTTTGCCGGCGAGCTGAACGTGATGACCAAGGTGGGCAACGGCACCACGCTGGCAGCCCTGTTCGGCAAGGCCAACATAGTGACCCATGTCGGCAGCGGTCTGACCGGCGTGCTGGCGCTGGGCAAGGCCAACATCATCACCAAGGTGGGGGATGACTTCCTCGGCGCCATCGCCAAGGCCGATGCCAACGTGCTGACCCATGTGGGCAATGGCACCACCGCCGGCGTGCTGTGGGGCAAGGGCAACCTGCTGACCAAGATAGGTGACGGCACCACGGTGGGCCTGCTCATCTCCGAAGTGGGCAACGTGATGACCCACGTCGGGGCCGGCAGCACCATAGGCCTGGCCAAGGGGCGCGCCAACCTCATCACCAAGGTGGGTGACGGGCTGGTGGTGCAGGGCGCCTGGGGCGACGTCAACCTGCTGACCCAGGTCGGCAACGGCGATCGCTACAGCTTCGCCAAGGGCCGCGCCAACGTGCTGACCAAGGTGGGGGATGGCCGTGAAGTGGCCGTGCTGCAAGGGGAGGCCAACCTGGTCACCCAGGTCGGCAACGGCGATGGCTACACCGGCGCCTGGGGCAAGGCCAACGTTATCACCAAGGTGGGGGATGGTCGTCAGGTCGTGCTGGCCAAGGGCGATGCGAACATAGTGACCCAGGTCGGGGATGGCGAAGGCTATCAGGCGCTGCTTGGCAAGGCCAACATCGTCACCCGGGTGGGGGACGGCATCCAGGTCACCCTCGCCAAGGGGGAGGTCAACCAGACCACCACGGTCGGGGACGGTCTGAGCGTGACGGCCGCCTACGGCAAGTTCAACAACAACGTCAAGGTGGGTGACGGCACCACCGTCAACCTGGCCTGGGGTGACTACAACCTCAACACCAAGGTGGGGAACGGCCTCAACGTTGCTGTCATGAAAGGCAAGGGCAATGCCAATGTCCAGATCGGCGACGGGCTGGACATCACGGCCGCCTATGCCCGCCACAACGTGGCCATCAAGATCGGCAACGGCGACTTCTACAGCCTGGCCATCGCCAGCAGCAATACCAGCAGCAACAAGCTCGGCACCCTGTTTGACAACATCAAGCAGACCCTGCTCGGCAGCGCGGGCAACCAGGCCATCAACTATCTGGTGCAGGGCGATGAACATGGCCCGATCAAGACCCCGCAAGCGGCCAGCCTGGGCGAGGTACAGGGACTGAGCGGCTTTGGTCTGGACGAGATTGGCGAGGTGAAATCCGCCCTGGCCGGCAGTCTGACCGGCAAGGTGAGCCAGGCCGGCGAGCGCGACGAGCAGGCCATGGACAAGGCGCTGCAGCTCGATGAGCAGGGGCTGGCCAGAGGGGGCGAGAACCTCATCGTCAACGGCGATTTCGAACAGGGTGCGCACGGCTGGCAACATGCCGGCGCCGGCATCGAGGCCGATTTTTCCGCCGCCACTTACGGGCTGGCGACCGACGGGCACGGTGCCCGGGTCAGCGAACTGTCGACTGGCCGCAATACCCAGATTTCCCAGGATCTTGCCGGCCTCAAGGCGGGCGAGACCGTCAACCTGACATTTGATTTTGCCCGTCGGGCCAATATTTCCCTGCAACACGGCATCGAGGTGCTGTGGAATGGCGAGCGGGTGTTTGCCAGCGAAGGGGACGCCAGCAGCTGGCAGAGCAAGGCGCTGACGCTGACGGCCAGAGAGGGAGCCAATACCTTGGCGTTCCGCGGCACCGGTGAGAACAACGGCCTTGGCTACCTGCTCGACAACGTGGTGGCCACCGCCGCCGGCAAGGCCGAGATAGGCCAGGTCAGCGCCCAGCTGGCGCAAGATGACAACGCCGCCCGGGCGAGAGGCGATCAGGCGAGTGCCGATGCCGACAAACAGCGGCTCGAGCAGGAGAAGGCGCAGCAGCTGGCCGCCATCGCCGGGAGCCAGTCCCAGCTGGAGGCTACCGACCAGCAGAAGCTGGCGGAGAATGGCCAGCAGCAGCGTGCCGCCATCGAGGCGGAAGCCCGCGACATGACGGCGCAGCTCGATACGCTGGCCCGCCAGTTTGACCAGGTCAGAACCCCTGACGCGGCGAGCGAGCCGTCCGGCCAGCACTGGCGCACCGGCTTTGCCGACCACCTGCTGAGCACGGTTCAGGAAGATCTGGACGATGCCGGCAGCACGGCCGGCACGGCGATCGAAGATGCCAGGCTCCGCCATGAGGCGCAGCATCAGCAGGTCGATAGCGCGCTGGCCAAGTCCAAGACGGGTCAGCAGCGCAGCGAACAGCTGCAAGGTGACGCCGAGGCGGCTGGCCAGCAGCGGGCCGCCCAGGCCGAACAGCGCCGTCTCGACGCGCTGGCTCGCCAGGGGGAGGCCGCATCGCGGCAGCAGCAGGGCGAAGCGAGTGCCAGCCAGGCGCAGCTCGCCGGCGAGCAGGCGGCCAGCCAGGCCGGTTTGCAGGCCAACCAGGCCAAACAGAATGCGGCGAGCCTCAAGCAGAGCGGCGACAAGCCGAACCGCCAGGGTGCCCAGCCCGGCCAGCCCTCGGTCACCGCACAGCCCCTGCCGCAGGCCGGCGAGCTGGATGTGCCCGCGATCGGCACCGTATCGGCTCCTGATGAGGTCCAACCCTCGGCCATCGACACTGCCACCGGGCTGAGCGAGCAGGAGCAGTCCGCCCTCGACGGGGCGCTGGCGGCGGTCAACCGCCTGCAGATCAATGCCGGGATCCGTCAACCGGCGACACCGCCGGTGGCCCCGACTCCAACGCCGACCCCAACACCGAGCCTGGTGCAGGAGGAGGCGCACGCGACAGCCACGGCGAGCAAGCCGGTGCAGCAGCATGAGGTACTGGCCACGGCGGCCGTGGATCTCACCGGCCTGCATGGCCCCCGCACGGGCAGCAAGGCCGTGCCTGAGTTCAGCAGTCACTTCAACGGCTCCTCCATCGGCATCGAGAACGAGCTGACTGGGCTGGTGGTGGCGTTGCCGAAGAACTCGGCACAGAAGTTTGGCTACGTGCACGACGCTGCAGGCAATCCGCTGTTCATGCTGACCAAGGACATGAACCAGGGGGGGTACACCAATCCCGCCGGAATAAGCGATGTCAAAGGGATCAACCAGTGGCAGACCCATACCATCGAGCTGGTGACCTATCCAAGCGAGATGCAGGATCAGCAGGCGGTGGAAGCGCGCAAGGAGGCCATGCTCTGGCTTGCCAGAGAGTTCACCCAGCACATCAGCCAGACCAATCACACCAGACTGTCCGATCTCGTGAGCGAGGATGGCCGCTTCACCCTGGTCATCTCCAATGCCAACCACGTGATCGCCGCCGGCAATGGCGCCGCCCGTGACGGTCAGGGGCAGACCATCGGCATGACGCCGAGCGGCCAGCAGGCGACCGTGGCGGTCAGTGCCAAGGCGTTTGGTACCGGCTCGTCCCAGGAGATCCGGCTGCTGGAGTCCGCCCCCTGGTATCACCCCGAGCTGAAGGAGCTGTTGCTGTCCAACACGGCCAACGTGCAGTGGGAGGATGCGACCACCGCACAGAATGTGTTTGCCTACCTCACCTCCATTTACGGCAAGACGGCCGATCTGGCCCGGGAATACGGCATTCACATCAATGACTGGGATCCGCTGGCCGAGGGGATCACGCCCAACGCCCAGGGGTTGACCGATCCCAAGGTGAAGAATGCCTGGGAAATTCTGCCGAGAACCAAGCCGGTGGCCATGTTGGCGCTGCTCAGTGCCCATGACCGCAAGCTGGTGTCCGAGCAGATCCTGGCGACCCTCAAGTCGGCCTATTCACCGGCGCTGGCACAGAACATCTATGACTACTTCAAGTTTGGTGGCGAAGTGGCCGGGCATGGCATCAACAATGCGACCACGGGGGATGGCAAGCACCCGGAACCGGCCATCCTGTTCGAGTTCCGTCAGGTGCCGAACGAGCTGAGCCAGTTTGTGCCGAAGTCGGAGTCGACCGCCAGGGTAGAGGTGAAGACCCTCGACCAGTTCGACCCGGTCAGTCGCCGCACCATAGTGGCGGCGGTTAACAACCTGGTCGAGCAGAGCGCGGACTTCGACAGCTGGTATCAGGCCTATCGGGAGAGCCAGGGGCTGCCGCCGGTCAAGAATGCCAAGAAGGTGGCCTCTGCCAACCACAAGGCCGAGTGGGTGATGGCCAACCATGCCGAGGCATGGAGCCAGCTCACCGCCGAGCATCAAGCGGAGGAGGCAAACGGACTGCAGGCCCTGGGTGGCCACAAGCCGGGGGACCAGAGTCCGGGCGCGGCGGATGCCGATACGGCGCCGCTGGACAAGCAGCCGCTCAACCCGCTGACCCGCTTCCTCAATGACAACCTCTACGGCACCCGCGATGAGCGGCGCCAGGTGGGCGACATCACCCGCCAACTGCTCGACCATGCGGTGAGCCAGGGCGAGGCCGAGCAGGTGACCCTGCAAGGGGATGCCGGCCGTCTATCCGGTTACCTGCACAAGGGGGCCGAGCAGCCAGGGACGCCGCAGGATGGCAAGCCCGAGGTGGTGCTGTTCCTGCACGGTTCGGGCTCCTCCGCCGAGGAGCAGGCCGATGCGGTTCGCAGCCACTACCAGAAGCAGGGCATCGACATGCTGGCGGTCAACCTGCGCGGCTATGGGGCCAGCGATGGCGGACCCAGCGAGCAGGGGGTCTATCAGGATGCCCGCACCATGTTCCGCTATCTGGTGGAAGATCGTGGGGTGGCCCCTGGCAAGATCCTGATCCATGGCTACTCCATGGGCGGCCCCATCGCCGCCGATCTGGCCCGTTATGCCGCCGAGCAGGGCAAGCCGGTGGGCGGGCTGCTGCTCGATCGCCCCATGCCCAGCATGAGCAAGGCGATCAAGGCCCACGAGCTGCCCAACCCGGGCGGTCTGGTGGGGGCGATCGCCAAGGCGATCAACGGTCGTTTCTCGGTGGAGAAAAACCTCGACGGCCTGCCTAAGAGCACGCCCATCATGCTGCTGACCGACAACGAAGGGCTCGGCAGCGAAGGGGAAAAGCTGCGGGCCAAGCTGGCCGTGGCCGGTTATCAGGTCAGCGGTGAGCAGACCTTCTATGGCCATCTGGCCAGCAACCGCCTGATGGGCCAGTACGCCGAGCAGATCGTGGGTGACTTGTTCAACCGCACGCCGCCGGCTGCAGACATTGAGGCGCCGCTCAAGGGCATCGAGGCCATCAGACGCGATCTCAAGCGCTACCAGGAGGCGCTCACCCCGCAGGTGGGCAGCAACGGGGCGACCAGAGACATCCGTACCACCAAGGCCTTCCTGACCGGGTATCAGCAAGGGCTGGCCGGCAAGGTGATCGAGGGCTTCCAGTCCGACATGAGCATGACTCAGCTGGTGGACCTGTTCGTCCAGCCGACCCTGACGCCACAGCAACAGGGCGCGCTGGCCTGGGAGATCGAAAACCGGGCGCTCAAGAGCACCATCAAACCCAGGATTGAGCAGTCCAACCGTCTGTTCCGAGACGTGGCCTCGCAAGGTGGCACGGATCCATATGCCAGAGAGCATCTGGCTCCCCAGCTGTTGCTGCTCAATCTGGCGGATGACGGCTTCGGCGGGCGCTGCGATCCCCTCTCCAAGCTGGTGCTGGTCGCCAAGCAGCTGGAGAGCGAGGGGCAACCCGATCTGGCGCGGCGCATGATGGAGAAGCTCTACTCCGCAGCGGCGGTCATCAACAACCCGGATCGCTACTCGGCTACCGAGCTGGACAACGCCCGCAAGCTGGTGGGCAGCCTGGCGGAGATCCACACCAACACGCCGGCCGCCTACAACTACGACAGCCTGCGCAGCATCAAGTACGACATCGTCAAGGAGAAGTGGGAGGGCAAGAACGCCATCTCGCTCGACACCGTGCTCACCAAGCTGACTGCCAAGGGCAGCGATGCCCCCGTGTTGCTGGAGCTGGATGCGCCGGGCCACGCCATGGCGGCCTGGGCCAAGCAGGGAGAGTCTGGCCGGATCTACGGCTTCTACGATCCCAATGCCGGCATCGTCGAATTCTCCTCCGCCGAGAAGTTCAGTCGTTACATGACCCGCTTCTTCGGCAAAGAGGGGCTGGACATGGCCAATGGCTACCACCTCAAGCCGGGGCCGGATGGCAAGCCGCTGTTCTTCAGGGTCAGCGAGATGAACGGCGCCGAGCTCGCCCGCTTCAAGCCATCCAAGGATCTGGCCAACAAGGTCACCCTGCAGGAGATCCTGCAGTTGCCGGTATTTGACGAGAGTCCGATGGCGGAGCTGTCGGGCAAAACGGGGGTGACGGAGCGCACAGCCAGGCTGTTTGCCGACGTCTACAGCCCGGATGAGTTGAAAAAAGCTGCCCAGGTCTTTGCCAAGCCCATTGGCGAGTCTTATCAGCAGATCCTGGATCAGCTCGCCACGCTGCACGGTGCCAGCGGACAGGCCAAAGTAGAAGCCGCATTGCGGTTGAACAATCTGATCGACGACTACCTGGTCAAGCACGAAGGTTCCGGCAGAAACCCGGCGCTGAGCAAGCTGCAGAGTCAGCTTCACGGCAATCTCTATCGCGGCGAGCTGGCCTCGTTGCAGGCCGAGGTGACGGCGCTGGCCAAGACCCGCCCGGACCTGGCTGCCATTGTCATCGGCAAGGCCGCCGAAGAGGCGCAGGGCCAGCATCCGGGTCTCACCCAGATGGTGCTGCGCTGGGCGGCGCAAGACCCCTATCTGGCGGCCAAGGCTGGGTACCAGGGGGTCGTGCCGGCGGATCTGCCGTTTGATGCCCGCTTCCACATCGCGCTGGGCGAACAGCATGATGATCTGAAGAAGTGGCTGACCGAGGCACAGGGGAAAGGGTTGCTAAACCGGGCCGTGCTGGACGACACCCGCAAGGTGCTGCATCTGGGTTACTCCTACCAGGAGCTGCAGGACATGACGGGGGAGCAGTCCGCCCAGATGGCGGTCTACTTCATCAAGGAGGCCGCCAAGCAGGCAGCCCCCGGATCTGAGCTCTCCGCCGAGCTGATCATGCTGGACAAGTTCGGTGACCGCCGTTACCTCGGCGAGCTGGAGTCCCGCCGCATCGCGCAGATCGAGAACATCTATCACAGCAGCAAGCAGACCGATGTGGCGGCCTGGGATGCCCGCTATGGTGGCGATGCCCTGCGGACGCTGAACAACCAGCTGGACGGGGAGAGCACGCTGGCCGGACAGCTGTCGCGCCTGCTGGATAACCGCAACGGTCTGCTGATCGGCGAAACCCACGGTAGCGACGTCAACGGTCTGCGGTTCGTCAACGAGCAGATGGATGCGCTCAAGACCCAGGGGGTGACTGTCATCGCTCTGGAACACCTGCGCAGTGAGCTGGCTCAGCCGCTGATCGACCGTTATCTGGCGGGGGGAGAGATGTCTCCCGAGCTGACGAGCATGCTCAAGAACAAGCACCTGGAGCCCTCCCTGTTCGAGCGGGCCCGGGAGCGGGGAATGCGGATCGTGGCGCTGGACGATGGCAGCACCGCCAGACCCGCCATCGCTGGCACCGAACACGGCCTGATGTACCGGGCCGGGGCGGCCAACAACGTCGCTGTCGAGGTATTGGGCAAGTTGCCGGCCGGCGAGAAGTTCGTCGCCATCTACGGCAGTGCCCACCTGGGGTCCCACAAGGGGATCGAAGGCTTCGTACCCGGCATCACCCATCGCCTGGGGCTGCCGGCCCTGAAGGTGGATGCGGACAATCGCTTCCACCTGCAGGCGGACGATGTCAGTCAGCGGGTCGAGTACGCCGATGTCGGCAGGAAGTGGACGCCGGTAGCGGCGCTGGATGGCGAAGACCAGCCGGTTCGCAACCAGCGGGTCAACCAGTGGCAGCAACCTGAGGTGACGCCGGGCAACCAGGGGGGCGAGACCCGCTTCACCAGCCAGATCATCATCCAGACCGAAGATGATCCTGTGGCCGCAAAGGCCGCGGCCAGCCTGGCCGGCAAACACCCCGACCACAGCGTGGTGGTGCAGCTGGATGCAGATGGCAACTATCGGGTGGTTTATGGCGATCCGGCTCAGCTGGCCGGCAATATCCGCTGGCAGGTGGTCGGCCATGGCCGCGATGAGGATGGACAGAACAACAGCCGCCTCAGTGGCTACAGTGCCGACGAGCTGGCCGGACGTCTGCGCCGCCTGGTCGATCGTCTGCAACAAGAGGCCGGCGTGACCACCAAACCGAGCCACATCAGTCTGGTGGGTTGCTCCCTGGTGAGCGACGACCTGCAGGCCGGCTTTGCCCGTCGCTTCATCCAGGCGCTGGATAACGAGGGGATCCGTACCCAGGTGTCGGCTCGCAGCAGCGAGGTGGCGGTGGACCAGGGGGGTCGCAAGCACACCCGTGGTGAGGCGGATGTCTGGGCCCGCAAGGTGGCCGCCAACAAGGTGGTGCTGACCCTCAACGAAGCCGGCGAACCCGTGGTGTACAACGAGCGGGTGCGCGGCGGCGTGGCTGAAGGGGACATCGACCTGGCGAAAGTGGGCCAGAGCGAGGGCGAAAGCCGTGCCCGGGGCGCCATCGCCGACAACGACGAGACCTTCGTCGCACCCGAGAAACAGCGCCAGCCGGAGACGGCATCGAGCCAGACCAGCAGTGCGGTCAGCTACTCCGGCAACGTTCAGGTCAACGTGGGGGATGGCGAGTTCACCGCCCTCAACTGGGGGACCACCAACCTGGGGGTCAAGGTAGGCACGGGCGGCATGAAGTCGCTGGCCTTCGGCGACAACAACGTCATGGTGCACATCGGGGATGGCGACAGCAAACACAGCGTCGACATCGCCGGCTACCGGGCGCTGGAAGGGGCCCAGCTGTTCGTTGGGCAACGCAACGTCAGCTTCAACCTGGGGCGCAGCAACGATCTCATCGTGATGCTGGAGAAATCCATCCCCACTCCGCCGCTGGTCAATCCGTTTGACGGGGCCGCCCGCATTGCCGGTGCCCTGCAGCAGATCGCCGGTGACGGTGCCAAACCGGATTGGGTTGCCAGCCAGTGGGATCAGTGGACCCTGGCCGGCGCCAACAAGTTCGTGGCCGACATGGCCGGTCTGGATCAGACCAGCAGCGTCGAATACGGCTCGCTCACCACCCTGGACAGCGGCAACGAGCGCAGCAGTCGCGGGCTCAAGAGCGACCTTGAAGCGACCCTCAACAAGGAGTTCAACAAGCGCATTTCCGGCGGTGGCCAGGGTGCGCAGGGCCCTCTGGACCGGGCGGGCAAGTTGCGCCAGGCCAACGAGAAGCTGGTCTTCAACTTTGCCGTTGCCGGTCAGGGGGCCGATATCCAGGTCACCACGGGCAACTGGAACTTCGTGTTCGGTGACAACATCCAGGCGATCCTGGACACCAACCTGGGCTCCCTGTTCGGGTTGATGACCCAGGAGTTCACCGCCAGCGGGCAGGCCAAGACCACCTTTACTTTCACCCCGACCGATCTGCCGCGCCAGCTGCAGAACCGGTTGCTGGGTCGTCTGGCTGGGGTGGGGGCCGATACCACGCTGGCGGACATCTTCGGCGTGGATTACAACGCCCGTGGCCAGCTGGTGGCCCGTGATGGGGCGGCCATCGATGCGCCGGCCCTGTTGCAGGAGATGCTGGGGGTCATCGCCGAGTTTGGTGGCGATCAGCTCAAGAGCCTGACCGATCCGGCCAAATGGCTCGATCAGCTCAAGGCCGGGCTGGATCTGGGGGAAGATGCCCTCAGCAGCTTTGCCCGTACCCACGGCCTGCAGGACGAGGCGCCCGAAGAGGCCAAGTCCGGGACCGTGACGGTGCAGCAGGGGAACGACGCCAAGCCGGCGGCGCTGCCAGCCGCCACCGAGGAGCGGGCCTTCGGCTTCAACGCCCTGAGCCTGCCCAACCTGTTTGCCACCCTGTTCAACCGGGACAAGCAGGCGGAGGTGGTGGCGCTGGCCAAGAACCTCAAGCAGAACCTGACGGCCGATCTGCTCAACATGAAGGAGCAGACATTCGACTTCCTGCGCAACAGTGGCCATCTGCAGGGAGATGGCGACATGCATGTCTCCCTTGGCAACTACAACTTCAACTGGGGGGGAGACGGCAAGGATCTGGGGGCCTACCTCGGCGACAACAACAACTT
This sequence comes from Aeromonas sp. s2, assembly GCF_040907935.1. Taxonomy (NCBI): domain Bacteria; kingdom Pseudomonadati; phylum Pseudomonadota; class Gammaproteobacteria; order Aeromonadales; family Aeromonadaceae; genus Aeromonas; species Aeromonas sp. s2. Next base: position 494,569 of record NZ_JBFOCR010000009.1, on the reverse strand, counting down.
CTGGGGTGGTCGTGGGGACGATGTCTTCTACGCCACCGGGACCTCCAACATCTTCACCGGTGGCGCCGGTCAGGACACCGGGATCATGATGGGACGGGAGAACATGATGTTCGGCGGGCAGGGTGACGACGTCGCCGTGCTGGCCGGCCGTGTCAACCGCGCCTTCATGGGCGAGGGCAACGATCAGGCCTTCATCTTCGGTGAAGAGGGCATAGTAGAAGGGGGCGCAGGCCAGGATTATCTGGTGACCTCCGGCAACTACAACCAGATCGATGCCGGCGCGGATCAGGACTTCACGGTGACCATAGGTCATCACAACCAGATCCGGCTCGGCGAGGGCGATGACTTTGCCATGGTGTTCGGCAATCACAACCGCTTGCTGGCCGAGCATGGCAACAACCAGGTCAAGCTGATGGGCTATCACGCCACCATCCGGGGCGGTGACGGCCGGGATCGCTTGATCGCCGACCAGGTCGCCAAGTTCAGCCAGCTCGATGGCGGTGCCGGCGATGACCTGCTGGTGCTGGGCGGTTACCAGAACCAGTTCAGCGGTGGCACCGGTGTCGACAGCTTCGTGTTCAGTGGCGCCGTGATAGAGAACCTGGTGCAGGACATCGGCAAGGAGGACTTCATCGTCTTCAACGATGTCAGCTGGCGGGATCTCTGGTTCAAGCGCAGCGGCTACGATCTGCAACTGCTGGTCAACCGTCGTGCCGACGGCTCCAGCGAGCAGGGCAAGTTCGAGCAGCTGGGCAGTGCCACCTTCAGCAACTACTTCGCCGACAATCGGGCCCAGCTGGTGATCGGGCTTGGCGAGCAGCAGGCTGACGGCGAGCGCAGCTACAGCGCGCTCTCCCATCAGGCGGTGGACAACCTGATCCAGGCCATGAGCAGCTTCGCCCCCGAAGCGGGCGACATGGGCCTGCTCAACCGGCTCGACAGCCAGGCCAACAGCCTGGTGCAGTCGGCCTGGGGTGATGTGATCCAGGGCAAGGGGCGGGTTGCCTGAGCAACCTGACTTCCCTCCCGTAAGGTAAAAACCTGCTCTTCGGAGCAGGTTTTTTTTATGCCTGTTGCACCCGAAGCGGGCGGCGCAGGCACCAACAAAAAAGCCAGTCAGGGGCTGACTGGCTTTTTATTGGTGCTTATCGGGGATCAGTCGATGAGACTGGCCCACAGGTCGTACTCGTCCGCTTCGTCGATGCGGACCTTGACCATGTCGCCGGGCTTGAGGCCGGTTTCACCGTTCAGGTAGACCAGACCGTCGATCTCGGGGGCATCGGCGGCGGAGCGGCCGGTGGCACCCTCTTCGTCCACCTCGTCGATCAGCACCAGCATCTCTTTGCCGACCTTGCGGGCCAGCTTGCGGATGGAGACCTGCTGTTGCAGCTCCATGAAGCGCTGGAAGCGCTCTTCCTGCACCTCGGCCGGCACCGGATCCGGCAGCTCGTTGGCCTTGGCGCCCTCGACCGGGCTGTATTTGAAGCAGCCGACCCGATCCAGTTCCGCCTTGTCGATGAAGTCCAGCAGCATCTGGAACTCTTCTTCGGTCTCGCCGGGGAAGCCGACGATGAAGGTGGAGCGCAGGGTGATCTCGGGGCAGATCTCGCGCCACTTCTGGATCCGCTCCAGGGTGCGCTCGACGGAGCCGGGACGCTTCATCAGTTTCAGGATGCGCGGGCTGGCGTGCTGCAACGGGATGTCCAGGTAAGGCAGTACCTTGCCGTCGCGCATCAGCGGGATGACGTCATCCACGTGCGGGTAGGGGTAGACGTAGTGCAGGCGCACCCACATGCCGAGCTTGGCCAGCTCTTCGCACAGGGCCACCATGCTGGTCTTGACCGGCATGCCGTCGTAGAAGCCGGTACGGTGCTTGACGTCGACGCCGTAGGCGGAGGTGTCCTGGGAGATGACCAGGATCTCCTTCACGCCGGCCTCTTTCAGGCGCTTGGCCTCGGCCAGTACCTCGCCGATGGGGCGGCTCACCAGATCCCCGCGCATGGAGGGGATGATGCAGAAGGTGCAGCGGTGGTTGCAGCCTTCGGAAATCTTCAGATAGGCGTAGTGACGGGGGGTCAGCTTGACGCCCTGGGCCGGCACCAGGCTGGTGAAGGGGTTGTGGGTCGGCTTCTCCACGTATTTGTGGACGTGGCCGAGCACCTCTTCATAGGCGTGGGGGCCGGTGATCTCGAGCACCTTGGGGTGGATCTCGCGGATCTGGTTCTCTTTGGCGCCGAGGCAACCGGTGACGATCACTTTGCCGTTTTCGGCCAGGGCCTCGCCGATGGCTTCCAGCGACTCCTGTACCGCGCTGTCGATGAAGCCGCAGGTGTTGACCACCACCAGCTCCGCATCGTCATAGCTGGGCACCACGTCGTACCCTTCGGTACGCAGCTGGGTCAGGATGCGCTCGGAATCGACCAGGTTTTTGGGGCAACCCAAGGAGACGAATCCTACTTTGGGGGCCTGTTTTGTGTTGGACATCGCTCAATCACTCTTAGGTGGCTCTAGTTTTAGGGCGCGGATTTTACCGGAATGGCTAACCAAAAACTATACAGCCGGCACGCCGGAAGCGAACAATCTCTTTGCCCGGGCCACAATGGGCCGTCAAAGGAGAAAACCATGGTGGCAACAGGCCTTGCCGGCCGGTCTGCGGGGCCCTGATGTTTGTTGCTGACGCTTGAGTCAATTTGGCAGGAGAGTAAAAACAGGGGTCACTATACTCCCTGCAGGAATAGCAGAAGGACGCGCGGGATGGAGAGTTCATTTGGCGAAAAAGTGCAGAACGTGCACGCCACGCTCAGGCAGCGGTTTGACAAGTTGAGCCGGGTTGCGGTCGCCATCTATGACCAGCAGACGGACAAGCTCAAGACCTTTGCCCACAGCACGGAGGGGGGCTCGCCGCTGTTGCAGTACGAGGTGAAGCTGAGCGAGGTGCCCTCCCTGCGCTATCTGGCCGAGCGCCAGCAACCCAGGGTGCTCGATACCCTGGGCTCGCTGCAGGGGTCCCCCGCCGAGCACAGCCGCAAGCTGCTGGCGGCCGGTTATGAGTCGAGCTACACCGAGCCGCTGCTGTTCAACAGCCGGCTGTTTGGTTTTCTGTTTTGCGATGCCAGGGAGCCCGGCTACTTCGATGCAGCCATTCGCGGTGAGCTGGCGGCTTATGCCCAGATCCTGGCAGCCATCATCGCCGTTGAGTTCTTCTCCATCCAGACCCTGAACGGGGCGCTGACCACGGCGCGGGAGTTCAGCCGCTACCGGGACGAGGAGACCGCCAACCATCTGCACCGCATGTCAGCCTATTCACGGCTCATCGCCCGCGAGGTGGCAGCCCATTATCCCCTCAACGACGAGGAGGTGGAGTTCATCCATCTCTTCTCCGAGCTGCACGACATCGGCAAGATTGCGGTGCCGGACGCCATCCTGCTCAAACCGGGCAAGCTGACCCCGGAGGAGTACGCAGTGATGAAGATCCACCCGCTCAAGGGACGGGAGATGATCGCCCTGATGATCAAGGAGTTTGGTCTGGACGGCATCCATCACACCGACATGCTCAAGAACATCATTGCCTACCATCATGAGCGTTTCGACGGCCAGGGCTACCCGGAGGGGCTGGCGGGGCAGGCGATCCCGCTGGAGGCCCGCATCGTCACGGTGGCGGATGTGTTCGACGCGCTCACCAGCGAGCGTCCCTACAAGCAGGCCTGGCCGTTCGAGACGGCCTTCGAGTACCTCAAGACCCATGCAGGCAGCCAGTTCGACCCCGTCTGTGTCGCGTCGGCGTTGCGCAGCAAGGAGGCGTTTCGCGCCATCCATCAGCAGTATCGGGATCCGGCCATAACTTGACCTCTTGTTCACGCTCTCGGTGCTAGGGTCGGCTTGCCTACCGGGGTGAATGCCTGGGGGCGGGCTCTGCAATTTGATAGAGATGCTCGGAGCAAGCGCTTGCGCAGCCACAAGGCCGGTCGCTAGTGCCCTGGCGCTCTGCCGCTAGCCGGGTTTGGCGCCACCAGAGCAGGGCGCTCATGGCCAGGATCAATGCGAAGGAGGCCAGCATGCTCAGCAGCAGGTGTGACATGATTTGTCCCCCTGTTGATGATTGCAGCCGCACTGCTCCGCCTGGTGACAACCACTTTCCCTACCGATCTGTTTTTCCTTGCGGCCGTTGCAGGATGGCTGGATCCCCTTGATAAGACTTCCGGCCTTGCTGGCCTTGCGGCGTGACGGACTGCCCTGGCTGGCGTCGGTCAGCGGCTGAAGGTGGGCAGCAGACAGATCAAGGTGCGCCGAGCGGTACTGCCATACCGATATCCCGGCATCGAGCAGTCGGCCCAGCATGTGCTCACCGATGTTTCGCACCAGCACCTGAGTGACGGCATGGGCCTGTAGCGTCGCCAGCAGGGCCTGTTTGCCACGGCAACCCTCACCGTTGGCTGGGTTGGACATGGTCGCGAGCACCTCGCCGGCTGGACTGACAATCTGCAGTTGCTCAGCCCGGCTGACGTGGGCGGATGGCCGGCCCCGGCTCAACAGGATGGCATGGTTGCCTGGCACGGCTGCTGTATTCACGTTCTGGTTCATTACGCGGTTTCTCCACCGGGTTGCGGGACGTCGGTTTGCATCAACAGGGCCTTACCTGAGCTCAGGCACTCCACCACCTTGTAGCGGGCGCGCTTGAGGGTATTGGCCAAGGTCTGGCGAGAAACGCCCATGAGTCGGGCGGCCTCCTGTTGCTGCATGCCCTCCAGATCCACCAGGCGCAGCGCCTCAAACTCATCGGCGGCGAGGGCCACCTGCTCCAGTTCATGCATGGGGACACCATTGGGCTTGAAGCAGCTGTTGGCGGGGCGCCCGCAGATACGACGGGCTATTTTCGGTCTCGGCATAACGACTCCTAATTTGCATATGCCACATATACGCCGCATAAATGGCATATGCAAATTAAAGAAAAATGTAATTGAAAGGCATGATCTTGTTGAGAGGGAGGTTGCGGCTTCACGAGCAGAGCTGGCGGCAACTTGATCATTTCAATGATTCTTGTATAGTTGAAATAAAGGCGCATCCAACGAGAGACAAACATGAACAAAGAGACGGCCACCAAGGTCTTTGAATCGCTGGCATCCGGGATCCGGCTCGATGTGTGGCGGCTGCTGGTCAAGGCGGGACTGGATGGGCGGGTCGCGGGCGAGCTGGCCGGCGAGCTCGACATCGCCCCCAACACTCTGTCGTTTCATCTCAAGGCGATGCTCAATGCCGGCCTCTTGTCGGTGGAGCAGGAGGGGCGCTTCCTGCGCTACCGCGCCAATATCCCCTTGATGCTGGACCTTATCGGCTATCTCACCGAGGAGTGTTGCGCCGGCCATCCGGAGGCGTGCGGCATGATGCGCGCCGAGTCTACTTGCTCACCCCATGTGCTGCCTGCGCAGCCCTGCTGCCACAAGGAGTAATGCCATGTCAGTCATTCAGATTTTCGACCCCGCCCTCTGCTGCGCCAGCGGCGTCTGCGGCACCGAGGTCGATCAGGCGCTGGTCACCTTTGCCGCCGATCTGGCCTGGGCCAGGGAGCAGGGCGTTGCCATCGAGCGTTTCAATCTGGCCCAGCAGCCGCTGCAGTTTGCCGAAACACCTGCGGTCAGCGCCTTTCTGACCCACGCCGGGGAGGATGGGCTGCCGCTGGTGCTGGTGGAGGGTCAGGTAGTGCTGACCGGCCGCTATCCGAGCCGCGGCGAGTTGGCCCGCTATGCCGGACTGCCCGCGCCGCAGGCCACCATCAAGGGCATAGTGAAAGCGGCCTGCCGTCCTGGTAGCGGTTGCTGCTAAGACATTGATATTACAAGCCATGTCGTAACGGGAGAGGCTATGTATCACTTTCTGACCAATCCGCCGCCGTTTCTCTTTTTCACCGGCAAGGGCGGGGTGGGCAAGACCTCGCTGGCCTGCGCCAGTGCGGTGGCCCTCTGTGACGCCGGCAAACGGGTGCTGCTGGTGAGCACGGATCCCGCCTCCAACGTGGGGCAGGTGTTTGCCACCGACATAGGCAATCGCATCACCGCCATCGCCGCTGTGCCCGGTTTGTCGGCGCTGGAGATAGATCCCCCCGCGGCGGCCAAAGCCTATCGGGAGCGGATCGTCGGCCCGGTGCGCGGCAAGCTGCCCGAGCGAGTGGTGCGCAGCATCGAGGAGCAGCTCTCCGGCGCCTGTACCACCGAGATCGCCGCCTTTGACGAGTTCACCGCCCTGCTCACCGACCCGGCGCTGCGCTCGGAGTACGACCATATCCTCTTCGACACCGCCCCCACCGGCCACACCATCCGCCTGTTGCAGCTGCCGGGGGCCTGGAGCGAATTTCTGGCGCAGGGCAAGGGGGATGCCTCCTGCCTGGGCCCGCTGGCGGGGCTGGAGAAACAGCGCAGCCAGTATGCCGAGGCCGTCGCGGCGCTGGCCGACGGCGTGCGCACCCGGCTGATGCTGGTGGCGCGCGCCCAGCATTCCACCCTGCGGGAAGTGGCCCGCACCCACGAGGAGCTGGCGGCCATCGGCCTGGCGAACCAGCAGTTGGTGATCAATGGCTTCTTCCCCGAGGACGCTATTGCCGGTGACACGCTGGCGCAGGCCATCTGGCGGCGTGAGCAGCAGGCCCTCGCCGATATGCCGCAGGGAATAAAGGGGCTGGTCCGGGATCAGGTGCCGCTGCTGGCCACCAACCTGGTGGGGCTCGACAGTTTGCGCCAGCTGCTGCAACCACAGGATGCTGGTGGGCAGGCATCGCTGGCAACGTCAGCCCATCTGCCAGTCCAGCCCGAGTTGAGTTCGCTGGTGGACGAACTGGCCGCCGACGGTCACGGCCTCATCATGCTGATGGGCAAGGGCGGGGTGGGTAAAACCACCCTGGCCGCTGCGGTAGCGGTGGAGCTGGCAAGCCGCGGCCTGCCGGTTCACCTCACCACCTCGGATCCGGCCGCGCACCTCGGCGAGACGCTGGCAGGCAGTCTGCCCCATCTCGAGGTGAGCCGCATCGACCCCCGTGCCGAAACCGAGCGTTACCGCGCCCAGGTGCTGGCCAGCAAGGGGGCGGCACTGGACGAGCAGGGGCGGGCGCTGCTGGAGGAGGACTTGCGCTCCCCCTGTACCGAGGAGATCGCCGTGTTTCAGGCCTTCTCGCGGATCATCCGCGAGGCGGGCAAGCGCTTCGTGGTGATGGATACTGCCCCCACCGGCCACACCCTGCTGCTGCTCGACGCCACCGGCGCCTACCACAGGGAGATCGCCCGCCAGATGGGAAGCAAGGGGCTGCACTTCACCACCCCCATGATGCAGTTGCAGGACCCCAAGCAGACCAAGGTGCTGATCGTCACCCTGCCTGAGCCCACCCCGGTGCAGGAGGCGGCCAATCTGCAAGCCGATCTGCGCCGCGCCGGCATCGAGCCCTGGGCCTGGCTTATCAACCACAGTCTGCAGCAAGCCGCGGTCAGCTCGCCGCTGCTGCAACTGCGGGCCGAGCGCCAGTTGCCCCATGTCGAGGCGGTCGAGCAGCAACACGCCAGCCGCTACGCCGTGGTGCCGCTGCTTGCCGAGGAGCCGGTGGGGGCGGATGCCCTGCGCCGCCTCTGTCAGCACCACTGAGCAGTCAGCATCACTGAACAAGGGCCCCGGCCGCGTGGCCGGGGCGGATGAACATTTGTCGTTAACTAAAGAGATGCGGGATGACCGCATCGGGAGCCCTCATGTCTGCAACCTGTGATGCCAAGAGCCAACCGGCGATTGGCTTTTTTGAACGTTACCTCACCGCCTGGGTGGCCCTCTGCATTCTGGTGGGGATTGGGCTAGGGCAGGGCCTGCCTGAACTCTTCAAAGCCATCGGCGCCATGGAGGTGGCCAAGGTCAACCTGCCGGTGGGGCTGCTTATCTGGGTGATGATCATCCCCATGCTGCTCAAAATAGACTTCGGTGCCCTGCATCAGGTGAAGGGGCACCTCAAGGGGATTGGGGTCACTCTCTTCATCAACTGGCTGGTCAAGCCCTTCTCCATGGCCTTCCTCGGCTGGCTCTTCATCCGGGTGCTGTTTGCCGACTGGTTGCCGGCGGATCAGCTCGACAGCTATGTGGCGGGGCTGATCCTGCTGGCGGCGGCCCCCTGCACCGCCATGGTGTTTGTCTGGAGCCGCCTCACCAATGGCGATCCTTACTTCACCCTGTCGCAGGTGGCGGTGAACGATCTCATCATGGTGTTTGCCTTCGCTCCGCTGGTGGCGCTGCTGCTCGGGGTCTCCAGCATAGTGGTGCCCTGGGATACCCTGCTCACCTCGGTGGTGCTCTATATCGTCATCCCGGTGATCATCGCCCAGCTGCTGCGCAAGGCTTTGCTGAAAAAGGGAGAGGCCCATTTTGACGGCGTCATGACCCGCATCCAACCCTGGTCGGTGGCGGCCCTGTTGCTCACTCTGGTGCTGCTGTTCGCCTTCCAGGGCAACGCCATTATCGAGCAGCCGCTGGTCATCGCCCTGTTGGCGGTACCGATCCTGATCCAGGTGCTGTTCAACTCGGGGCTCGCTTACTGGCTCAACCGCAAGGTGGGGGAGAAGCACTCGGTGGCCTGCCCCTCCGCCCTTATCGGCGCCTCCAACTTCTTCGAGCTGGCGGTGGCCGCCGCCATCAGCCTGTTCGGCTTCCACTCCGGCGCGGCGCTCGCCACCGTGGTCGGGGTGCTGATTGAAGTGCCGGTCATGCTGCTGGTGGTGCGCATCGTCAATGCCAGCAAACCCTGGTACGAAGCGGGGCTAAGCCGTTAACAGATGGCCGCTAACCCTTTTTATCCAATGTTTTTATTCACTTAAGCCATGAGAGACATGCCAATGAGTGCAATCACCATCTATCACAATCCGGAATGTGGCACCTCCCGCAACACCCTCGAGCTTATTCGCAACAGCGGGGTTGAGCCGACCGTCATCCACTATCTGGAGACGCCCCCCTCACGCGATGAGCTGGTGGCGCTGATCGCCGCCATGGGGATGCCAGTGCGCGAGCTGCTGCGCAAGAACGTGCCCCCCTACGAGGCGCTCGCTCTGGCAGAAGATCGCTTCAGCGATGACGAACTGATCGACGCCATGCTGGCCCACCCCATCCTCATCAACCGTCCCATAGTGGTCACCCCCCTTGGCACCAGACTGTGCCGCCCCTCGGAGTTGGTGCTCGATATATTGCCCGATCAGCAAAAAGGGGCCTTCGCCAAGGAAGATGGCGAGCAGGTGGTGGACGAGCACGGCAAGCGGCTGCGTTGACAGGGAGCGGGGCCGAGCGTCACCGGCTGACCCGGAGGGTGCAGATGCACTTACCGGGTGGGCGCCGGATCTGCTACTGTGACCCTCGACTCATCACAGCGGGGGAAACAGCATGAAGATTCGATTCCTGGTGATAGCCACGGCACTGGCGCTGACCTCGGCCCCTGGCCTGGCCGACTGGGCCAAGGTGAAGGCGGCCGCGACCGAGCTTGGCAACGCGGTGAGCGACACCAGCAAGGAGGCGTGGCAGAGCGTCACCGATTTCTCCAAGGCGACCTGGGCCTCGGTCTCCCAGTGGGGCTCGGAGGCGTTCAATACCGCCGGCGCCTGGACCGACAAGAGCGTGGCCACCGGCAAGGAGTGGCTGGCGGTGGCCGACAAGAAGCTCGACGAGATGCTGGAGCCCAAGACGGCGGACGAGGCGCGCCTCGCCCTCAATACCATGGCCGACACCGCCCTGGTGCGGCTGTTCAACGAACAGCCCTCGGCCAAGCTGTTGTTTGACAAGGCATACGGCTATGCGGTGTTCGACTCGCGCAAGTTCTCCCTGATGCTGCACACCAACCAGGGGGCCGGGGTGGCCGTCAACCGTGCCACCGGCAAGCACACCTACATGAAGATGTTCGGTGCCGGGCTGGCGGCCGGGCTGGGCGGCAAGTTCTATCAGCAGGTGATCCTGTTTGAGGACAAGGCCAGGTTCGATGCCTTCGTCAGCCAGGGCTGGGAGGCCACCTCCGAGGTGGGTGCCGTGGCGGGCAAGGAGAGCGCCGAGTTGACCGCCAAGTACAACGGCGGCATGGCCATCTACCAGATCGGCGAAAAGGGGCTGCTGCTGGACGCCAATATCTCGGGCTCCAAGTACTGGGTGGACAAGGATCTGACCCGCTGATTGAGCAGAGGGTGAGCAACCGCCAGTTTTTCTTCACACGGCGCGGATTGCCGTCTGTTTAATTGGTGCGAATTACAGTAAAAAGAGGGCCTTAGGCCCTCTTTTTTATGGGCGCAGCCAGGTTCGTCAGCAAGACAAGGAGAGTGGCATGACACAAGCATCAGCACAGGACGGGGCGGATGGAGCCCTGCGTCGGGAGTGGGACAAGCAGAGCATCTATCTGCGCCTGCAGGAGGGGATCCCCACGGCCTTCTGGGTCAGCGGGGATCTGGTCTCCCCCCTCGAGCCCGGCGCCGAGGGGGCGGCATACCAGGGCCACTTCGGCTGGGGGCGTGCCGACGAGGCGACCATGGCCCTGGCGCAGGCCATCGTCGCCAGGCTGGTGGCGGTAGGACTGGTTCCCCCCGAGCTGGCGGCGAGCCGCGCGGGCTACCTGCATGACGAGGTGCTGGTCAAGCTGCCCGCCGGGGAGCACTACGATCTCCACCTGAGCTATCTGAGGTTGTTGCTGGGGGAGGGGGCAGTGCCGCGCCCCTGAGGGGCCGGCCCATCATCCGGCGACCATAAGAACCCCAGCTTCGAGGGTACTTCTCCCTAATTGGCACTCTTATTGCTTGGTGCCTGTCAGTGTCAATGATTTGTCTGGGGATGAAATATGGAAATCAGTGCAAGCAGCCTGATGCAAGAGATGCAGGCCCTCAAGGTGGAAGCCGGCGCCACGCCGCTCACCCAGCCTGGCCGTCAGGTCAGCTCCGATTTTGGTCAACTGCTGCAGCAGGCCCTTGGCAACGTCAACGAGCTGCAAGGGGCCGCCAACGATCTGCGCACCCGTTTCGACATGGGCGACAACTCGGTCGACCTGTCCGAAGTGATGATCGCCGGACAAAAATCCTCCATCGCCTTCGAGGCGACGGTGCAGGTGCGCAACAAGATGGTCGATGCCTACAAGACCATCATGAACATGCCGGTGTAACTCAGGCCCATGGCGACTGAGCATCATGAACATGTCAGCAATAAGGACATAAATCGTGGCTACTGATCAAAACGGCGAACTGCTGATGAACGATGAGGGCACCGCCGCCCTCGATGAGAATGAGCAGAAGAGTTCGGCACTCGGCTTCCTCTCCAACACGGACGTGCTGCGCCAGATCACCCTGATCCTGGGGCTGGCCATCTGTCTGGCCATCGCCGTTTTCATCCTGTTGTGGGGCAAGGAGCCGGACATGCGTCCCCTTGGCACCTACACCACCCAGGAGCTGGTCAAGACCCTCGACTTCCTCGATCAGCAAAAGATCCCCTATCAGGTGGATGGCAAGAGCGTGCTGGTCAATGCCGAAAACTTCTCCAACATCCGGCTGGCGCTGACCCGTGCCGGTCTGGCCAACGCCACTGACGCCAGCACCGATGGGGAAGACATTCTGCTCAAGGACTCCAGCTTCGGGGTCAGCCAGCGGATGGAGAGCGAACGGCTCAAGCTGAGCCGCGAGCGCCAGCTGGCCAGCGCTATCGAACAGTTCCAGAACGTGGCCAAGGCCCAGGTGCTGCTGGCCATCCCCAAAGACAACGTGTTTGCCCGCAACGAACGCAAGCCCAGCGCCACCGTGGTGCTGAGCCTCAAGGGCAATGCCCTCGGTCAGGGGGAAGTGGACTCCATCGTCGACATGGTGGCCTCCGCCGTGCACGGTCTGGAGCCGACCCGCGTCACCGTGACCGACCAGAACGGCCGCCTGCTCAACTCCGGCTCCCAGGATCCCGTCTCTGCCCAGACTCGCAAGGAGTTTGCGATGCAGCAGAAGCAGGAGCTGGAATACAAACAAAAAATTGACGCCATCCTGATCCCGGTGCTCGGCGCCGACAATTATACGGCGGAGGTCGACCTCTCCCTCGACTTCTCCCAGCAGGAGCAGACCCGCAAGACCTACAACCCGGACCTGCCGGCGGTGCGCTCCGAAATGACCATGGAAGAGAACAGCGCCAACGGCAGCAACGGTGGCGTGCCCGGCGCGCTCTCCAACCAGCCGCCCGCCGCCTCCAACATTCCGCAGCAGGCGACCGGCCCCAACGCCGAAACCACCGCGTCCTCTTCCGGCCGCTCCCGCAAGGAGGCGACCCGCAACTTCGAACTGGATACCACCGTCAGCCATATCCGGCGCCAGATGGGTGGCATTCGCCGCATGACCGTCTCGGTGGCGGTGGACTACAAGTCGGCCACTGCCGCCGATGGCAAGGTGAGCCGCGAGCCGCGCACCCAGGCCGAACTCGATACCCTGCGTCGTCTGCTGAGCGGCGGCCTTGGCTTTGATGTGACCCGTGGTGATACTCTGGAGGTGGTCGCCATCCCGTTCAACCGGCCCGAGCTTGAAAACGTAGCCGAGGCGCCGCTCTACGAGCAGCCCTGGTTCTGGCGCGCGGTGCGCATCGCCGCCTCCGTGCTGGTCATCATAGTGCTGATCGTCACCGTGGTGCGCCCCATGCTCAAGCGCCTGCTCTATCCGGATGCCAAGCCGGAAGGGGAACTGGATTTCGACAACCACACCGTGCTGGGTGGGGATGACGAGCTCAGTCTGCTGGCGGCTCAGGCCGAAGCCGAGCCGGTGTTCGGGGTACGTGACGGCCATCTGAAACTGCCGGATCTGCACCGTGACGAAGACTTGCTCAAGGCGGTACGTGCCCTGGTGGCGAACGAACCGGATCTGGCCGCACAGGTCATTAAAGAATGGGTAGCGAACAAAGATGGCTGACGAAAACAAGACACAGGTCACCGGCAATGACATCACCGACAGTCAGCGCCAGATCCTGGATCAGATGAGCGGCATGGAGATGGCGGCGGTATTGATGCTGAGCCTCAACGAAGAGGACGCCGCCCAGATCTTCCGCCATCTCGAGCCCAAGCAGGTGCAGCGGCTCGGCATGTCGATGGCCTCCATGTCGGATTTCAGTCACGACCGGGTGGCGGCGGTCCACCGTCAATTCATCGACGACATCCAGAAGTACACCAATATCGGTATCGGCAGCGAAGACTTCGTGCGCAAGGCCTTGGTGGCCGCCCTTGGCGAAGACAAGGCCAGCAACCTGGTGGACCAGATCATCCTGGGTTCCGGTGCCCGCGGCCTCGATTCCCTCAAGTGGATGGATGCCCGCCAGGTGGCCAGCATCATCCAGAACGAACACCCGCAGATCCAGACCATCGTCCTCTCTTATCTGGAGCCGGAGCAGTCCGCCGAGATCCTGAGCCAGTTCCCGGAGCAGGTGCGCCTGGATCTGGTGATGCGTATCGCCAACCTGGAAGAGGTGCAACCGGCTGCGCTGCAAGAGCTCAACGACATCATGGAGAAACAGTTTGCCGGTGCGGCGGGTGCCCAGGCAGCCAAGATGGGCGGCCTGAAGGCGGCGGCCAACATCATGAACTACCTCGACACCAACATCGAGGGTCAGCTGATGGACTCCATCCGCGAGTCGGACGAGGAGATGAGCCAGCAGATCCAGGATTTGATGTTCGTGTTCGAGAACCTCATCGACGTGGACGATCGCGGCATCCAGACCATGCTGCGGGAAGTGCCTGGCGATCTGCTGCAGCGTGCCCTCAAGGGCTCCGACGACCAGATGCGCGAGAAGATTTTCAAGAACATGTCCAAGCGGGCCGCCGAGATGCTGGCGGACGATCTGGAGGCCATGGGGCCGATCCGGGTCTCCGAAGTGGAAGCCGCCCAGAAGGAGATCCTCTCCATCGCCCGCCGTCTGGCGGATGCCGGCGAGATCATGCTGGGTGCCGGTGGCGGCGAGGAGTTCCTCTGATGAACGCTCGCATCGACGTGCATAGCACTCCCGGCAGCGCGATGACGAGGAGTGCGGCGGTCAGATGAACAACAACAAACTGCGCGGCTATGTCAGACCCGACGGGGACGAGAGCCAGGTTCAGACCTGGGGCTGGCCGGAGATGGAGGTCGAGGCAGAGGTCGAGACCAATGCCCTCGGGCTGACCCCGGACTGGTATCGGCAGGAGGAAGAGGTGCCGGTCGAAGAGCCGGCCGAGGAGCCGGCCCCCAGCATCACCGCCGAGGAACTGGAAGCCATTCGCCAGGCCGCCTGGGAAGAGGGGATGGCCGAGGGGCGTGAAGCCGGTTACGCCAAGGGGCTCGAGGAGGGCAAGCTGGAAGGCTTGCAGCAGGGCCATGCCGCCGGACTGGAGCAGGGCAAGGAGGAGGGGCTGGCCCTCGGCCGCGAGCTGGTGGAGCAGCAGATGAACCACTGGCAGGGGCTGATCGATCGCCTCGCCAACCCGCTCAAGGAGCTGGACAGCGCGGTGGAGCAGCAGCTCATCGCGCTGGTGATGCAGCTGGCCCGCGCCCTCATCCGTCATGAAGCCGAGACCTCGCCCAGGCTGCTGCTCGAAGCACTCAAGCAGGGGCTGGCGCTGCTGCCTGCCGCCGAGCTGGGGGTCACCCTGATGCTGCATCCGGACGATCTGGCCCGGGTCGAGCAGGCATTTGGCGCCGAGGAGTGTGCCAAGCGTCATTGGCGACTGCAAAGCGACCCCACCCTCTCCCCCGGCGATCTGCAACTGGCCACCGAGCTCTCCAGCATCGATCTGACCCTCGCCGGGCGCATCGACCAGCTGCTGCGCAACTTTCTGCGGGACAATGCCGGCCAGGATGGCCGTGGCTAGCGGCCCTGCCTGCTTGCCCAGCCTATTTTTCAACGCATTCAACACCAGCTTTCAGGAGGCCGGATGAGCGGCTCGTTACTCAATCGGTTGCAGGGGTATCGGGTACGCGATATCGCCCCTAAACCCCCGGTGGCCGGCAAGCTCACCCGGGTGGTGGGCTTGACCCTGGAGGCCATCGGCTGCCGCGCCGCCATCGGGGCACTCTGTCGCATCGAAACCCAGGATGGATCGCTTGAGGCCGAAGTGGTCGGCTTCTCCGGCGATCGCCTGTTTCTGATGCCGAGCGAACAGCTCAAGGGGGTCATTCCCGGCGCCCGGGTGGTGCCCATCACCGAGGAGCACGGCATTCCGGTCGGCATGAACCTGCTGGGTCGGGTCATCGACGGCATCGGCCAGCCGCTGGACGGGCTCGGTCCCATCCTCTCTTCCCAGACGGTGCAGTTTGCCCAGCACCGCATCAACCCGCTCTCTCGCCGTCCGATCCATCAGCCGATGGACGTGGGGGTGCGCGCCATCAACGCCGTGCTGACCGTGGGCCAGGGCCAGCGGATGGGACTGTTCGCCGGCTCCGGCGTCGGCAAATCCGTGCTGCTCGGCATGATGACCCGCGGCTCGGTGGCCGATGTGGTGGTGGTGGGGCTCATCGGCGAACGGGGCCGCGAGGTGAAGGAGTTCATCGAGGAGATCCTGGGGGAGGAGGGGCGCGAGCGCGCCGTGGTGGTGGCGGCGCCGGCCGATGCCTCGCCGCTGATGCGGCTCAAGGGGTGTGAAACGGCGTTGGCCATCGCCGAGTACTTCCGCGATCAGGGGCTCAACGTGCTGCTGCTGATGGATTCGCTCACCCGTTACGCCCAGGCCCAGCGCGAGATCGCCCTGGCGGTGGGGGAGCCACCGGCCACCAAGGGGTATCCCCCCTCGGTGTTCGCCAAATTGCCGGCGCTGGTGGAGCGGGCCGGCAACGGCAGCGACGGCCAGGGCTCCATCACGGCATTCTTCACCGTGCTGACGGAGGGGGACGATCTGCAGGATCCCATCGCCGACGCGGCGCGGGCCATCCTCGACGGCCACATAGTGCTGTCGCGCGAGCTGGCCGACTCCGGCCACTACCCGGCCATCGACATCGAGAAGTCCATCAGCCGGGTCATGCCCATGGTGACCTCGCCGGAGCACATGGAGCTGGCGCGCACCCTCAAGCAGTTCTACTCCCTCTACCAGCAGAACCGGGATCTCATCACCATCGGTGCCTACAGCCAGGGCTCCGATCCCCGCATCGACCGGGCCATCATCCAGAAACCCTATCTGGATCAGTTCTTGCAGCAGGGAATGCGCGAGGTCATTCACTACGATGCCGGCCTGCAGGCCCTGCAGCTGGTGGCCATGCCGCTGATGCGTTGACGAGAAGATGAAGGGGAGGCGTGATATGAGTAAAGGCTTGATGATGTTGTCGGAGCGGCTGGTGGAGGCTGAGCAGCAGGCCGCGCTGGCGCTGGCCAAGGCCCAGCAGGATCTGAAAATCTTCCTAGAGCAGCAGGATGCGCTCAACCAGTACCGCCAGATCTACCACCAGCAGTGGACCGACCGCGGTCTGCAGGGGATCGGTGCCCAGCAGAACAGCCAGTATCACGCCTTCATCAACAAGCTCGAGCAGGCGGCGACCCAGCAGTACGAAGGGGTACTGCAGGTGCGCCAGGCGCTGGAGCTGCGCCGTGAAGAGTGGCTGGCCGCCCAGCAGCGGCGCAAGGCGGTGGAGCTGCTGCTGGCCAAGCAGGCGGGGCGCGAGCAGCTTAAAGCCCAGCGCCAGGAGCAGAAGATGCTGGATGAGTACGCCACGCTGCGCCGTTTCCACCATTCTGGCCTGTAACTTGCTTTCTTCTTGCCATCCCGTGTGCGCCTCACTCCCTGCGGGGATCTGAGGAGAAACCCGAAGCCGAATGCCGTCAGGAATCTTCACCATGATGCAGACATTGTTAACCAATTCTTCCGCCGCACCGACAGCCGCCGCTGCCGACAAGAGTGCGGTGTTGACGGCGAGTCAGGATGGTAGCGAAGGAGCCCTGCAGAGCGACGGCAAGGGCGGCTTTTCTGAGGTGATGAACCGGGTGCAGCAGGCCGGCAAGGGCAATGCCAAAGCCGATGGCCATGTTGCCAACGCTGATGGCAAGACCGGGTCGCGGCCTGGCACCGGGCCGGAGCGTGCCGGTGCAGTGGAGAGCGACAAGCCGCTGCAGAACGCCAAGGGCGAGGCTGCCAAATCTTTGGCGAATGAAGCCGAAGAGGCCGCTGGCGCCGACGACAAGCCACAGAAGGGGAGCGATCCCGACCCCGCCCTCACCCCCAACGACTTCCTGCAGCGTCTGCAGGATGCCCTCAAACAGGACACCTCCCTGGTCGCCCCGGCGGCCATCACTCTGGTCGCCAGCGCCCCAATAGTCGAGACGGACGGCAAGATGTTGCCGCCGGATGACGCGCAGGCTGCGTCGGCCGAGGCATCGACCACCCTCACCCAGCCGCTCGCCGGCAGCGGTGACAAGCAGGGGACGACGACCAGTGCCGCCGCGCTGGCCCGTCAGGCTGCCAGCTTGCTCACGGGCGAAACAAGTACACCGGTTGATGCGAAAGCCGCACAGCCGGATGCCGTCGTGACGGATGACGCCGCCCTGACGGCTCAGTTGCAGGAAACCGGGAAAGAGGGCAGTGGCAAGGAGAGTGGCGCCAATGCCGACCAACATGCCGATAAAAATGGCAAAGATACCAAGGGGAGCAAAAGCGAGCTCTCCGCCGCCGAGCGGGCGGCCTTGCAGAGCAAGGTGCCAGCCGCTGCCGCGGTAAGCGGGCAGGATAAGGAGAACGTCCAAATCCAGGTGGAGGGTGCAGACAAGGGGGCCAAGCCTGTGGTGCCGCCCATGGCCGGCAAGGATGAGCCTGCCAAGCCTTCCCCGCTGCAGACCACCCACAGCACAGTGGCCGCTCAGCCGGGCGCAGCCAGGGCGTTTGCCGAGGGGATGAGCCGGGCCGATGGCGAGGCGAACCTGACCTCTGAAAAGGCGCAGCTGCAGAGCGTTGCCGGGGTGGATGGCCAGTCCAAACCCGCGACGGCGGCCAAGACGGAGAGCCAGCCCGCGCCTGCAGCTGGCAGCACGCCGGCGCCGGCCGCCACCCCGAGCGAGCCCGTGCTGGTGGCGCCGCAGCAAGTGCTGGCCAGCAGTGAACCCCAGGGCCCGCAAGCCTCCCTGGCCAGCCTGTCGGCCGGACTCAAGCAGATGGAAGCCACCGAGCGCAGCGACAGCGCCAGAGGCCGAAGCGAGGTCAAGGTTGACCTGAAACAGAAGGCGGCAGAGCTGGCTCGCGGCACCAGCCAGGGTAGCAGTGAGACGACCGCCACCCCGGAGAGCAGCCACAGTCAGCAGGTGCAACAGAACAGCCAGCCCCAGGTGGTCGGTCATGACAACCGGCCTGCCACCGCCGAGCTGGCTGCGCGGCGGGATCCCGCCAATCTGCCCCACCTCAAGCTGGCCGACCCGGAGGCGCCGGCCCAGTTGCACCAGAAGGTCAACCTGATGCTGGCGGACAAGCTGCAGCAGGCTGAGATCCAGCTCGACCCGCTCGGGCTTGGCAAGATGAAGATCCAGATCCAGATAGACTCCTCCAACCAGGCCAACGTGCATTTCGTGGTCCAGCATGGCCAGACCCGGGAAATGCTGGAGCAGGCCATGCCCCGGCTGCGTGATATGCTGGCAGGGCAGGGCATCCAGCTTGGCCAGACCCAGGTGCAGCAACAGCCGCAACAGCAGTCACAGGGGCAGTCTGGCTTCTCCGGTCAGGGCCAGCAGGGGCAAAAAGGCAGCGGATCTTTTGCCGAAACAGGCCAAACTGAGGCAGAGGTCACGGGCGCCGGCATGAGTTTGTCGAGGGAATCGACAAACGACCGCGGAATTGATTTCTATGCTTGATGCCAGCCCGAGTAAGTTTATGATATCGAACAAGTTTGAGACTAGGGTGGACAAGGGATGGCAGACGATAACGAACTGACGCTGAAAGATCCGGCGGCAGGCAAGAAAAAGAAGCTGATCATGATTATCGCCCTGGCCGTGATTGTGCTGGGCGGCGGTGGCGCCGGTGCTTGGTTCATGCTGGCCGGCGGTGACAAGCCGGCGGCGGAAGCCGCGGGGGAGGGCAAGGATGCCAAACCCAAGGAGGCGGCGCCTCAGCCCTCGCTCTACGTGGGCATGCCGCGCCCCTTCGTGTTCAACGTCTCCGGCGGTCAGCGCGACCGGCTGGTGCAGATCAAGATCCAGCTGATGGTTCGCGGTACCGCCGACGAAACGCTGGCCAAGCAGAATATCCCCCTCATCGAAGGCACCCTGCTGCGGGTCTTCAGTGCGGCCACCAGCGAGCAGCTGATGACCTTCGAGGGCAAGGAGAAGCTGCGCAAGGATTCACTGGAAGAGTGCCGTCGGGTGCTCAATGACCTGGTCTCTTCCCCCGTTATCGAACAAGTGCTGTTTACCGGCTTTGTCATGCAATAAGGGTGAAGCGTGAGCGATCTGTTAAGTCAGGACGAAATTGATGCCCTCTTGCACGGGGTCGATGATGTCGAAGAGGAGGAGATAGGCGCGGCGGGGGATCCCGGTGTCGCCCAGTTTGATTTCTCTTCCCAGGACCGCATCGTCCGTGGTCGCATGCCGACCCTGGAGCTGGTGAACGAGCGTTTCGCCCGCCACATGCGGATCAGCTTGTTCAACATGATGCGCCGCACCGCCGAGGTCTCCATCAACGGCGTGCAGATGCTGAAATTCGGCGAATACGTCCACACCCTGTTCGTGCCGACCAGTCTCAACATGGTACGTTTCCGCCCCCTCAAGGGGACTGCGCTCATCACCATGGAGGCGCGGCTGGTCTTCATCCTGGTGGAGAACTTCTTCGGTGGTGACGGCCGCTACCACGCCAAGATCGAGGGGCGCGAGTTCACCCCCACCGAGCGACGCATCATCCAGATGCTGCTCAAGCTGGTGTTCGAGGACTACAAGGATGCCTGGGCGCCGGTGATGGACGTGGGCTTCGAGTACCTCGACTCCGAGGTGAACCCGGCCATGGCCAACATCGTCAGCCCCACCGAGGTGATCGTGGTGAGTTCGTTCCACATCGAGCTGGACGGCGGCGGTGGCGACTTCCACGTGGCCATGCCCTACTCCATGCTGGAGCCCATCCGCGAGCTGCTGGATGCCGGCGTGCAGAGCGACAAGGGCGACACCGACGTGCGCTGGAGCAAGGCGCTGCGCGACGAGATCATGGACGTCAAGGTGGAGCTGCGGGCCAAGTTGCTGGAGACCGAGCTCACCCTGCGCGAGCTGATGGAGCTGCAGCCTGGCGACATCATCCCGGTGGAGATGCCGGAGAACCTGCTGGTGTTCGTGGAGGACTTGCCCACCTTCCACGCCAAGATGGGCCGCACCAAGGACAATGTGGCGCTCAAGATCACCGACAAACTCAAACGCCCGGAAGGGGTCAAGACAGAGATGCATCTGGTGACCCGGGGCGGCGTACGCATCGATGGCGAGGCCGAGCTGGAAGAGCTCGAGCGCAGCATCGGAGACCAACAGCAATAAACGACGGCCTGCCTGGGCAGACCGTCACGAAAACAGCATAAGGAATTCAAGATGAGCGGAACTGAGGAAGAGGATCTGATGGCGGACGCCTGGGCTGCCGCGCTGGAAGAGCAGGTGACTGCCGAAGCCAAGCCAGCTCCTCTCGAGGAGCTCAAGGACGATGCCCCCATCAGTGCCGAGGAGCGGCGCAAGCTGGATACCATTCTGGATATCCCGGTCACCATCGCCATGGAGGTGGGCCGCAGCCAGATCAGCATCCGCAACCTGCTGCAGCTCAACCAGGGCTCGGTGGTGGAGCTGGATCGGGTGGCGGGCGAGCCGCTCGACGTACTGGTCAACGGCACCCTGATCGCCCACGGCGAGGTGGTGGTGGTGAACGACAAGTTCGGTATCCGATTGACCGACGTCATCAGCCAGATTGAACGGATCAAGAAACTCAAATGATCCGCGTCTTCCCGTTGCTGCTGTTGTCCCTCCCCGCACTGGCCGAACCCGGTGCGGGCGCCAATCCACCCAGCCTCACCTCCTGGCTGCTCTCCAGTCTGATGGTGATTGGCCTCATCCTGGTGCTCGGCTTCCTGCTCAAGAAAAGCAAGATTGCCACCGCCATGGGCGGCGGCCAGATGCGCGTCATCGCCAGCCTGCCGGTGGGCTACAAGGAGAAGCTGCTGGTGGTCAAGGTGGGCGAGCAGCAGCTGCTGCTCGGGGTGACGCCGCAGCAGGTCAACTTTCTCTATCGCCTGGAAGAGCCGCTGGACGAGAGCCAGCCCCAGGCATTTTCCCAGCAGCTTGGCAAATTGATGGGCAAGCATGAAAAAAGCTAACGGCTCACGGCCGCACGGTGGGCTGCTGGTCGGCCTGTTATCTCTCCTGATCCTCTGCTCGCCGCTGGCGCTGGCCCAGGATGGCATGTCGGCGGTCACCATCAAGACCATGGCGGACGGCAGCCAGGAATACAGCCTGACCCTGCAGGTGCTGGCGCTGATGACGGCGCTCTCCTTCCTGCCGGCCATGGTCATCATGATGACCTCCTTCACCCGCATCATCATAGTGCTCGGCATCCTGCGCCAGGCCATCGGCTTGCAGCAGAGCCCCTCCAACCAGGTGTTGATCGGCATCGCCCTCTTCATGTCGTTCTTCATCATGTCGCCGGTGCTGGATCGCATCAACAACGAGGCGCTGCAACCCTATCTGGCCGAAACCATCCAGGCCAAGGAGGCGCTGGAGCGGGCCGAGCTGCCCATCCACCAGTTCATGCTGGCCCAGACCCGGATCAAGGATCTCAACACCTTCATGGAGATAGCGAACGTGCAGGTGGACAAGCCCGCAGACGTGCCGCTGCGGGTGCTGATCCCGGCGTTCGTCACCAGCGAGCTCAAGACAGCCTTCCAGATAGGCTTCATGCTGTTTCTGCCCTTCCTGGTGATAGACCTGGTGGTGGCCAGTATCCTGATGGCGATGGGGATGATGATGCTGTCGCCCATGCTGGTCTCCCTGCCGTTCAAGCTGATGCTGTTTGTCATGGTGGATGGCTGGAACCTCATTCTGGGATCCCTGGCCAACAGCTTCGGGCTGGGTGCCGGTGGCTAAGAGCGAACGACGCAAGGAGCGAATGGCATGAGTCCTGAAACCTTTATCGACGTGTTTCGCGAGGCGCTCTGGCTGGTCACCATCATGGTGTGTGCCGTGATCCTGCCGAGCCTCTGCGTCGGTCTGCTGGTGGCCATCTTCCAGGCCGCCACCTCCATCAACGAACAGACCCTGAGCTTTCTGCCCCGTCTCATCGTCACCCTGTTTGCACTGGGGGCGGGGGCGCACTGGGGCCTGCAGAGTCTGATGGACTTCTTCATGCTGATGGTGAGTCAGATTCCCGAGGTGGTGGGATGAGTAGCCAGGCCGTGCGCCTGCCGCTGCCGCAGGCCGGCAAGGTGCCCGCATGACCTATACAACCGCTCTCATCATGGAGTGGTTGTCTTCCATCGTCTGGCCGTTGGCGCGAGTGAGCGGGCTGCTGATGGTGATGGCAGTGTTCGGCAGCCGGCTGACCCCGGCCCGCATTCGCATCAGCCTGGCACTGGCGCTCACCCTGATGATTGCCCCTTTGCTCCCCCCTATGCCCAAGATCGAGCTCTTCTCCGTCGGCAGTTTTCTGGTGCTGGGCCAGCAGTTGCTCATCGGGGTCGCGCTCGGCCTCATGACCCAGTTTCTGATGGAGAGCTTCGTGATGGCCGGCCAGATCATCGCCATGCAGACCAGTCTGGGTTTCGCCACCCTGGTGGACCCCATGAACGGCCAGTCGGCCCCTGTGGTGGGCCAGTTCTACCTGATGCTGGCGACCCTGGTGTTTCTGGCGGTGGATGGTCACCTCATCATGCTGCGCATGGTGGTGCTGAGCTTTGATACCCTGCCGGTGTCGGACAGCGGCCTCAGCCTGCCCTCCATTCGCGATCTGATCGGTTTTCTCGGGGTCATGTATCAGGCCTCGCTGGTGATGGCGCTCTCCGCCATCGTCGCCCTGCTGCTCATCAACTTTGCCTTTGGCGTCATGACCCGCGCCGCCCCTCAGCTCAACATCTTCAGCATCGGCTTTGCGGTCAGCATGATGTCGGGCCTGCTGATCCTCTGGCTCACCATAGGTGGCTTCCTCGGCCATTTCGACAGCATGTGGGAGCGGGTGCAGGAGACCAGCTGCACCCTCATCGGCACCCAGTGTCTGGGGGGCCAGTAAGATGTCGGCGGCAGGCTGGGGGGCCCATTGCACGGGATGGATTGCCTGGACCTGCCCTGTTGGCATGGTGCGACTGAACAACGGCGCTCAGGCGGGTTTGATACCTGATTGCCTCAACCTGTGCGGAGGTCAGCATGGCTGATACCGATCAGGAACGTACCGAACAACCCACGGGCAAACGACTGCAACAAGCCCGGGAAAAAGGGCAGATTGCACGATCCAAGGAGCTGGGCACCGCCAGCGTCCTGCTGGCGGCCGTATTCGGCCTGCTGATGGTCAAGGAGAGCCTGGCCGGCGCCATGGTCAAAGTGCTTACCATGGGCTTTACCCTGGACAGGGAGCAGGCGTTCGATCCCAACGCCATGATGACCATGCTGCCGGCCCTGCTGCGCGAACTGCTGCAGCCTCTTGGTCTGCTGTTCATGCTGGTGGCCATCGCGGCCTTCGTCGGCAACGTGCTGATGGGGGGGATGAACTTCTCCTCCGAGGCCATGCTGCCCAAGTGGAGCAAGCTGAGCCCCCTCAACGGCATCAAGCGGATGTTCGGGGTGCAGTCCCTGGTCGAGCTGATCAAGTCCATCGCCAAGGTGGTGTTCATCACCCTGTTCGCCTGGTGGATGCTCTCCAGCCAGTTCAACCACCTGCTCAACCTCTCCCTCGAGGGCTACCCGGGCGGCATCATAGACGCGCTGGATCTGCTGCTGTGGATGCTGATCATCCTCTGCTGCGCCCTCATTCCCATCGTCGCCATCGACGTGCCGTTCCAGCAGTGGAACCACATGCGCCAGCTCAAGATGACCAAGCAGGAGGTCAAGGACGAGTTCAAGGACAGCGAGGGCAAACCCGAGGTGAAAGGGCGGATCCGTCGCCTGCAGATGGAGATGGCGATGCGCCGCATGATGGGGGACGTGCCCAAGGCGGACGTGGTGATCACCAACCCGACCCACTACTCGGTGGCGCTCAAGTACGATTCCGCCAAGCCTGGTAGCGCGCCCAAGGTGGTAGCCAAGGGTACCGATGAAATCGCAATGAAGATCAGGGAGATAGCCCGAGAGTACGAGATCCCTGTGATGCCCTCTCCGGCGCTGACCCGCGCCATCTATCACGCTACCGAGATAGGCCACGAGATCCCGGAGGGGCTGTTTGCCGCCGTGGCCCAGGTGCTGGCCTATGTCTATCAGCTCAGGAAGTTCCGCCGTGGCCGTGGTCGTCGCCCCAACCCGCTGGCCAAGGATCTGCCCATCCCGCCCGAATTTCGCAAATGACAAACTTCTGACACAGTCAAAATAAAAGCATTGTATTTCAATGCGTTGCATTATTGGCTTGATGTTTGCTTTAATCTGGCATCAGCGGTTTGAGATTGAGAAAAACGATGAAACTCCAGGCATCATTGGGCCGTATCAAAGAGTACAAGTGGCTGTTGACCAAGGGCGTGGGGACGCCGCTGCTGGTGCTGGCCTCCCTTGGCATGGTGGTGCTGCCCATCCCGCCGTTGATGCTGGATATCCTCTTCTCCTTCAACATCGCCCTCTCCATCGTGGTGCTGCTGGTGGCGGTCTACACCCGCCGGCCGCTAGAATTCGCCGCCTTTCCGACCGTGTTGCTGATAGCAACCCTGCTGCGTCTCGCCCTCAACGTCGCCTCCACCCGAGTGGTGCTGTTGGAAGGCCACAACGGCAGTGCGGCGGCCGGCCACGTGATCGAGGCCTTCGGCAACGTGGTGATCGGCGGCAACTACACGGTCGGCATCATCGTCTTCATGATCCTGATGATCATCAACTTCGTGGTGGTCACCAAGGGGGCGGGCCGGATCTCCGAGGTGAGCGCACGCTTCACCCTGGATGCCATGCCCGGCAAACAGATGGCCATCGACGCGGATCTGAACGCCGGCCTCATCAATCAGGAAGAGGCCAAGAAGCGTCGTCAGGACGTGACCCAGGAAGCCGACTTCTACGGCTCCATGGACGGTGCCTCGAAATTCGTGAAAGGGGATGCGGTGGCGGGGATCATGATCCTCTTCATCAACATCCTGGGCGGCTTCATCATCGGCATGGTGCAACACCAGCTGAGCTTCGGCGAAGCGGCCCAGATCTACACCCTGCTGGCGATAGGTGACGGTCTGGTCGCCCAGATCCCGTCGCTGCTGCTCTCCATCGCCGCCGCCATCATCGTCACCCGTCAGAATACCGATCAGGACATGGGTACCGCGGTGTTGGGTCAACTGTTCGACAACCCCAGAGCCCTCATCATCTCGGCCGGTATCCTGCTGATGATGGGCAGCGTGCCCGGCATGCCCCATCTGGCGTTTCTGAGCCTGGGTGGCGTCGCCGCCGCCGGTGCCTGGTGGCTGCTGCGCCGCGAGAAACAACTGGCCGCCAAGGCCGCCAAGGGCGAGCTGATGCCGGCGAACGCAGAGCAGCCTCACGAGCAGAAAGACTTGAGCTGGGACGACGTGATGCCGGTGGACATCATCGGACTGGAGGTGGGTTATCAGCTCATCCCGCTGGTGGATCGCAATCAGGGCGGCGAGCTGCTCAACCGGATCAAGGGGGTGCGCAAGAAGCTCTCCCAGGAGCTGGGTTTTCTGGTGCCTGCGGTGCATATCCGTGACAACCTGGATCTCGCCCCGAACCAGTATCGCATCACCTTGATGGGGGTCAGTACCGGCGAGGCCAATGTTTATCATGATAAGGAAATGGCCATCAATCCGGGTCAGGTGTTCGGCCAGATCCAGGGGATTGCCACCCGGGACCCGGCCTTCGGGCTGGAGGCGGTCTGGGTTGCCAAGGAGCAGGTCTCCCAGGCGCAGACCCTGGGTTATACCGTGGTGGATACCGCGACCGTGGTGGCCACTCACCTCAGCCAAATCCTCTCCAACCATGCCGCCCTGCTGCTGGGTCACGATGAAGTGCAGCAACTGCTCGACATGATAGGGAAGCATCAGAACAAGCTGGTGGAAGGGCTGGTTCCTGAGGTCATCTCCATGGGTAACCTAGTGAAGGTATTGCAGAATTTGCTCAATGAAGGCGTGCCAATCCGCGATATGCGCACTATCCTGCAGACCCTGGTGGAATATGCCCCGCGCAGCCAGGATCCGGAAGTGTTGACGGCCGCCTGCCGTATCGCCCTGCGGCGCCTGATCGTGCAGGAGATTGCCGGACCGGATCCCGAACTGCCGGTGATCACCTTGGCACCGGAATTGGAACGCATATTGCATCAATCCCTGCAGGCAGGGGGTGGTGATGGCGCCGGCATCGAGCCGGGACTGGCGGAGCGGATGCAGCGCTCGCTGGTGGAAGCCACACAACGACAAGAACTGGAAGGCCAGCCGGCCGTGCTTCTGACATCAGGGATACTGCGCAATACCCTGGCGAAATTTGTCAAGAATGCCATTCCTGGATTGCGCGTTCTGTCTTATCAGGAAGTGCCTGATGACAAGCAAATCCGCATCGTCAGTGCGGTAGGACAGAACTAGTTAGCGGAGATGACGGGTGAAGATTAAGCGGTTTTTTGCCAAGGACATGCGAACGGCTCTGGCCGAGGTCAAGGAGACTCTCGGGCCCGACGCCGTCATCATGTCCAACAAGAAGGTCACCGGTGGGGTGGAGATAGTCGCCGCTGTCGATTATCAGTCCCAGGTGCCGGGACCCAAGGACGCGCCGGTTCGCCGTCAGTTGAACGATGAGAGCGTCAATATCTCGTCTGCCGGCCGGCAGATGACGCGCTCCGCGCCGAGCCCGGCCAAAGAGCAGAATGAACACTATGCCGATACCCTGGCCGCCCTGCTGGCCCGCCAGCAGAAACTGAACCCGGCCGGCCAGGGGCTCAACGGCGCTGCGCCTGCCGCCGCCAGTGGTGCTCCCCGTACTCTGGCCGAACAGGGACAGTGGGGCAATGCTCCCGAACCGGCCAAGCCGAAGGCGAGGGCTGCCGCGCCCGGTCGTGCTCCCCAATCCCCTCAGCGGGATCAGGAGATGGAAGGGATGCGCAAGGAGATGGCCAGCATCCGCAAGCTGCTGGAGCACCAGATCTCCGGCCTGATGTGGCAGGAGGTGGAGCGCCGCGAGCCGATGCGCGCCCTGCTCATCAAGGAGCTCAAGAAGATGGGCTTCGACGATGCCTTCGCCGATCAGCTGGCCGGCATGATCCCCGAGGATATGCCGATCCATCAGGCCATGGCCCAGCTGGCCGAGGTGCTGACGGCCCAGCTCAAGATCAGCGAAGACGAGATTCTGCGCCAGGGCGGGGCGGTTGCTCTGCTCGGGCCGACTGGGGTGGGCAAGACCACCACCATCGCCAAACTGGCGGCGCGGTTTGCCATGAAGTACGGTGCCGAGCAGGTGGCCCTCATCACCACCGACAACTACCGGATCGGGGCCCATGAACAGCTGCAGACCTATGGTCGCATCATGGGCTGCCCGGTGCGCCAGGTGCGGGATGCCGAGGAGCTGGCCAATGCCCTCTATCAGTTCCGCCACCGCCGTCTGGTGCTGATCGACACGGCGGGGGTCGGGCAGCGGGATATCCGGTTGACCGAGCAGCTCGATACCCTGGTCAAGAATGCCAAGGTGCGCATCCGCAGCTACCTGGTGATGTCGGCCACTTCCCAGCGTCGGGTGATGCAGGAGGCGGTGGACCATTTCCGGCGTATTCCATTGAGCGGCTGCATACTTACCAAATTGGATGAGAGTCTGAATCTGGGCGAAGTGATTAACGTGTGTATCCAGAATGCGTTGCCCATCAGCTATATCACTGATGGACAAAGGGTTCCGGAAGATATTCAGGTCGCCAATGCGGCGCAGCTCGTCGGAGCTGCCATGGGCTCGCTGGAGCGGGAAACAGAAGAACCCTATTTCTGGGGCACAGGCTTTGGCGAGGCCGAAGATTCGGAGTTTTATGAGTAACATGTATATGGATCAGGCGAGTGGTCTGCGCAAAATGCGTCAAAACAATCGAGTAAAAGTGATCGCCGTGTCTGGTGGCAAGGGGGGCGTAGGCAAGACCAACGTAACCCTGAACGTGGCGGGAGCCATGGCCGCACAAGGCAAACGGGTGATGGTGCTGGACGCCGACCTTGGCCTCGCCAACGTGGACGTCATGCTGGGGCTGCGGGTGCATCGCAACCTCTCCCATGTATTGGCGGGCGAGTGCACCATCGACGACATCATAGTCGAAGGCCCTTACGGCATGATGATAGTGCCGGCGACCTCGGGCACCCAGTCCATGGTCGAGCTCTCGCCGGTGCAACACGCCGAGCTTATCCGCGCCTTCAGCGAGATGAAGACCCAGGTCGACATCCTGCTGGTGGATACCGCGGCGGGCATCTCCGACATGGTGTTGAGTTTCACCCGCGCTGCCCAGGACATCATGGTGGTGGTCTGCGATGAACCGACCTCCATCACGGATGCCTACGCGCTCATCAAGATCCTCTCCAAGGAGCACGGAGTGTTTCGCTTCAAGGTGGTGGCCAACATGGTGCGTTCCTTGCGCGAAGGGCAGGAGCTTTACGCCAAGCTGACCCGGGTGACCGACCGCTTCCTGGATACCTCGCTGGAGCTGGTCGCCTGCGTGCCTTATGACACCAATCTGCGGGCTGCCGTGCGCAAGCAGAAGCTGATTGTCGAAGCCTTCCCCAAGTCTCCGGCCGCACTGGCATTCAGAGCGCTGGCCAACAAGGCGGCAAGCTGGCCCATTCCTAACCAACCCGGCGGTCATCTCGAATTTTTCCTGGAAAATTTGCTGCAAAAGCCGGTCATAGCACAGGAAGGTTCCCGTGAATAAAGCCCAAGCGTACTTGCGTCATCAGGATTCCTACGTGCTGGTCGAGCGCCATGCTCCGCTGGTGAAGCGGATCGCCCAGCATTTGTTGGCTCGCCTGCCAAGCAGTGTCTTGCTGGATGACCTGATCCAGGCAGGTATGATTGGGCTGCTCGAAGCCTCTCGCAACTTTGATGGCAGCAAGGGGGCCAGTTTTGAAACCTACGCCGGGATCCGCATCCGCGGCTCCATGCTGGACGAGATCCGGCGCGGTGACTGGGTGCCGCGCTCGGTTCACCGCAACAGCCGCACCATAGCCGAAGCCATCGAAAATGTTGAACAAACCCACGGTCGTGATGCTCGCGACACCGAAGTGGCCGCCCAGATGGGGGTCAGCCTCGCCGAGTATCACACCATGCTGCAGGATGTGTCCTGCGGCAAGATCATCGGCATCGAGGATCTTGGTGTCAGCGAGGATGTCATCGGTCACCCCGATGACGAGCCGGGCAGCAACGGCTTTGATGAACTGGCGGCCGAACGTTTCCAGGGGGCGCTGGCCGAACACATTGCCCGTCTGCCGGAACGGGAAGCGCTGGTGCTTTCCCTTTACTACGATGAAGAACTGAACTTGCGTGAAATAGGCGAGGTATTGAACGTCAGCGAGTCTCGCGTGAGCCAGATACACAGTCAGGCGATGCATAGATTACGCGCGCGTTTAAGAGATTGGCATGTATAAGTGTTTGTACTGGCTACACTGAAACAAAACTCTAAGGCATAATCCGCAAAACAAAACCTGCGATCTGCATCATGTAAGTGAGCCGCTCTGGCGGCTATTTAGGAGGGAATTTTGGACAAGAACATGAAAATCCTCATTGTTGACGATTTTTCAACGATGCGCCGGATTATCAAGAACTTGCTGCGTGACCTGGGATTCAACAACACCCACGAAGCAGACGATGGCAACACGGCCTTGCCAATGTTGAAAAATGGCGATTTTCAATTTGTCGTGACTGACTGGAACATGCCTGGCATGCAAGGCATCGACTTGCTCAAGGCTATTCGCGTCGATGACAAGCTCAAACACCTGCCGGTACTGATGGTGACTGCCGAAGCCAAGCGCGAGCAGATCATTGAAGCCGCTCAGGCAGGCGTCAATGGTTATATCGTCAAGCCTTTCACTGCTGCAACGCTCAAAGAGAAACTCGACAAAATCTTTGAACGAATCGGCTAAGGAGCAGCAGGGATGAAGGCCAAAACGAGTGCAATGATTTCGCTCGATCAGGCAAGGATGCTTGTTGCCCATCTTGAGCAAGGTGAATTCGAACAGGCCGACACTCTCATCGCCGATGCGTGTGCACCCAATGCGGCGGCCCTGTTTGACAAAGTGGGTCAGTTGACCCGACAACTGCATGATTCCCTACAAGATTTTCGGCTGGATCCCAGGATCCCCGATCTGGCCACCCATGAAATTCCCGATGCGCGGGAGCGCCTCAGCTATGTCATCGACATGACGGACAAGGCTGCCAATCGCACCATGGATGCGGTGGAAGCCAGTCTGCCCATTGCCGATCGGTTAAATGACAACATTCAACTCGTTCTGCCCAACTGGAATGCCCTGATGAGCAGAGACATGAGTGTTGGTCAATTCAAGTCTTTGTGTCACCAACTGGATGATTTTATTAAGGCTTCTGAATCTGATGCCGATAAATTACGGCAACTGCTGACAGAAATCCTGATGGCGCAAGATTTTCAGGATTTGACCGGCCAAATGATCCGCAAGGTCATCAAGTTGGTCCAGGAAGTTGAAACTAAATTAATAGAAATGCTGACTATGTTTGGTGAGGCATCTGCCGAGCATTCTTCTCGCAGCCTTCCTGTAAGCGGGATTGAAGCCGAAGGCCCCATCATGAACCCTGAGACTCGTTCCGATGTGGTCAATGGTCAGGATGATGTGGACGATCTGCTGTCTAGCCTGGGATTTTAATGGAGTGACGCATGGCCTTCGAAGTTGATGAAGACATACTGCAAGACTTTTTGGTCGAAGCATCCGAAATATTGGAACAGTTGTCTGAACAACTGGTCGACTTGGAAAAGCGACCCGATGACAAGAATCTGTTGAATGCCATATTTCGCGGCTTCCATACCGTCAAGGGCGGCGCCGGTTTTCTCTCGCTGACCGAACTGGTGGACGTCTGCCACGGTGCCGAGAACGTGTTCGACATCTTGCGCAACGGCAAGCGGACCGTGACCGCCGAGTTGATGGACGTGATCCTGCAGGCCCTGGATGCCATCAATGTGATGTTCGCCCAGGTGCAGAATCGCGAACCGCCTAGCCCTGCGTCCGCCGAAATCCTTCATGATCTGCACGAGCTCTGCAAACCCGAAGGGGAAGAGCAGCTGTTGACCGCCTCTGCAGGCAGCAGTGCGCCGGTGGAGGCTGCCGCTCCCGTGGCTGAAGAGGTGGCTGTGATTGCCGAGCCGGAGCCTGCGGCCGTTCCGGAACCCGCGCAAGAGGCCTCCGTGGTCAGCGGTGGTGGTTCCATCGATGAGATCTCGGCCGATGAGTTTGAACGCCTGCTTGACGAGTTGCATGGCGTCGGTGGCGCACCTACCGCTGCGGCCAGCCCTGCTGCGCCGAGTTCCGGCGACATCACAGATGACGAATTTGAAGCCTTGCTTGACCAGCTCCATGGTCAGGGTCAGCATGGTGGTGCTCCCGAAGTCAACCCGCTGAAATCGGTACAGAAAGAGGTGGACGAGCTGATCGATGACGATGAGTTCGAACGTCTGCTGGATGAACTGCATGGTCGCGGTCAGAGTCCGCAGAGCAGCATGTCAGCCCCGGCGGCGCCCCAGACTCCAGCGCCGGCAGCACCGGTTACTCCGGCGCCGGCAGCCAAACCGGCTCCTGCACCTGCTGCGGCCAAGCCAGCCGCCGCGCCGTCAGCGGCAAAACCGGCTCCAGCCCCGGCGCCATCCAAGCAGGCTGCGCCAGCGCCCGCCGACAGTGCGGTGCAAAGCGACACTACTGTACGGGTGGATACCAAGACGCTGGACGTCATCATGAACATGGTGGGTGAGCTGGTGCTGGTACGAAACCGTCTGGTGAGCCTCGGCATCGCCAGCAACGATGAAGACATGTCAAAAGCCGTTGCCAACCTTGATGTGGTGACGGCGGATCTGCAAGGCGCGGTGATGAAGACCCGCATGCAGCCTATCAAGAAAGTATTTGGTCGCTTCCCACGGGTGGTGCGGGATCTGGCCCGTACCCTCAAGAAAGAGATCGAGCTGGTAATGGTCGGTGAAGAGACCGATCTCGACAAGAACCTGGTGGAGGCGCTTGCCGACCCGCTGGTTCACCTGGTGCGCAACTCTTGCGACCACGGCGTCGAGATGCCGGATGTTCGCGAGAAGGCGGGCAAGCCACGGCAAGGCACCATTACCCTGAGCGCGTCCCAGCAGGGCGATCATATCCTGCTCTGCATCGAGGATGATGGTGCGGGGATGGATCCCGAGAAGCTCAAGTCCATCGCCATCAGCCGCGGTGTGCTGGATGCCGATACTGCGGCCCGCATGAGCGACAACGATGCCTACAACCTGATCTTTGCTCCCGGCTTCTCGACCAAGTCAGAGATCTCCGATATCTCCGGCCGTGGCGTCGGGATGGATGTGGTGAAGACCAGCATCGTCAGCCTGAATGGCTCGGTGCATATCGATTCGACCTGGGGCAAGGGCACCCGTCTCGAGATCAAGGTGCCGCTGACCCTGGCTATCCTGCCGACCCTGATGGTGGAAGTGGGCGAGCAGACGTTTGCGCTGCCGCTGGGCTGTGTGAACGAGATTTTCCATCTGGATCTGAAGAAGGCCAACATGGTGGATGGACAGCTCACCATCATAGTGCGCGAGAAGGCCATCCCGTTGTTCTATCTGCACAACTGGCTGGTCAGAGGCAAAAACCGAAAATCGCGTCAGGACACGGGCCACGTGGTGATTGTCCAGATTGGTACCCAGCAGATCGGTTTTGTCGTGGACAATCTGATTGGCCAGGAAGAGGTGGTGATCAAGCCGCTGGACAGCCTGCTGCAGGGGACTCCCGGCATGGCCGGGGCGACCATCACCAGCGATGGCGGTATTGCGCTCATTCTGGATGTGCCGAGTCTGCTCAAGGCGTACGCCCGTAGACATTGATACCCCAGGCTCAAGGAGTTAGAAGAATAACAATGGCAATCAAGGTATTAGTTGTCGACGATTCAAGCTTCTTCCGTCGTCGGGTCAGCGAGATCATCACTCAGGATCCCATGCTGACGGTCATCGACACGGCCCAAAATGGGCGGGAAGCGGTAGAAAAGGCACAGCAGTTGCGTCCTGACGTGATCACCATGGACATAGAGATGCCGGTGATGGATGGCATCAGTGCCGTGCGTGAGATCATGGCCAAGTGCCCCACGCCGATCCTGATGTTCTCTTCTTTGACCCATGAAGGGGCCAAAGCCACGCTCGATGCGCTCGATGCAGGGGCGCTCGACTTTCTGCCCAAGAAATTCGAAGACATTGCCCGTGACAAGGATGAAGCCGTCCGTCTGTTGCAGCAGCGGGTCAAGGAGATTTCACGCAAGCGCTTCCTGATGTCTGCGCCGTCACGCCCGAAGGCGCCCGAGCCTGTGGCCAGGACACCTCTGAATGCGCCACGTACGGCAGAGCGTCAGGCTGAGCCGCAGCGTGCTGCTCCGGTGGCCGCATTCAAGCGCAGCGGCAAGAGTTATCAGCTGGTGGCCATTGGTACTTCCACCGGCGGCCCGGTCGCCCTGCAGAATGTGCTGACCAAGCTGCCCGGCGATTTCCCGCATCCGATCCTGCTTATCCAGCACATGCCGGCAACCTTCACCGCGGCCTTTGCCGCACGCCTCAATGGCCTGTGCCAGATAGGCGTCAAGGAAGCGGAAGATGGGGATGTGCTCAAGCCCGGACACGCCTACCTGGCCCCCGGCGGCAAACAGATGCTGCTGGAAGGTCGTGGTGCCGGTGCCCGCATCCGCATCGTCGATGGCAATGACAAGGTCAACTACAAGCCGTGTGTCGACATTACCTTCGCCTCTGCCGCCAAGACCTATGCCGACAAGGTGCTTGCCATCGTGTTGACCGGGATGGGGGCGGACGGTCGAGATGGTGCGCGTCTGCTCAAGGAGCAGGGCTCCACCATCTGGGCGCAGGATGAAGCGTCCTGTGTGGTTTATGGCATGCCGCAGGCGGTTGCCAAAGCCGGGATTGCCACTGAATCGCTGCCGCTGGATCGGGTCGCACAACGTATCCTGGTTGAGCTGGGCCGCTAACGATGGGCATGTTTGGCCTGATCCTGGCACTGGGAGCCATTGCCATTGCCCAATTGTGGCATGGCGGCAACCTGTTGACCCTGCTCGATGGACCCGCGTTTGTCATCGTGGTGGGGGGAACCTGGGGGGCGGTCATTTTGCAGACGCCGCGCAAGTTCCTGCTGGAAGCGATCAGGCAGACCCGCTGGATGGTGCTGCCGCCGGACTGGGATCTGGTCGCTCAGGCCGAGAGATTGCAATCCTGGGCTATCTTTGCACGCCAGCAAGGGTTGCTGGCGCTGGAGAATCAGGCCGAGCAGGAGAGTGACGAATTTACCCGTCATGGCCTCACCATGATAGTGGACGGGGTTTCGGTAGACGACATTCGCATGTTGCTGGAAGCGGATATCGATATCGAGCAGGAGCGCAACGAGCACTCTGCCAGGGTCTTCGAGGCCATGGGGGGATACAGTCCGACCATCGGCATCATAGGTGCCGTCATCGGGCTGATCCAGGCGATGTTTCATCTGGAGGAGCCCGCCGCTCTCGGTGCTGGCATTGCCGTCGCCTTCGTTGCCACCATTTACGGGGTCGGCTTTGCCAACCTGCTCTACTTGCCGATCGCCAATCGCTTGCGTGCTTTTCACTATCATTACGCCCTGTTTCAGGAGATGACGCTGGAAGGCCTGATGGCCATCGCCCATGGCGAGAATGGCCCCCAGGTTGAACGGCGGTTGAAGGCTTATCTGAAGGGAGAGTAGCCATGCGCAAGCGCTATCGTTTGCATCTGCAAGGTCGGGAACACCTCGACCGCTGGCTGGTTTCCTACGCCGACTACATGACGCTGATCTTCGCCCTGTTCGTGGTGCTCTACTCGGTGGCACTGGTCAACAAGGACAAGTATCGTGCCGTCATCGACGGCATGACCCAGGCATTCAATGTGATGCAGCCCCGCAGCGATGGCTTGCTGGAGGGGCAGGGCAAGTCGCTGCTGAACAATGAAGTGTCCGCCGCAACCTCTGTGCTGGAAAGTGCCAAGGCCCGTTCACCCTCGCAGGCTCCTATTTCTGGTGTTCCCATTCTGCAAGATGGTATGACTCTTGCGAAGATAGATTCGCAACTGCAGGAGAACATGGGGTCTCTGGTTGATGCCGGGGTAGTCAAGTTGACACAGGATGACAACTGGCTGACGGTGGAGCTGAGTTCCGGCCTGCTGTTTGGCAGTGGCAGCGCGTTTATGAGCTCCAATGCAGATCCGGTGCTCAATACTCTTTCAAGTATCCTGAAACCGGTCGATAACTATGTGAGAGTGCGGGGTTACACGGATAACCAGCAGATAAATAATGAAATTTTTCGCTCCAACTGGACGTTGTCGGCAGCAAGGGCGGAGGCCGTACTCACTGCCCTGATCGTTAAGGGGATAGCCCCGCAGCGGCTTGCCTACGAGGCGTACGGGGAGTTCTCTCCCTTCTCGGACAACAGTACCGAGCAGGGGCGTTTACAGAATCGCAAGGTGGTGGTCGCTATCTCCAAGTTCGCCTGGGTACCACCTCCGACACCGACTCCTCCCGTTCAGCCAGTGACGGAGGAGCCGGTCCCGGCAGTTCAGCAGGCAGTCGAGGCAGGAGAGGTCAAGGTGATCTCGCTGCCAGGTGGTGGCATACGCATAACAACGAGGCAGGATTGATACAGTGATTGTTTGGACGGTTGCCAACCAAAAAGGTGGGGTCGGTAAAACCACCACGGTGGTCTCGTTGGCCGGTATTCTGGCTCAGCGTGGTCAGCGGGTGCTGTTGATCGACACCGACCCTCATGCTTCCCTGACCTCATATCTCGACTTTGACTCCGATCGGCTGGATGGCACCCTCTATGAGCTGTTCCAGGCGGTCAAGCCCACGGCGGAGCTCGTCAATAAACTGACGCTGCGTACCAAGTTTGAGAACATCCACCTGCTGCCCGCTTCCATTACCCTGGCCACGCTGGATCGGGTGATGGGCAATCGGGAAGGGATGGGGCTGGTGCTCAAGCGGGCACTGCTGCGCATCCAAGATCAATACGACTACGTGCTGATCGACTGCCCGCCCGTGCTGGGGGTCATGATGGTGAATGCGCTGGCGGCCTGTGACCGGATCCTGGTGCCGGTGCAGACCGAGTTCCTGGCGCTCAAGGGGTTGGAGCGGATGATGAAGACTTTCGAGATCATGCAGCGCTCCAAGCGGGAGAAGTTCCGCTATACCGTCATTCCCACCATGTTTGACAAGCGAACCCGCGCCTCGCTGATGACCCTGCAGTCCATCAAGGAGCAGCACGGGAGCGCGGTCTGGAATGCCGTCATACCCATAGATACTAAGTTTCGGGATGCCAGTTTGCTTCACATTCCCCCCTCCATCTATTCGCCGAGCAGCCGCGGTACCTACGCCTATGAGACGCTGCTCAACTATCTTGATGCGCAAGAGCGCCAGCGTGCTCATGAGGTGACATCATGAGAGATACCACCCAAGTCCGGGCCATGGATGATTACTTCCACTCCCTGCTGCTGGAGGATGCCCTGCTGCTTGATGCCGACGAGCCTGACTCCGCGCCCGTTATCCAGCTGCAACGCAAGCCCCAGCCGGTTGCCGAGAAAGTGGCCCAGCCCTATCTGGAGGCGGATCAGCGGCTGGAACAGTTGAGTGAACTGCTGGCCCAGGTGGGTCAGGTACAATATGAAATCGACGCCCTGAGCCATGAAGAGGTGGTTACTGAACCGCTGCAGATCGAGGCCGAAGATGCCCTGCTGCCGGTTGAGCCGGTCTGGCCCGAGGAGATGCCCGAGCCGGTGGCGGCGGATCCCGCGACTCTGGTGGTGACGGAGACCGAGGTGGCGCTGGCGCCACAGGAGGAGGTTGCCCCCTCCACCTGGGAAAACATCGATACCGGCAAGGAGTTTCAGGCCCTGTTCTTTGAAGTGGCCGGCGTCACCTTTGCCGTGCCGTTGACCGAGCTTGGCGGTATTCATCAGTTGGGGGAGGTGTCATCCCTCTTTGGCCAGCCCGGCTGGTACAAGGGGATCATGACGTCCCGCGAGCAGAAGATGAACGTGGTGGACACGGCGCAGTGGGTCATGCCGGGCCAGCATCTGGAAATAGATGACTACAAGTATCTGATCATGTTGGGTGAATCCCCCTGGGGACTGGCCTGCCATCATCTGAAGGGAACCGAGTTATTGCACCGTGATCAGGTCAAATGGCGCCATCAGGAGGGCAAACGTCCCTGGCTGGCAGGCATGGTCAAGGAGAAGATGTGTGCCCTGCTGCACGTGAAGGAATTGCTCCTGTTGCTGGAGCGCGGGGTCAACATAGAAGGTCGCTGATAACTTCTGCACTCGGGCTGTTTTATTGCTAGTTTTACCAGTAGACGTTTTCATAAAAGGAATAAAAACATGACAGAAAAGCGCAATATTGCACAGAATCTGGCCGAAGACGAAGTGCTGCAATGGGTCACCTTCCAGCTGGAAAATGAAACCTACGGCATCAACGTGATGCAGGTGCAGGAGGTGCTGCGCTACACCGAGATCGCCCCTGTGCCGGGTGCCCCCGAATACGTGCTGGGCATCATCAACCTGCGCGGCAACGTGGTGACCGTCATCGACACCCGTTCCCGCTTCGGTCTGCCTTCTGGCGATGTGAGTGAAAACTCGCGCATCGTCATCATCGAGGCGGAAAAGCAGGTGATCGGCATCATGGTCGACAGCGTGGCTGAGGTGGTCTATCTGCGTTCGTCCGAGATCGATGCGGCCCCTGCCGTGGGTACCGAAGAGAGCGCCAAGTTCATTCAGGGGGTCAGCAACCGTGATGGCCAGCTGCTGATCCTGGTCGATCTGAACAAGCTGCTCTCCGATGAAGAGTGGGAAGATATCGGTTCCCTCTGATAGGAAGATGATGTGTTGATGATTGAAATTGCCGCCTTGGGGGTGTCCTTGCTGGCGTTGGCGCTGGCCCTGTACGGGGTGTTAGGCAGCCGACGTGGCCAGCGAGAGTCCGAGGCCAGGGTGGAGCTGTTGCAGGGTCAGCTAGAGAGTCTGCGCAAGCAGATGATGGAGCTGCATACCGGAGCCATCGGCATGGGCCAGCGTCTGCAATCCGTCGAAGGGGCCATGCAGCAGGTCAATGACCGCCAGCAGGAGCTTACCCTGCAGGATCCGGAACGCCGCCTGTACAGCCGGGCCGCCAAAATGGTGGAGCTCGGTGCCGACCTCGATGAGGTCATGAACGAGTGTGAATTGCCAAAGGCCGAGGCTGAATTGTTGATTTCATTGCGAAAAGGCCGCTCATGATTGATTGGGAAGGCATCTGCCTTCCTGATTTTCCCGCCCCGCTTTGCGGCTTCCCAAGGCGGGATCTCCCCCACAAATCCTGCTGATAATTGGCATCTTTGAAAAGACGCTTCCCGATACTGTGTTAATATGCAGGCCGCTTCTTTTCACTGATTACATCCTCATGCTGCTTCAAATTCACAACCTGAGCTGCGTGCGTGAAGATCGCACTCTGTTTGAACATCTCTCCTTTGCGGTGGCTCCCGGTGATCTGGTGCAAATTGAAGGTCCCAACGGCGTCGGCAAGACCAGCCTGCTGCGCCTGCTGACCGGCCTGTCTCAGCCTTTTGCCGGTGAAGTGTGCTGGAATGGCGAGAATATTCGCCATTGCCGCGACGAATATCACGCCAATCTGCTCTATCTCGGTCATCAGCCAGGTGTCAAGGCTGCCCTGACACCGCTTGAAAACCTCGCCTTCTACCAGAAACTGCACCATGCGGCCGATACCAGCGTGGACCTGTGGCGGGTGCTGGCCCAGGTCGGTCTGGCTGGCTTTGAAGACAACTCCACCGGTCAGCTCTCCGCCGGTCAGCAGCGCCGCGTCGCGCTGGCCCGTCTGTGGTTGAGTGACCAGCCGGCACTCTGGATCCTGGACGAGCCGTTCACCGCCATCGACAAGCAGGGGGTGAAGGTGCTGGAGCGGCTGTTCCTGACCCATGCCGAGCGGGGGGGCATGGTGATCCTCACCACTCATCAGGACATGACCCTGATGCAGGGACGGCTGAAGACCCTCTCTCTCACGCCCTTGCTGCAGGAGTAGTTCTGATGTTGCGCGCCGTAATGCACCTGATCCACCGTGAGCTGCTGATGGCCCTGCGCCAGCGCTCCGACATCCTCAACCCGCTCTGGTTCTTTCTCATCGTCATCACCCTGTTTCCTCTGGGGATTGGCCCCGAGCCCAAGCTGCTGGCCCGCATTGCCCCCGGCATCATCTGGGTGGCGGCCCTGCTGGCGGCCATGCTCTCCCTAGAGCGGCTGTTTCGCGACGACTTCGGCGATGGCGCGCTGGAGCAGATGATGTTGATGCCCCATCCGCTGGGCTTGCTGGCGCTGGCCAAAGTGATCGCTCACTGGTTGCTGACCGGCCTGCCGCTGTTGCTCATCTCCCCGCTGCTCGCCATCCTGCTGTCGCTGGACATGGACACCTATCTGGCGGTGGTCGCCACCCTGGCGCTGGGCACACCCGTGCTGAGCCTGCTCGGGGCGATCGGGGTGGCCCTCACCGTGGGTCTGCGCAAAGGGGGAGTGTTGCTCAGTCTGCTGATCCTGCCGCTCTATATTCCGGTACTGATTTTTGCCACCTCCGCCATCGATGCGGCGGGGATGGGGCTGCCTTATTCGGGGCAGCTGGCGATTCTGG
This sequence comes from Aeromonas sp. s2, assembly GCF_040907935.1. Classification (NCBI taxonomy): domain Bacteria; kingdom Pseudomonadati; phylum Pseudomonadota; class Gammaproteobacteria; order Aeromonadales; family Aeromonadaceae; genus Aeromonas; species Aeromonas sp. s2. The sequence goes on along the minus strand of NZ_JBFOCR010000009.1, from coordinate 454,622 downwards.
GGGCCATGCTGGCCGGTGCGCTCACCCTGACCCCGTTGGCGGTCTCGGCGGCGCTGCGGGTCAGCGTGAATTGATGAAAGCGTCTGAAAAAGTGGCCATGGAAGGGCCGTTATAAAAAATATAATTGAGATAGATCAAGAGGATGGCTGCTTATTGCTTTCGGGGGATGTGATGTTTTCCGGCAGTGGGTAAGGTAGGCCTCGCCACGATATTAATAACAGAAAGGTTTTGTGAGCTATGTGGAAATGGTTGCACCCTTACGCTAAACCCGAGCGCGCTTACCAGCTGGCAGGGACCTTGCTGCCCTGGTTTGCCGTGACCAGCCTGCTGGCATTCATCATCGGCACCCTCTGGGGGTTGGCGTTCGCCCCTGCCGATTACCAGCAGGGTGACTCCTTCCGGATCATCTACATCCATGTTCCCGCCGCCATTCTCTCCATGGGGGCCTACTCCACCATGGCGGTCGCGGCCTTCATCGGTCTGGTGTGGCAGCTGCGGATGGCCGACATGACGGTGGCCGCCATCGCGCCGGTCGGCGCCGTGTTTACCTTCATCGCGCTGTTTACCGGCGCCGCCTGGGGCAAACCCATGTGGGGCACCTGGTGGGTGTGGGATGCGCGGCTCACCTCGGAGCTGATCCTACTGTTCCTCTACCTGGGGGTCATCGCCCTCTACAATGCCTTCAGCGACAAGGTGCTGGCCGGCCGGGCCGCCGGTATCCTGGCGCTGGTGGGGGTGATCAACCTGCCCATCATTCACTACTCGGTGGAGTGGTGGAATACCCTGCATCAGGGCGCCACCATCACCAAGTTTGACAAGCCCTCCATCTCCCCCGAGATGCTGTGGCCGCTGCTCATCATGATCCTGGCCTTTGCCGCCTTCCTCGGGGCTCTCTCCCTGATGCGTTTTCGAAACGAGCTCTTGATGCGGGAGTGGCACCGCCCCTGGGTCAAAGAGATAGCCGAGCAGGAGAAGTAAGCATGCACTTTGCCTCATTCAGTGACTTTCTGGCGATGGGCGGTTACGCCTTCTACGTCTGGCTCTCCTTCGGTCTGACCCTGCTCTGCCTGGTCGGCATCGTCATTTCCACCCGTATGAAAACCCGCGCCCTGCTCGGTGAACTGCGCAGCAAGCAGGCGCGCGAGGCTCGTCGCAAGGCGGCCCAGCAGATGGAGAACACCCTATGAACCCGAGACGCAAAAAACGCCTCACCATCATCCTGGCGATCAGTGCCGGCCTCGCCGCCGTGATCGGCCTGGTGCTCTATGCCCTCAGCCAGAACATCGATCTCTTCTATACCCCGAGCGAGCTGGTGGAGGGCAAGGGACCGGACAAGATCAAGCCGGAAGAGGGGCAGCGCCTGCGCATCGGGGGTCTGGTGGTGCCGGGCTCGGTGCAGCGCGATCCCCAGAGCCTCAAGGTGGCCTTCAAACTGGTGGACAACGGCGGGCATCTGGTGACCGTCGAGTTTGACGGCATCCTGCCGGATCTGTTCCGCGAGGGGCAGGGCATCGTCGCCCAGGGCACCCTCAAGGATGCCACCACGGTCGCCGCCTTCGAGGTGCTGGCCAAGCACGATGAGAACTACATGCCGCCGGAAGTGGCCGATGCCACCAACGGCATGCACTTCAAGCCGGAATATACCGACGCGCAGTTGAAGGGGAGCAAGCAATGATCCCGGAATTAGGACAGTTCTCACTGATCCTGGCGTTTGCCACCGCCCTGCTGCTGGGCAGCTATCCGCTGCTCGGGGCCAAATGGGGGCGCCTTGGCATGATGTCGGCGGCCCGTCCGCTGGCCTATGCCCAGTTCCTGCTGCTGTTGCTGTCGTTCCTCTGCCTGACCTGGGCCTTCATCGACAACGACTTCACCGTGCAGTACGTGGCCACCAACTCCAACAGCCTGCTGCCGCTGGCCTACCGCATCTCCGCGGTGTGGGGAGCCCATGAAGGTTCCCTGCTGCTGTGGGTGCTGACGTTGGGGGGCTGGACCGCGGCGGTCGCCATGTTCAGCCGCCGCCTGCCGCTCGACGCGGTGGCGCGGGTGCTCGGGGTGCTCGGCCTCATCTCGGTCGGTTTCACCGCCTTCGTGCTGTTTACCTCCGACCCCTTCACCCGCACCTTGCCCTACTTCCCGGTGGATGGGCGCGATCTCAACCCGCTGCTGCAGGACCCGGGTCTCATCTTCCACCCGCCCATGCTCTACATGGGCTATGTGGGCTTCTCGGTGGCGTTTGCTTTCGCCATCGCCTCCCTGATGACCGGCCGGCTCGATGCCACCTGGGCGCGCTGGTCCCGTCCCTGGACCATGGCCGCCTGGGTCTTCCTCACTCTGGGTATCGTGCTGGGCTCCTGGTGGGCCTATTACGAGCTCGGCTGGGGCGGCTGGTGGTTCTGGGATCCGGTGGAAAACGCCTCCTTCATGCCCTGGCTGGCCGGCACCGCCCTGCTGCACTCGCTGGCAGTCAGTGAAAAACGCGCCACCTTCAAGGCCTGGACCGTGCTGCTGGCGCTCTCGGCCTTCTCCCTGAGCCTGCTGGGTACCTTCCTGGTGCGCTCCGGCGTGCTGGTCTCGGTGCATGCGTTTGCCTCCGACCCGACCCGCGGCCTGTTCATTCTGGGCTTCCTGCTGGCGGTAATCGGTTCATCCTTGCTGCTGTTCGCCTTCAAGGGCTCCCAGGTGAGAAGCCATGGCAAGCACGAGCTGTGGAGCCGCGAGACCCTGCTGCTTGGCAACAACATCATGCTGGTGGCGGGCCTGCTGACCGTGCTGCTCGGCACCTTGCTGCCGCTGGTGCACAAGGAGCTGGGGCTTGGCAGCATCTCCATCGGCACCCCCTTCTTCAATCACATCTACAGCTGGCTGATCATCCCGTTCGCCCTGTTGCTGGGGGTCGGCCCGCTGTTTCGCTGGCGCCGTCAGGAGCTGGGCGAGCTCAAGGGCAAGGTGGTCCTGGCGCTCCTGCTGAGCCTGGCCGCCGCCATCCTGCTGCCGCTGCTGCTGGCCGAGGAGTTCAAGCCCTGGGCTGCGCTCGGTATCGGGCTTGGCGCCTGGATCATCGTCACCAGCGTGCAGGAGACCTGGGCACGCGCCACCCACAAACACAGCTTTGCCGTCGGCGTGCAGCGCCTTGGCAACAGCCACTGGGCCATGATCCTGGGCCACGTGGGTCTTGCGGTGAGCATTATCGGCATCGCCTGCACCCAGAACTACAGCATCGAGAAGGACTTGCGCATGCAGGCCGGCGATCGGGTTCATTTTGCCGATTATGAGTTCGTCTTTACCGGTATCAAGGAGAAGAACGGCCCCAACTACGACGGTTTCAAGGGCGTGCTGGAAGTGCACAAGGATGGCAAGCAGGTGGCTCTGCTCAAGCCGGAGAAGCGCATGTACAAGGTGACCCGGATGCCGATGACCGAGGCGGCCATCGATGCCGGCTTTACCCGTGACCTCTATGCGGCCCTTGGCGAGCAGCTCGACAACGGCGCCTGGGCGGTGCGGATCTACTACAAACCCTTCGTGCGCTGGATCTGGTTCGGCGGCGTCTTCATGGCCATTGGCGGCGTGCTGGCGATGCTGGACAAGCGCTACCGTTTCGGTCGTCGTGAAGAGGAGGCCAAGGCATGAGCAAGAAGACCTGGTTGTTTCTGATCCCCTTCATCGTCTTTCTGCTGGGGGCCGTGTTTCTGTTCAAGGGGCTCTACTCCGATCCCACCAAGCTCGAATCCGTGATGGTGGGCAAGGAAGTGCCCGTGTTCACCCTGCAGGATATCTATGACCTCAATAAGCAGCATGACAGGAGCATCCTCAAGGGACGCCCCATGCTGCTCAACGTCTGGGCCACCTGGTGCCCGACCTGCTACGGGGAGCACACCTACCTCAAGCAACTGGCGGGGCAGGGGATCTACATCGTCGGCATGAACTACAAGGATGAGCGGGCCAAGGCCATCAACTGGCTGGCGGAGCTCGGCAATCCCTATCAGATCAATCTTTATGATCCCGACGGCATGCTGGGGCTGGATCTGGGGGTTTACGGCGCGCCGGAGACCTTCTTCATCGACAGTCAGGGGATCATCCGCTATCGCCACGTGGGTGACGTCAACCCCGAGGTGTGGGCATCGACCCTCAAACCCATCTATGACGCCATGAAGTGAGGGAGAACCCGATGAGAATCTTGATTGCATCCCTGCTGCTGCTGGCGGGACTGGGCGGGGCAGGTCAGGCGCTGGCCGCCATCGATGTCTACACCTTCGACAACGACGCCCAGGAGCAGACCTTTCGTGAACTGACCAAGGAGCTGCGCTGCCCCAAGTGCCAGAACCAGGACATCGCCGACTCCAATGCGGGCCTGGCCAAGGACCTGCGTGACAAGACCTACCAGATGGTGCGCGAGGGCAAGGAGAAGCAGGAGGTGGTGGACTACATGGTGGCCCGCTACGGCAACTTCATCCTGTACAACCCGCCGCTGATGGCCTCCACCCTGATCCTCTGGCTGGGGCCTCTGCTTGTGATCGTGGTGGGCATAGTCCTGGTGGTGGTGCGCAGTCGCCGTCGTCCCGCGGCAGCTACGCCGGCGGATAGCGCCCTGAGCGCGGAGGAGCAGCGTCGTCTGGCTGCCCTGCTCAAAGAGGAAGAGAAACAATGACCGCATTTTGGATAGTGATCGCGGCCCTGCTGGTGCTGGTGAGCCTGGCACTGGTGTTGCCCCTGTGGCGGGGAGAGGGCCGGCAGAGCATCAGCCGCTCGGCCCTCAACAAACAACTCTATCGTCAGCGTCTGCTGGAGATCGGTGAAGAGCGCGAACAGGGGGTGCTGGCGGAAGAGCAGGACACCCTGATCGAGTTGCAGCGCAGCCTGCTGGACGACATCCCCGACGTGGAGCAGACCGCTCGCGGCGGCAAGAGTCTGATCTGGATCCCGGGTGTGCTGGTGCTGCTGGTGGTGAGCCTGGGGCTCTACTACAAGCTGGGCGCCTGGCAGGAGGTCAGCCGCTGGCAGGACGCCAGCAGCCGGTTGGGCGAGCTCAGCAACCGCATCCTGGTGGAGCGCAATGCCGAGGTCACCGAGCAGGATCTGCTGGACTTCACCCTGGCCCTGCGTACCCGCCTGAAAGAGGAACCGAACGATTACCGCGGCTGGCTGCTGCTGGGCCGACTGTCGCTGGATGGCAATGATCCCGATATGGCCCGCGAGGCGCTGGAACGGGCCTACGCTCTGGCACCGCAGAAGGGGATGGTGGCGGTGCCCTATGCCCAGGCGCTGATGATGACAGGGGATGACGCGCAGGCCGATCAGCTGCTGCGGGGAGCCATCGCCCAGGATCCGGCCAATATAGAGGCGCGCTCCGTCTACGCCTTCATGGCCCTGCAAAAAGAGGACTTCAAGACCGCCCTGCAACGCTGGCGCGAGATGCTGCCGCTGATGGAGAAGGGCTCGACCCGCTACACCATGGTGGAGCGCTCCATCGACTATGCCGAGCAGCAGTTGAAGAAACGCGGCATGGCCAGTGCGGTCGTGCCGGCAGAGGCGAGCGGACAGGGCACCGCCTCCGCCCAGGTGCTGGAAGTGAAGGCCGGCGAGTTCCCGCTCAAGGTGACGTTGGCCGATGGCATTGCGCTGCCGGAAGATGCCCATCTGTTCGTGTTTGCGGTGATCCCCAACGGGCCGCCCATGCCCATCGCGGTCAAGCGTATCCCAGGCCCGCACTTCCCGCTGACGCTGTCGCTGGGTGACGGCGATGCCATGATGGAGGGTAACAAGCTGGCCGCCTATCCCGAGCTGCAGTTCAAGGCGCGCCTCTCCCGTGGCGGAAACGTCATGAACAAGGAAGGGGCGTTCGAAGGGGCCTCGGTCCCGGTCGCCACCGGCTCAATTCCTTCAGCGCCGATTGACATCCGCATCGATCACGCCCTCTAATACGCCTCTGGCCCGGCCCTCGATGGGGCCGGGCTGCCTATAATTCAGATTAATCACAATAAAAAGCTAGGACTTCCATATGCATGTGCGTGTAGGGGCATTGACGGTGGCCTTGTTGCTGGGTGGCTGTGCTGGCGGCCCGCCCAAGCCGGGCCCCGAGAGCCTTGACCTCAAGGAGACGCCGAGCCGGCCCGAAGCGACCAGCACGGCCAGTGACAGCCGTGACCCGTTTCAGGGTGCCAACCGGGCCATGTGGGCCGTCAACTACGATGTGCTTGAGCCCTACGTGGCTCGCCCCGTGGTGCACGGCTACGCCCGATACGTTCCGCAGGGAATGAAGGATGGCATCGAGAATCTGGTGGAGAACTTCAACGAACCGAGCAGCATGGTCAACCACCTGCTGACCGGCGACTTGAAGGGGGCGGGTACCAACCTGGGCCGCTTCACCCTCAACACCACTGTGGGTCTGCTGGGGATCTTCGACGTGGCCAAGCATGCGGGCCTCGAGCGCAACAAGCTGGAGCTCTCTACCGTGCTCGGGCGCATGGACATAGGCGAGGGGGCCTACGTCATGGTGCCCGTTTATGGTCCCACCACCACCCGCGAGATAGTCGGGGATACCATAGACGTGCTCTACTTCCCCTACTCGCTGCTGACTTTCCCGCTGAAAGCGGTGCACTGGGCGCTGAATGGTCTGGGTACCCGTTCCAAGCTGATCGATCAGGAGCGGATCATCGACAACGCGCTCGATCCTTACGCCCTGACCAAGGACTTCTATCTGCAGTACAACCAGAACAAGGTGACTGGCCGTCAGAGCGAGCTCAAGCAAGAGCAGCAGGAGAAGCAAGACGACAGCAATCTGGATGACTATCTGGACGAGATTGACCAGTGATGCCTGTGCATCCCGGCTCGAATGACAAAGGCGCCTGCGGGCGCCTTTTTGCTGCGCTGGCTGCCCTCGCGCCCATAAAAAAACGCCCCGCAAGAGCGGGGCGTTTTGGCAAGAGTGTGGCGCTATCAGGCAGCCAGGTTCTTGGCCACGAATTCCCAGTTGACCAGGGCCCAGAAGGTTTCCATGTACTTCGGACGCAGGTTGCGGAAGTCGATGTAGTAGGCGTGCTCCCACAGGTCGACGGTCAGCAGCGGGGTGGTACCGGCTTCGGTCAGCGGGCAACCGGCGTTGGAGGTGTTGACGATGGCCAGGGAGCCGTCAGCCTTCTTCACCAGCCAGGTCCAGCTGGAGCCGAAGTTGCCGATGGCAGACTTGGTGAACGCATCCTTGAACTCGGCGAAGGAGCCGAACGCCTTGGTGATGGCATCGGCCAGGGCGCCAGTGGGCTCGCCACCGCCGTTCGGGGAGAGGCAGTGCCAGTAGAAGGTGTGGTTCCAGATCTGGGCGGCGTTGTTGAAGATGCCACCAGTGGAGGTCTTGATGATCTCTTCCAGAGACTTGCCTTCAAACTCGGTACCCGGCACCAGGTTGTTCAGGTTGACCACGTAGGTGTTGTGGTGCTTGCCGTGGTGGTATTCCAGAGTTTCCTGGGAGATGTGCGGTTCCAGAGCATTGATTGCATAGGGCAGAGCGGGAAGTTCGAATGCCATTTTCTACTCTCCATTGGCTGGCCGTGCGAAGGCGACGGTTGCAAGACATTGCGTACTCTTTTCTATTTTGAAAAGAATTGTTCTTGAAGTGATGGGGCCAGTTGGCCCAAAGCCCATCGATTGTACCAGCATCAAAGATGGCCTAACAACTCTTGATTCTCGCCATGATCCGGATCAAGCTGCGGCGTATTGATTCGTCACTTCTTGCTGTTGTCGCGGTTTGCCAGTTTGTGGTCTGCCCGGATTGCAGTAGAATGGCCGCCGAAATCGCTCTAGTGAGGCACCTATGGAAACTATTGAAAAGATCAAACAGCAGCTGGCTGAAAACCCCATCATTCTGTACATGAAGGGCTCCCCCAAGCTACCCAGCTGCGGTTTCTCTGCCCAGGCCTCCCAGGCCCTGATGTCCTGTGGCGAGCCGTTTGCTTATGTCGACATCCTGCAAAACCCGGACATCCGCGCCGAGTTGCCGAAGTTTGCCAACTGGCCCACCTTCCCGCAGCTGTGGGTCGAGGGCGAGCTGGTCGGCGGCTGCGACATCATGATCGAGATGTTCCAGGCTGGCGAACTGCAGACCCTGATCAAGGAAACTGCCGCCAAACACAAGCAGGATGACGCAGCCGCCGAATAAGGCCGCCATCGCATCATGCAAAAAGGGGAGCCATCGGCTCCCCTTTTCTTATGCTGCAAGACGGTATCAGGCGATGCGCTCGATGCGCGCCAGATAGAAGCCGTCGAAACCGGTGGCCGCCGGGCTCACGGTGTGATCACCGAGCAGGCGGAAGTTGTCGTTGGCGGCGAGGAATTTGTCCACCTGCTGGCGGTTCTCCTCGGGCAGGATGGAGCAAGTGGCGTAGACCAGCATGCCGCCCACCTTCACCATCTGGCTGTAGCGCTGCAGGATCTCTTCCTGCAGGGCGACCAGCACCGGCAGCCGCTCGGCGGTATCGCGCCACTTGGCATCCGGATTGCGCTTGAGTACGCCAAGGCCGGAGCAGGGCACGTCCAGCAGCAGGCGATCCGCGCTCTCTTTGAGGCGCTTGACGGTCTTGCTGCTGGTGATGACCCGGGTCTCCACGTTGTGGGCACCGGCGCGGCGGGCGCGCTGCTTGAGGTTCTCCAGCTTCCACTCTTCCACGTCCATCGCCAGCAGGCGGCCCTTGCCCTTCATCATGGCGGCCAGATGCAGGGTCTTGCCGCCGGCACCGGCGCAGGCGTCGATCACCCGCATGCCGGGAGCCACGTCGAGCGCCGCCGCGATGTGCTGGGAGCCGGCATCCTGTTGCTCGAACCAGCCGTCGGCAAAGGCGTTGGTGCGAAACAGGGCGGCATCCGAGGTCACTTCCAGGGCGCTCTCGACCCCTTCCACCGGTACAGTGGTGACCTGCTCTTTGGCCAGCGCGGCCTGCAGCTCGTCACGGGTGCACTTGAGGGTGTTGACCCGCAGGTAACGCTTGGGCATGGCGGTCAGGGCGGCACGCTCGGCCGGCCAGGCATCGCCCAACTGCTCGCTGCCGAGCTTTTCCAGCCAGGTCGGGCAGCCATCCATCAGCACCGGGTTTTTCTTGGCTTCGGTCAGGCGGCGACGAAACGCCTCTTCATTGAAGCGATCCAGGGTCGGGTGGTTGGGTTGAGCTATCTTGTGGAAAGCATGCCAGCTGTGCAGCAGCGGCCAGACGTGCTTCTCGGCCTGGCGGACCTGAATACCGGTCAGGGCGCAGTAGAGGCTGAGGCGACGCAGCAGATCGCCGGTGACCAGGGCAATCCTTGCCTGTTCTTGCGGTTTGAGTTCGATGCCGGAGAAGTGACGGGCATAGGCGCGATCCAGGGTGAGACCCTGGCCCAGCACATCGTCAACAATGGCAACGACCAGGTCCCCGAGACGGGGCAACAGTGGGGATTTGAGCATGAGATTAACCTTGGTCAGAAAAAGACGAACCGTCGCCATGGTGACGCGGCTCAAAAACTGATAAATCCGCGCAATGATAGGGGCTAGACAGGGTTGGTGCAACACTCCCCATTCGGGGAAGATAGGGTGGATGCTGCTGGACTAATCGGACCAGCAGGCGAATGATGCCGGTTGCAGTTCAGGTGAGTGCATTTTAAAAGGACTAAAAAGATGCAGTTGATGAAATTTTCTCCCTTGGCGCTGGTGGTTGCCAGCTTGATGAGTTCGGGCGGCCTTGCGGCCAAAGAGTGGGATACGGTCGCGGCGCGCGCCACCGCCGCCGACGGTTATGAAGTGCGGGCCAACCAGTTTCGGGTGGCCAAGGTGCCCATCGATTATTTTGCCGGACTGCAAGCCGGGGCGCGCTCGCTGACCCTGCCTCTGCCCGACGGGGGAGAGGTGACCTTCACCCTGCAGGCCTATGACCTGCTGCCGGCCGATCAGGCGGCCAAATTCCCCGAAATCAAGACCTTCAAGGGTCACAATCCGGCGGCGCCGGTAGAGACGGGGCGCTTTGATCTGGGGCCGCTGGGTTTCCACGCCATGTTCAGCCATCAGGGCAAGACGGTGTTCGTCGATCCCCTCAGCAATGCCGAGGGGTATGCCGTCTATTACCAGCAAGACGCCTACAGCAGGTTGGCGGAGGAAGCGGACAAGGTTATCGGCAGCGATGCCAGCAAGGCGCTGGCGCACAAGGTGCAGGTGGATGGCAACGTGCGCAAGCGCTACGTCATCGCCATCTCGGCGGCGGGGGAGTACACCCAGTTCCACGGCGGCTCCAAGGTGCTGGCCACCGCGGCCATCGCCACCCTGCTCAACCGGGTCAACGAGGTGTACCAGCGCGACGTGGGGGCCGAGTTCCAGTTGGCCAGTGGCAACGACAACATCATCTTTACCGATCCGGGCAGCGATCCCTTCACCAATAGTGACGCCGACGTCGATATCAACAGCGTGGTGCAGGCCAATGCCCAGACCCTGCCCAGCACGCCGCTGGGACCGTTCGACATTGGCCATGTGGTCAATACCGGAGGTGGCGGTCTGGCTGGCCTCGGCGTGCTCTGTATGGCTGACAAGTCGGCCGGCATGACAGGTTCCGCCACCCCGGTGGGGGATGCCTTCTTTATCGACTATGTGGCCCACGAGATTGGCCACCAGTTCGGCGCCGATCACACCTTCAATGGCACCACCAACAGCTGTGGCGGCGACAACCGGACGCCAGAGCAGGCCTGGGAGCCGGGCAGCGGCACCTCCATCATGGCCTATGCGGGCATCTGTGGGGAGGAGAACATCCAGCCCCACAGCGACCCCTATTTCCACAGCAAGTCCATCGAGCAGATGCGGGCACACATGGCGACCGTGCCGACCTGTGGCACCCCTATCGATCTTGTCAACAACGCGCCCCAGGCGGCGGCCGGGGCCAGCCGCATCATTCCGGCCAACACGCCGTTCGTGCTCAAGGGGGCCGGCGCCGATCTGGACGGTGATCCCCTGACCTACACCTGGGAGCAGATCGATCTGGGTACTGAATCGAGCAGCCTGGCCACCATGGTGGACGACGGCAGCCGGCCGCTGTTTCGCTTCGTCTCCCCCACCAGCTCACCGGAGCGGATCCTGCCGAGCCTGCCCTCCCTGCTCTCGGGCACGCTCGTCAAGGGCGAGGCCTGGCCCACCACCAACCGGGATCTCAACTTCCGGCTGACGGTGCGTGACGGCAAGGGCGGTGTCGCCAGCGACGACATGAAGGTACAGGTGGTCAATACCGGCAGCGCCTTCCGGCTGACTGCGCCGCTTGGGGTGTCGTTGACGCCGGGGGCAAGTCAGGCGGTCAGCTGGGATGTGGCCGGCACCAACCTGGCACCGATCAGCTGCAGCAAGGTGGACCTGCTCCTGACCCAGAACGAGGGAACCAGCTGGAGCAGCCTGGCGGTCAGCCAGCCCAACAGCGGCTCGGCTACCGTGACCCTGCCGGCGGATCTGGCCAGCGACGCCCGTCTGAAGGTGGCCTGCAGCGACAACATCTTCTTCGCCATCAGCCCGGCCAAGCTGCCGGTCGTCCAAAGCGGCGGCAGCTCGGGCGGTGGCGGTGGTGGCGCCCTCGGTCTCTGGACCCTGGCGCTGGCCCTGCTGGGCTGGCAGCGGAGGCGCGGATGAGGGCGGCCTGGCTGGTGTTGGCGTCCCTGCTCGGCGGCTGTCAGGCTGACGCCGATACCCTGGAGCAGGCGGTCAGCGCCAGCCTGGCCAAGCAGGATTACCGGCTGATCGTGCGGGCCGGGCGAGGCGAGGTGGCGCCCGGCATAGCGCCGGCAGAGCAGGCTTCGGCCAAGGCCCGCTGCGGCGTGCGCTATCTGGAGGGGCTGGGGGATGTGATCAAGCCAGGCCAGCAGGAGGCTCAGGCCAAACTGGCGGCCTACGCGGCCGACTACAACCGGCGCATGCTGGCGCACTGCCCGCCACGACCGGCGACGGATCGGCAGTGACAGAGGGCCGTCAAGGTCAACAGGGGGAGGCGCGAGCCTCCCTCTTTTTTACGGCTGTCATTTGCCGGTCACAAGGCTTGTACCCATGGCGTGCTCGTCGCACAATGCCTGCACGCATGGCCGCATGGGCGGCAAAGAGAGAAGGAAAATCAAGATGATGGATGTAGCCGATCTGCGCCGTGAATACACCCGGGGTGGACTGCACAGGGCCGATCTGCCGGCCGAGCCCCTCGCCCTGTTCGAGAAGTGGCTGGCCCAGGCGTGCGAAGCCAGGCTGACCGACCCCACCGCCATGGTGGTGGGCACAGTGGATGCCGACGGCCAGCCCTGGCAGCGCACCGTGCTGCTCAAGCACTACGACGCCGAAGGCATGGTGTTCTACACCAACATGGGCAGCCGCAAGGCACACCAGCTGGAGGGCAACCCCCGCATCAGCCTGCTCTTCCCCTGGCACACCCTGGACAGACAGGTGCACGTGACCGGCCGGGTGGAGAAGATGAGCACCTTCGAGGTGATGAAGTATTTCCACAGCCGCCCCAAAGACAGCCAGATCGCCGCCTGGGTCTCCAAACAGTCGACCCGCATCTCGGCGCGCGGCGTGCTGGAAGCCAAGTTCCTCGAGCTCAAGCAGAAGTTTGCCAATGGCGAGGTGCCGCTGCCGAGCTTCTGGGGCGGTTTCCGGGTGCGCATCGACACGGTCGAGTTCTGGCAGGGGGGCGAGCATCGCCTGCACGACCGCTTCTACTACACCCGCGAAGGGGAAGGGTGGCACATCGAGCGGCTGGCGCCCTGAGCACCCCGCTAGTCTTCTGCTGCTGACAAGGAGTCTGTATGCGTCTGTATGGCGATCTGAAGTCCGGCAACTGCTACAAGCCCTGGCTGCTGGCCCGCTGGCTTGAGCTGCCCCTCGAATTGGTGCCGGTGGATGTGCTGGAGGGGGAGACCCGCACCCCCGATTTTCTGGCCCTGAACCCCAACGGCAAGATCCCGGTGCTGGAGCTGGCCCAGGGCGACACCCTGGCGGAGTCCAACGCTATTCTCTTCTACCTGGCGCAGGGGTCGCCCCTGTGGCCGGCCGAGCCGCGTCAGCAGGCCGAGGTGCTCAAGTGGCTGTTCTTCGAGCAGTACAGCCATGAGCCCTATATCGCGGTAGCTCGTTTCATTGTTCACTATCTGGGGCGGCCGGAGTCCCAGAAGGCGCGCCTCGACGGGCTCAAAGCCGGCGGCGAGAAGGCGCTGGCGGTGCTGGAGCAGCAGCTCAAGCAGAGCCCCTACCTGTGCGGCGAGGCGCCGACCATCGCCGATCTGGCACTCTATGCATACACCCATGTGGCGGAGGAGGGGATCTTCTCGCTGCAGGGCTGGCCCGCCATCCGGGCCTGGATTGCCCGAATCGAGGCGCATCCCCGCCACCTGAGCCTGCCTGCTGCCTGTCAGGCCGGCTGATGGAACTGCTGATCGAGCGCGCCTTGTGGCAGCCCCACTGGGCGCCGGTGTTGCAGGCCTGGCAGCGGCAGGGTCATAGCTGGCAGTTGCTGCAGAGCAAGGTCGATGAGTGTTTGCCGAGCGATACCGGCGGACTCTGGTCCTGTTGTCCGCCCGATGGCGTGCGTTCGGCTAGCGCACTGCTGGCGGCCTGGCTGGACGGCGATCTGCCCGGCCAGCAGGCCGTTGATCCGAGCCGGCAGATCCTCATCAGCGGCTCGGCCTCCCTGTTGACGCTGGCGCGGGAGGAGGGGCTGCTGACTCTGGGGGGGCAGGGGGCCGATCTGGCGCTGACGGCGCAGGACGATCTGGGCGCCGTGCTCAATCGCCTGCTGGCCCGCCGCCTGACGGTGCCGGTGCTGGCCGAGCCTTCCTCCCGGTCGGAGCCCGCCCTGCTGCTGCGCCCTCTGCTGGCGCTCGATGAAGTCGAGGTGGTGCGCTATTGCAGCGATGCGGCGCTCGCCCGCTACACCCTCAACATTCCCCACCCCTATCCGCCGGAGGCGGCCCGCGACTGGCTGGCCGGCTGCTGGCGCAAGGCGGCGCTCGGATTGGGCTGGAGCTGGGCGCTGACCCTGCCGGCAGGCGAGGGCCAGGCACCGCTGGTGGGGGTGATCTCGCTGCACTGGAACGGCGAGCTGGCCTGGTGGGTGGGCGTGCCCTGGCAAAACTGCGGGCTGGCGACCCGGGCCGCCCGGTTGGTGAAGGCCTTTGCGTTCGACCGGCTGCAGCTGCCGGTGCTCACCGCCCGCCACATGCCGGACAACCATGCCTCCGGCCGGGTGATGGCCAAGCTGGGCATGCGCTATTGCGGCCGGCGGGCATTGAGTGGCCAGCGCCAGGGCTTGAGCCAGAGCGAGGTGAGCTACTGGCAGCTGGCGCGAAGCCTGACGCTGGCGGCGCCGGTCGAACGGCAGCTGGCCTCCTTGCTGGCCGATGCGCGGGTGGTGGCGGCCATCCTGCAGATACAGGTCGGGGAGGGGGCGCTGCAGCGGCTGGCGCTGTTCATGACAAATCGGGATGGGGAAGAAGGGGCCGAGCTCGCCGCCGCGCCGCTACGCTCCCTGGATACTGACGGGCCGCTGGCGGTGGAATACTACGACCAGGATGCGCTGGCGCAGGCCGAGCCGGAGCAGCTCCATCTGCTGCGCGGCCTGCTGCTGAAAGACGCCGAGGAGCAGGGGCTGGACTACCTGCTGCAGCTGGCCAGCCTGCAGCGCCAGGGACCTGTGTTGCTGACCCTGGCGGAGCGGCACCAGCGCCTGCGCTGGCTCGCAAGGGAGGAGTCCAGACTCGCCCTGCTGGCCGCTGAGCCGCTCACCCATCGCTATCATCTGCTCGACTTGCTGGTGGCCTTGCCCGCTCTGCTCGACGAGCTGGCCGGTCGCTGGCATCGGGATGCCGACGACACCCTGGCCTGGCTGGCACGGGCCGAACCGCTGCTGTTCAATGCCTATCGAACCGCCATCACCAGCCTGCAACCGGCCGATCTGCATGAGTTGCTGGCGCAGGTGGCGGATCGTTTTCCTGAGTCCACCCTCCCATTTCTGGACAAAGATGCTCAGGACGGCGGGCAGTTTGTGGAATAATGCCCGCTCTGCTGTACGAGGAGTAACGCTGTATGCTGAGAACCGAGCGCCCTGGCGACATGCTGCCGGTCTATGACCTGGTGAGTGCCGCCTTTGGTCGTACCGACGAGGCCGAACTGGTCAACCGCCTGCGCGAATGCGGCGCCGCCGTGGTGACCATGGTCGAGGAGGAGGAGTACGAGTTCATGGGGCACCTGATGCTGAGCCCGATCACCATTAACGGGGTGGAGGGGCCCTGGCTTGGTCTCGCGCCCGTGGCGGTCCACCCGGATTGGCAGGGGCAGGGGATCGGCTCGGATCTGGTGCGCGAGGGGCTGGATACGGCGCTGGAGATGGACTGGAAGGCGGTGGTGGTACTTGGTGACCCGACCTATTACAGCCGCTTCGGTTTTCGTCCCGCCAGCGAGTTCGGCCTGCACTGCATCTATGAAGTGCCCGCCGACTGCTTCATGGCGATGGAGCTGCAGGAGGGCGGTCTGGCTGGCGTGCAGGGGGAGGTGCTCTACCACCCGCTGTTTGACGAGTTGCCGGAAGAGACGGCATCCTGACCCATAAAAAAAGCCCTCAGCGAGGGCTTTTTTTATGTCAGCCCCTTGCGTGTACAGGGCTTGCTCAGGCGCGGGTATCGAGCAGGTTGCCCTTGCGATCTTCGGCTCCCGTCATGCCCGCCAGTTGTTTGCCAAGGGGGCTCTGCCGGTATTGCAGGTAGTCGCCGAGCTGCTGTTGCTGCTGGTGGCGTTCTTCCATCCGGTAGAGATCGACGGCCGTCGGGGCGTTTTGCTCATCGATCTCCTGCCCACTGGCTTGCAGATAGCGATCCACGGCGGCCTTGTCCTGCTGCTGCTCTGTGTAGGAGACGGCCAGAGTGCGGCGGGTGGTCTCTTTCTCCTCCTGCGTCGCCACGTATTCATCTCTCTTGTCCAGCGCCTTGTCGCGACCCTGGTTGAGCTGCTCCGGGGTCAGCTTGGGATAGGCGTTGTCATAACCGGGCAACGGCATGGGACGAGTGCTGATCTGCATGGGATACCTCTCTGCTAAACCTGGCTGCTTGAGCAATGGCCGCATGATACGAGCTTTCACTTGCGCAAAAAAGCATCATCAGATGTGCCGTCAAGAGTGGGTTCAGCTTCGAAAGCAGGTTGTGGATCAGAGCAGAAGTGAAAGCGCCGCCGGGGTGGCCGGGTCGGCAGCAGAGACGGTGAGGTCGGGCAGCTGAGATAGAAAAGGCGCCCTAGGGCGCCTTTTGTCACCGCAGGGGGATCAGTTGAAGAACCAGTAGCCGCGGTTGACCAGTCGGGTCAGCAGCTGGAGGAAACCGGCCTGATCGGCAAGCTCCACCATGTCGGCCTGGGTGACCATGTCCTTGTCGCACAAGAGCGAAATTGCCGCCGCATCCTCGCTCGGCAGGGTCCAGGCTTCGCCGTCGATGTAGCAGGTCTGGCTTTCGCCGCTGAACCAGACAGAGCGCAGGCCCGGTACCTTGATGGCGGGCTCGCCCTGGGTCAGCAGGTCGGCCACTTCCTCGGCGCTGTAGTCAGGCTCCATGGGACTCACGTCCAGATCGTGCTTGGCCTCGGAGATCATGGTGCCGAACCACTCCTTGAACAGGGTCTCGTCATCGAGTGCCTGCTGCATCAGCTCGCGCAGGCGGTGCAGCTCATGGGGCTGGATCTCGCCGTGGCGGGCACGGGGCTTGAGGTCGGCATCGCCGTAACGCTCGGTGCGGATCTCGTTGTCGATCAGGTGATCGGCAAAGGAGGAGATAAGCGCCTTGGCATCCGGCGCGCGAAAGCCCACCGAGAAGTTCAGGGAGGGCTCGATGGCGTAGCCCTCGTGGGGGAATCCAGGCGGAATGTAGAGGATGTCGCCCGGCTCCATGATAACGTCGATGATCGCCTCGAACGGCTCGCAGTGCAGCAGGGCGGCGTGGGCGGCAAACTCGCTTCGTGGTGTTGCATCGCCGACCCGCCAGTGGCGCTTGCCCTGACCCTGGGTGATGAAGACGTCGTAGTTGTCGATGTGGGGACCGACGCCGCCATGAGGGGTGGAGAAGCTCACCATCACATCGTCAAAACGCCAGCCCGGGATGAACTGGAACGGCAGCGCCAGCTCGTTGACCTCGGGGGCCCAGTGGTTGCAGGCCTGCACCAGCACGGTCCAGTTCTCTTCGCCCAGGTGATCGTAGGATTCGAAGGGGCCGTGGGCCGCCTCCCACTTGTTGTTGAAGCGGGTTACCAGGCGCGATTCAATCACCTCTTCCATGGCCAGACCCGCCAGCTCGTCCGGGCTGATGGGATCCTGAAAGTCGGTGAAACCGCCCTTGATGAGGAGCGGGCGCTTCTGCCAGTAGTGCTCGAGGAAGTGAGCGATATCCAGATTGAGTTGGTACATGGTCTTCTCGTGTCTCTGTGAGAGAGGTGTTGCCCAAGACGGGCTTGGGCAACGCCACTCATGGCCCTGCCTTGGCAGGGAAAACAACAGGGGGCCCTGTGGCTAGTGCCCAGGGCCCCCGATACTCTCTCGCCCGCTTATTTCAGCAGGTCGACCAGACGCTGGGCGTCGCCGATATAGTTGGCCGGGGTCAGCTTCTTCAGCTCGACTTTCACGGCTTCCGGCAATTCCAGCGTGTCGATAAAGGTGCGCATCCCTTCGGCGTCGACGCGGCGGCCACGGGTCAGCTCTTTGAGCTTCTCATAGGGCTTCTCGATGCCGTAACGGCGCATCACGGTCTGGATCGGCTCGGCCAGCACTTCCCAGTTGGCATCCAGATCGGCGGCCATGGCATCGGCGTTGGCTTCCAGCTTGGAGATCCCCTTCAGGGTCGCCTGATAGGCAATCAGGGAGTAACCCACTGCCACGCCCAGGTTGCGCAGCACGGTCGAGTCGGTCAGATCACGCTGCCAGCGGGAGATGGGCAGTTTGCTCGCCAGGTGCTGGAACACGGCGTTGGCCAGACCCAGATTGCCTTCGGAGTTCTCGAAGTCGATGGGGTTGACCTTGTGCGGCATGGTGGAGGAGCCGATCTCGCCGGCGATGGTGCGCTGCTTGAAGTGGCCCAGGGATATGTAGCCCCACACGTCGCGATCGAAGTCGATCAGGATGGTGTTGAAGCGCGCCATGGCGTCGAACAGCTCGGCGATGTAGTCGTGCGGCTCGATCTGGGTGGTGTAGGGGTTCCAGGTCAGGCCCAGAGAAGTGACGAACTCCTCGGAGAACTGGTGCCAGTCCACTTCCGGATAGGCGCTGATGTGGGCGTTGTAGTTGCCCACGGCGCCATTGATCTTGCCCAAGATCTCCACCGCCATGATCTGCTTGAGCTGGCGCTCCAGACGGTAGGCGACGTTGGCCATCTCCTTGCCCATGGTGCTCGGGGTCGCCGGCTGACCGTGGGTGCGCGATAGCAGCGGCATGTCGCGATACTCGGCGGCCAGGCGCTTGATTTCGCTGATGAGCTTCTCGCAGTAAGGCTTGATGACCTCCTCGCGGGCGGTCTTCAGCATCAGGCCGTGGGAGTTGTTGTTGATGTCTTCGGAGGTGCAGGCGAAGTGGATGAACTCGCTGACGGCGGCCAGCTCCGGGTTCACTTCGACTTTTTCTTTGAGGAAGTACTCCACCGCTTTCACATCATGGTTGGTGGTGCGCTCGATCTGTTTGATGCGGGCGGCGTCGCTCTCGTTGAAGTTGCTGACGATACCGTCGAGCAGGGCACTGGCTGCCGCGCTCAGGGCAGGGACTTCCGGGATCCCGGCGTGGCTGGCCAGTTTTTGCAACCAGCGTACCTCGACTTCGACGCGAAAACGCAGCAGACCGAATTCGGAGAAGATAGGGCGCAGGGCATCGGCCTTGTCGCCATAACGACCGTCAATCGGGGAAACAGCAGTCAGCGCGGACAGCTCCATGGGGTGAACTCCTGATGATTGGTGTGGGGGATTCGTATCCACTCGCGCGCGGGCCGGGGGCCATCAAGGCTGATGTGCGGCTGTTCACCTTGTTCTCCCTCTGCCTTTGCGCGAGCCAATGATTAGTAACGCTTGGCCAGTTCCACCATCTTCTTGCGGGCGAAGATGATCTGGGTACGGCTTCCGCCGAGCTGGCGCCACAGCACGCAGGCCCGGATGCCAGCCAGCAGCAGGGCGCGCACCTTGTGCTGCACCAGCGGCTGCTGCAGGAACAGCGGTGTACCCGCCACCTGGATTCTGGGGCCGATCGGGCTGATGAGATCGCTGTAGATGCTCGCCATGTTGGCCAGGATCTGCTCGTCGAGCAGGTCGAAATGCTGTTGCTGGCGGCCGATCTGGCCGATCCGCTCACCCAGCATGTTGAGAATGTCCTTGCGCTTGGCCAGCTTGCGCTCCAGCGCAATCAGGCTCACCACGTAGCGGGTCAGCTCGGCATTCTTCTGGCTGCCGTCGGCGCCCAGCTGCTCGACCAGGGCGCGGTAGCCGTCGCGAATGGCCAGGTGGTTGCCGAACACGTCCAGCGGCTGCTTGGGGTCGGTGACCAGGATGCTGGAGAGGCTCTCGCGCAGGGAGGCCTCGTCACAGGTGCCGTCGCGGGCCACCTTCTGCACCAGGTAGGCGGCCTGGCAGATGCCGGCAAAGGCCATGGTTCTGTCTTGGAATTTGTCGCTCATATCTTCACAGCCCTGTTCTGTTCATTCACCGGCCGATGCCATGATCCGGCCTGTAAGTTGCCAATCATGTATCGCTGCCTTGTGCTGTTTTTTCTTTGTCCCTTCTCCCCGCGAGGAGAGAAGGGAGTAGAGCGCGGACGCTTGTGAGCGTCCAGCCCTTACACCGGATGGCTGAAACGCTGCTCTATGATGCCACCGCCCAGACACACTTCCCCGTCGTAGAAGACGGCGGACTGGCCCGGGGTGACCGCAGCCTGTTTCTCGTCGAAGATGACCCGGATGGTCTCATCGTCGATGGGCTGGATCAGGCAGGGAATATCTTCCTGCCGATAACGGGTCTTGACGGTGCAACGGCGCGGTTCGCGAATGGGGGTGCGATCCACCCAGTGCAGCTGGCTCGCGATCAGGCCATCGGAGTAGAGGCGGGGGTGTTCCCCCTGCGCCACTATCAGGGTGTTGCGCTCGACCTCTTTGTCGACTACATACCAGGCCTCTTCGGTGGCATCTTTGCGCCCGCCGATGCCAAGCCCCTTGCGCTGGCCCAGGGTGTGATACATCAGCCCCTGGTGCTCGCCGATCACCTTGCCGTCCACGGTTTCGATGGGGCCGGGCTGGGCGGGCAGGAACTTGGCCAGGAAGTCCTTGAATTTGCGCTCACCGATGAAGCAGATGCCGGTGGAGTCTTTCTTCTTGGCGGTGATGAGATCCAGCTGCTCGGCGATGCAGCGCACCTCCGGCTTCTCGAGATCCCCGACCGGGAACAGGCTCTGACCCACCTGAGCTTCGCTCAGGGTGTAGAGGAAGTAGCTCTGATCCTTGTTGGTATCGAGGCCGCGCAGCAGGCGCGGGCGGCCGGTGCTGTCGTCACGGCGCACATAGTGGCCGGTGGCGATGTAGGTGGCACCCAGCTCCTCGGCGGCAAACTCCAGGAACGCCTTGAACTTGATCTCCTTGTTGCACAGGATATCCGGGTTCGGCGTACGGCCGGCCTTGTACTCTTCGAGGAAGTGCTCGAACACGTTGTCCCAGTACTCGGCAGCGAAGTTGATGGTGTGGAGTTTCATCCCCAGCTTGTCGCAGACGGCCTTGGCATCAGCCAAATCCTGGGCGGCAGAGCAGTACTCGTCCGTGTCGTCTTCTTCCCAGTTCTTCATGAACAAGCCTTCGACCTGATAGCCCTGCTGCTGGAGCAGGTAGGCCGAGACGGAAGAATCCACGCCGCCGGACATGCCGACGATCACCTTGATTTGGCTGTTGTCTGTCATTAGTCGAAGTTACCAGTTCGTTTAAACGGGGCGTATTCTACCAGAATTTCGCGCCCCCGGTCACATATCCATGCCGCCGTTCTCATCAGGAACCCGGCAGCAGGAAATCGTTTTTCTATTTGTTGGCACCATGATGAAAAAGTGGTGCCAAACGGTCCCGTATAGCCTGTTCACGATCTGTCACGAGAGGCCGTCAGCAAGGTAAAGAGCAGCGCAGGAACCGGAACGTATAGATATACGTGAGGATTCCGAGCAGCACATGAGCCTTGATCACGGTCTCGCAGTAAGAGCGTGGGCAGGCTCTCAGATAAAGGCTTTGAGGGCCGACAGTGGCAGCCTGGTGCCCGCCAGATAGTCCTGAATGCACTGCCACACCAGAGGGCTTCTCAGGGCCGGTTTGCACTCGGCAATCTCCTCCAGGGTGAGCCAGTGGCAGGCCAGCACGTCGCCGTCGGGATCCTCTGGATGGTGCTGGCCCGGCGCCTTTTCAAGGTCGAAGATGACGGCAATGCGCACAAAGGTGGCCTCGCTGTCTGCCGGCTTGTAGAGATAGACCCCGAGCCAGGCGGTGGGAGCGGCGGTGAGCCCGGTTTCTTCTTTCAGCTCGCGGCAGGCCGCCTGGACGAGATCTTCCCCCGGCTCCACGTGGCCGGCGGGCTGGTTGAAGCGGCGCTGGCCTTTTATCTCCTCTTCCACCAGCAGGAAGCGACCCTGCCAGTGCACCAGGGCGGCCACGGTGAGGCGGGCGGGCAGGGGGGGATGATCGCTCATTGGGACTCCTTGTCTTGTGTATTGTGCCTTGCTGTGGCACTCGATCAGGTTGCGCCATCTATGTTGCGGCACGCTGGCCAAATGGCTTGCTCGTGTTATTCCGATGGCTTGCTGCGGGCCGGACGGCGTGCGGTGCCACGGCCGCCGCTGCGATTGGCCGGGCGGGGGCTCGCTTCGCGGCTGTCCCGCTCCTGGTGTTGGGCGTGACGGGTCGGCCGGGCCTTGCTGTTGCTGCCGGCCCCCTGTGGCCTGGCGGCTGTGCGCGGCTTGCCGTGCACAGCCGATTGCCGCGGTGCCGCTGCCAGCTCGGGAGCGGGCAGGGCGCGGCTCTCCCCCGGCGCCAGACCATCGAGGGTCCACTCCCCGATGGCGTAGCGGACAAGGCGCAAGGTGGGGTGACCGATATGGGCGGTCATCCGCCGCACCTGGCGGTTGCGCCCCTCGACAATCTTGATCTCCAGCCAGCAGGTGGGGATCTCCCTGCGCTCGCGAATAGGCGGGTTGCGCGGCCATACGGTGGGCTCATCCATGATGCGCGCCCCGGCGGGCAGGGTCATGCCGTCGTTGAGCTCCACCCCGGCGCGCAGGGCGGCCAGTTTCTCCTCGCTCGGCACGCCTTCCACTTGTACCCAGTAGGTCTTGGGGGTCTTCTCCCCCGGCTGGGTGAGGCGCGCCTGCAGCTTGCCGTCGTTGGTGAGCAGCAAGAGCCCCTCGCTGTCACGGTCTAGCCGGCCCGCGGCATAGATGCCGGGCTCGGTGATGTAATCCTTGAGGGTCTCGCGGCCCGCCTCGTCGGTGAACTGACAGAGCACCATGTAGGGTTTGTTCAAGAGCAGCAGCTTGCGATCGGCAGGCGCCGGTGCCGGTTTGCGCTCGCCCTCCTTGTCTCTCATGGCGTGCTGCGCCTCCCTGCGCTGGGATGGGCGCGCCGTGGCGGGCCCTTTGGCCTTGTGCTCGGTGTCAGGGCGGGCGGAGAGGGAGAGGCGGGGACGGGCTGATTTCATCGCATGCATACCAAAAACAGAGGAAGGGCGAGTGTACCACAGGGGGCTGTCACGGGCATGAACGACGGGGCTGGCAGCTCAGCCGAGCAGACCGTCGATGACGATGGCCTGACGGGCGGGGGCGGAGCCGGCGTGCAGCAGCGCGGTGCCCACCTGCTCGTCTATCAATGCGCGAGCCAGCCGGGTGAGGGGGCGCAACTGCTCGGGGGCAAGACTGGTGGGCACCGCCAGCAAAATCAGGGCCTGCACCGGTCCGAGCGCGGAGCCCCACTCGATGGGTTCGCTGCTGCTGAGCAGCGAGAGCGCGGGGCGGCGGATGGCGGGGCAGATGACGTGGGGCATGGCGAGGCCGGGCCGGATGATGGTGGCGGCCAGCTGCTCACGCGCGGCGATGGCCCGCTCCAGCATGGGCCTGTCGCTTATCAGCGCGGCGGGCAGTAGATCCACCAGCACCGCCAGTGCCTGGGTCTTGTCGAGGGGAGCCGTGGCATGGCCGAGCTGGGCCAGGGTGAAGCAATAGTCGGGCAGTGCCTGAGCGAGGCGCTGCTCGGCCAGGGCGGCGCTGCCCGGGCGCCCCAGTGGTTGGCCCAGCTCCACGCACCAGCAGGTAAAGGCCATGTGGGCGAGCTCGGCATCCAGCCCCTCGATCAGCAGCAGACAGAGATCGCCGGGCTGGGTGGCCAGGGTGAGCAGGGAGAGCTGATTGGTCGCCTCCACCGCCTGACGGCGGGTGACGTTGATGAACTGGATATGGGACTTGAACAGCCCGGCCAGCCGGCTCAACTGCTTGGCCTGGGTGATGGTGAGCCCCAGCCGGCAGTGAAAGGAGATCTCGCGGATCAGCATTCAGACGCCGGGGGCGGCGGTCTTGAGCACGGCTACCGCATCGAGCAGCACTGCCTCCAGCGCCACCTGGTGAATGGGGCAGCCGAGGAAGCGATCTTTTTGCTCAATCTCGATATCGGAGGCGATCAGCACCAGATCGGCGCCGGCGATGTCGCGGGCGGTGAGGATGTTCTCCAGCCCCATGGCTCCCTGGGTCTCGACCTTGATCTTGAGCCCCAGCTTGTCGGCGGCTTTTTGCAGCGCCTCGGCGGCCATGTAGGTGTGGGCGATGCCGGTGGGGCAGGCGGTGACGGCGAGGATCTTCATGGGCTCTCACGGCAAATTCGGGTGGGGCAACAAGATAGCGCCAAGGGACGGCCTTGCCAAAGGGACGGAGGCAAAAATGGGATCCCGACTGCGCTCTGTTGAAGGGATGGGCAAGGGGTGAGCGCTTTTGTGGCCCCAAAAGGGACAAATGGGGAAGCGGAGATAAAAAACGGCCCGCCAGAGGGCGGGCCGAATACACACTACGGAGTGAAATCGTGAGGCCGGGCGGATGCCGGGGCTCAGGCGGACTGGGTCGCCAAAGTGGCAGCTTTCAGCTCACGTTTGATGCGGCGGATCTTGCGCTCTTCGGCGACCGCGACGCAGGCCATCAGCACCAGACAGGCGGCGGCGGCCATGTCGAGCGCCGCGAAGGTGCCGCTCCAGCCGGTCAGGCCGAAGATGGGGGTGCCGTCGGCGATCATGCCCAGACCCAGTTTGGCGAAGCTGTCACCAATGAGGTAGGCGAAGGTGCCCTTGACGCCATCGGCCACGCTGATCCCCTGCTTGGGCACGAAGCCCACGGCGGCCACGCCGATCAGCAGCTGCGGACCGAACACCAGGAAGCCCAGCAGGAACAGAGAGCCCAGGAACATGAACTGGGTGGTGGCGTGCTGGTAGAGCCCCAGGGTGGCGATGATCAGCGCCAGCGCCACGCAGGCCACCAGACCACGACGACCGTTGGCCAGATCCGAGAGGTAGCCCCACATCAGGGTGCCGACCAGGGCGCCCACTTCGAAGAAGGTAAAGCCCTGAATGGCTACGTCTTTGGAGAAGCCCAGCTCCTGGTGGGCGTAGACGGTGGACCACTGGTCGATACCGATACGCACCACGTAGAGGAAGATGTTGGCAAAGCAGAGCAGCCAGATCACCTTGTTGAGCAGCACGTACTTCACGAAGATCTGCCACTTGGTCAGCTTCTGCTCCTCGGTGGCGACGTCTTCTTCGCTCGCCACTTCGTCAAACAGCTCTTCCACCTTGCCAAGGCCATAGGCTTCCGGCGAGTCGCTACCAAAGCGCAGGCCGATAAAGCCGACGATCAGCGCGATGATGGAGGGGAAGATGAACATGCCGAGCACGTTGCCGTCGAACAGGTAGTTGGCACCGAACAGCGCCACACCGGCCGCACCGGCGCCGCCCACGTTGTGGGAGAGGTTCCACATGCCCAGATAGGTGCCGCGCTTGTTGCGGGGCGTCCACTTGGTGATGGTGGAGTAGCTGCAGGAGCCGCCACAGCTCTGGAAGAAACCGCTGGCCGCGTAGAAGAAGATCATCAGGTAGAGGCTGAAACCGGTGCCGCCCATGCTGGCACTGAAGCCCAGCATGCAGAGGGAGGAGAGGATCAGCATCAGCGGCAGGAACTGCTTGGTGTTCTTGCCGTCGGCATAGTAGGAGACGATGGTCTTGCCCACCCCGTAGGTGATGGAGAAGCCAAGGCCGATCATGCCGAGCTCGGTCATGGACAGACCGTACTCCTGGATCATGTCGTTCTGCGCAATGTTGAAGTTCTTGCGGATCAGATACATGGTCAGGTAACCGATGAACACAACCAGATAGGATTGCATAAACGGTTTGAACCAGAGCTTGCGCCGGGCTTCGACCGGCAGGTTCAGGGTGGGGACCCGAACCTGTTCGAGCAGTTTAAACATCTTCGTTCATCCTCTGCGAGATAGACGCTGTTTCCGCCGCGTTCCTCCCTTTTTGATTGGTGTTGGAGGTCACGCCACGGAAAGAACAACAGGAAGCGGGCGCGGTGCGCGGCGAGCCCCTGTCGATTGAACCCATGCCCGTCCCTTGCGCCGTGGCGCGGGTCGGGTAACCACATCAGGTAGCGTGACTTTAATGAGCCACGCTGCAAATGGCGTGAGAGCCATCCCTAGGGGTGGTAGGAAAATTTCCTAGTTTGGCGGGATCCGGCCGCGAAGCGTGAAGAGGATCACAAGCCGGCGTCGTAAAGCAGAGGTGAGCGGGCTCTCTCGAACCCGACAAAAGAGGAGGCCACCCGCAGGTGGCCTCATTTGGTTTGGTCACCGCCCCGTAGGGGGCGGCTTGGTTGGGCGGGGATCAGGCGGCCTTGGCCAGCGTCACCTCGTCACTCTTCTTGACCCGCAGTTTTTTCAGGGCAACCGCCACTACACCGGTGACGATGGCGCCGCAGATCATGCAGAGCAGGGCCAGCAGTGGCTTGTTGACGGCGCCAAGCAGGGCCACGATGGGGCCACCGTGGGCGACGCTGTTGGTGATACCAAACAGGAAGGCCATCACCGCAGCGGTCATGCTGCCCAGCACGTTGGCCGGAATGACGGCCAGCGGGTCCCGGGCGGCAAACGGAATCGCCCCCTCGGAGATCCCCACCAGACCCATGGCACCGGCGGCTTTACCCGCTTCAATCTCGGTGGCGTCGAAGATGCCGAGCTTGCGACCGAGCACGGTGGCCAGCGACATGCCAAGGGGGGCGGCCGGGATGGCGCAGGCCATGGCCCCCATGAACTGGGTCTGGCCGGAGGCGATCATGCCCACCGAGAACAGGAAGGCCACCTTGTTGACCGGACCACCCATGTCAAAGCCGGCCATGCCCCCCAGCACGATCCCCAGCAGCACCAGGCTGCCACCGCTCATGGAGAGCAACATGGCGTTCAGACCCGTCATCATGTCGGCAATGGGGGCACCGATGATGAAGATGAAGACCGCGGCGATAAAGAGCGACCCGACGATGGGGGCGATCAGGATAGGCACCAGCGGTTGTACCATCTTGTGGTAGTGGCGGGTCGCAATCCAGCGCACCAGATAACCGACCAACAGGCCCGCAATGATGGCACCGATAAAGCCGGTACCGGCGTCGGCGCCGTAGAAGCTGCCGTTGTTGGCGATCCAGCCGCCGATAAAGCCCGGTGCCAGCGCGGGTCTGTCACCGATGGCGTAGGCGATGTAGCCCGCCAGGATGGGGATCATCAGGGTGAAGGCGGCGACGCCCACGTTGAGGATCTGGTTCCACATGCTCCCTGCCGGGATCTGCATGCCGCTCGGGGTCGGATCGCCGCCGATGGCCAGTGCCAGGGCGATCAGCAGACCCCCGGTGACCACAAACGGGATCATGTGGGAGACGCCGTTCATCAGATAACGGTAGAGATCCGAGCTGCCGCCTGCGCTCTTCTCCTCGCTCTTGCGCTCATCCTTGTCCGCCACATAGGCGGGAGCCTTCAGCGCCTGCTCGATGAGGCCCTTGCCATCCTTGATGGGGGCCTTCACGCCAGTTTTGATGAGCGGCTTGCCGTTGAAGCGGGCCATGTCCACCTGCTTGTCGCAGGCCACCACGATGGCGCTGGCGCGGGCGATCTCGGCCGCAGTCGGGCTGTTCTTGACGCCGATGGAGCCGTTGGTCTCCACCTTCACCTCAAAGCCCAGCTCCTTGGCGGCGCGCTCCAGGGATTCCGCCGCCAGATAGGTGTGGGCGATGCCGGCCGGGCAGCCGGTGACGCCGATGATCAGCCCCTTGTCGGCGGCCGGGGTGGCCACCGTCTCTTCTTTCTTCTCGAGCAGCAGCGCCAGCGCATCGGTAGGCGTCTTGGCTGCCAGCAGGGCATCGATAAAGCCCTCTTCAATCAGCTTGGCGGAGAGCTCGGCCAGCACCTCGATATGGTGGTTGGCGCCGCCAGCCGGGGAGGCAATCATGAAAAACAGCCGGGAGGGCTTGCCATCCTCGGCGCCGTAGTCGATGCCGGCGCGGCTGATACCGATGGCCACCGCCGGGGTGCTCACTGCCGCACTCTTGGCGTGGGGCAGGGCAACGCCCTCTTCAAAGCCGGTGTTGTCCAGCTCTTCCCGGGCCCACAAGTCCTTGATGAACAGCTGCTCGTCGCTGACCTTGCCTTGCGCCACGAGCAGACGGGTCATCTCGGTGAAGACCTCCTCCTTGCGCGTGGCCTTTAAATCGAGCGCGATCAGCTGCTCGTTGATAAGGGTGGTGATCATGGCGTTCTCCCTGCTCCTGGCCGGAGCCTGTTGGCATCTTTTCCTGGGCTAGCGCCCAGGACATGCAGACAAAAGTAACCCCACTATTATCCCGCCCGCAGGGCCGCGCACCTATCGGACAAAACTGCGAAATACTGGATTTTTGTGCGACATGGCCTTGAGTGTGATCCTGATCGCACAGCAGACCAGCTGAAAAAATGGGTCTTGATTGAATCACCAATTGCTTTTTTATAGTTAAAAATCAATCAATTGAAAGTGTGTGTGCCGATGTGCAGCTGCCATGGAGCCAGCCCTCATCTTGGCTAAGGGATCTACATTGCTAGAAATTTGTGAGGTAATGAGAGGTTCTTGGATGTGAGCCAAAGCACATAAATGGCGGTAATCAGGGGAAGGGGAGGGGTGGCAAGGTGGAGAAACGTCGTGAGCCATCGGGTGGCTGCCATGTGGATGGTGGCTGAGAGTGGATTAAAAGTAGGTTGGTGGTTCGCCGACATAGCGTGGCCGCCTATGAGAGAAATACATGCAATCACCCCCCGGAATGCGCCTATACCCCAGCCTCTCGTAGAAGTGATGGTCGATATCTGCATGGAGGAAGGTGGCGACGGCATCGGGACTATCCAGCAGCATGCCTGTCACCCCACGCAGCAGATGGGCGCCAAATCCTTGCCCCCTCATCGCAGGTGTCGTTGCCAGTGAACCTGTGCCAAAACAGCCCTGGCCAAGGCCAAATCGGTCCCGATAGACGATAAGGGAAGAGACAGGCTGATTGTCCACAATCAGGACATACCACACACCGGAGCGGTATTTTTGACTGGCGTGGCAGCTCGCCAGATATTCAGTCGGTGACAGTCCTTCGCCCCAAGCATCAAAGCCCATCCAGAAGATGGCATTCAGTTCATCTGGGCTGGCTTTTCTTGTCTGCATCCTGCATTCATCCCTTTACCAGTGTCATGGTGCTCGATATGGCTCTCGTTGCTTTCGATGAGGTGTGGCGACGCTGAATTGATCCCCCCACCATTTATCCCCAGGGCGCTACAGGCTGCTGAGGGTGGGGATAGCCTAGCCCAGTTCAAGGTAGAGCCGCAGCATATCCTTGTGCTGGATGCCGTGCTCCATCAGGGGCTCCGGGTAGTGGGTAAGGAAGTGATCCTTGATGACGGTATCGACGCGAAAGCCGTGGCGCTGGTAATAAGTGAGCTGGTGGCCGAAGCTGCCGGTGCCGAGTTCGACGCGGTGTACCTCTTTCCCGGCCAGGTTCGCCAGCACGAAGCGCAGCAGGCCGGAGCCGATGCCTTGCTGCTGTCGAGTGGGGGCAACGGCGATATTGAAGATCTCGGCCGTTTGCTCCCCCACCAGACCCGCCACACAGGTGCCCACTACCTCGTTGCCCGCCAGGGCGGCAAAGCCCAAGGCGCCGGGCAGATAGGTGGCAATGCGCTGCTCTGCGGGATCGGCCTCCAGCAGCAGCGCCAGCGGCAGTTGACCGGGATCCATCTCGACAAACTTCATCTTTCTCTCTCTTTTATCTCGCTCTGACTGTCTGGGGTGTGCCGCCTTCTGGGCCTCAATACTCCAGAAACTTCTCGCCGCAGCGCTCGCAGATCAGGTGCTTTACATGGGTGGCCTGATAGGCGAGGGTCTGGCCGAATACCGCGTTGGTCAGGCTGCTGGAGCGAAAGGCTTGCCAGAAGGCTTTGCGCGGATCCTTGGGCATGATGTCCTGGCTGTGATCCCGTGGCACCAGCACCACGATATGGCGGGTGCGCTCCCGGCATTTGTCACAGCGATGGATTTCGCTTGGTGGCTCGCTTTGGGGTTGGGCGGTGCACTCTGTTGTCATGATGATGACCTGTTATGGATGGCGCGCCCATCATAGTCTTCTTCAGTTGGCTCTCAATCCCCCATGCTGGGGGCGTGTGCTGGTTGCGAGCGGGATCACTTTTTGGGGTGCGTAACGGGCTTGGTTGCGATGGTGTTTTTTACGATGCCCTCGGGGGAGGGAATACCCATGCTGGCCAATACCCGGGCGGCGTTCTCTTCACACGGCATCTCGTCGGGTTTGGACTCCACCAGCCGGATCAGGGCCTGCAATTGCTGCTTGCTGTGGGCAAGTCTTGCCTCCAGCGCTTCTATGTCGCTCACCTTGGCCTCGAGCGCCGCCAGTAGCGGGGCGTGTTGCCAAGAACTGATATCTGCGGGCACCAACTGCTTGATCTCGTCGAGGGAGAAGCCCACCTGTTGCGCCTGGCCGATGATGGTCAGCAAGGGTACCGTCTCGGGCGGGTAGTCGCGATAGCCATTGGCACCCCGCCGTACCTTGCTGAGCAGGCCTCTGGCTTCGTAGAAGCGGATGGCCGAGGCCGCCATGCCGGTCTGTTTGGCCAGTTCACCGATCTTCATCTTGCCTCCTGGGCTGCGGGTTGGCGGGTCTGCCCACTGTCATGGACGAAGGGCGGGATCAGGGGGATTCTAAGATTAAAGCCAGCTTGAATGTCAACGGCCCTGAGCAGGGACTGTGCGAGTGGATAGCATTTCTCCCATCGCGACGGCATCCCGATAAAGGGGCTTGACCTTCAAGTCAGCTTCAAACTTATGGTGGGGTCCTCATTACCGAGGAGATCGCCATGAACCCATTTACTCCCCTGACTCTGCCCAATGGCAGCCAGCTTATCAACCGCCTCGCCAAGGCGGCCATGGAAGAGAACATGGCCGACCGTGACCATGCCCCCTCAGAGGCGCTGATCCAGCTTTATCGTACCTGGGCAGAGGGTGGCGCCGGCCTGCTCATCACCGGCAATGTGATGGTGGACGGCCACGCCATGACGGGGCCGGGGGGCGTGGTACTCGATTCCCACGATCTCTCCCCAGAGCTGGCCGAGCGTTTCAGTGCCTGGGCCGAGGCGGCCAAGAGCGGGGGCGCCCAGATCTGGATGCAGATCAACCACCCCGGTCGCCAGATGCCGGCGGCGCTGGGGCAGCCCACCCTGGCCCCTTCCGCCGTGCCCATGGCGCTCGGCAGTTTCTCGAGGCAGTTCGCCCCGCCCAGAGCCATGAGCGAGGCCGACATTGCTGAGGTGAAGGCGTGCTTCATCAACACGGCGCTGTTGGCACAGCGTGTCGGTTTTGACGGAGTGCAGATCCACGCCGCGCACGGCTATCTGCTGAGCCAGTTCCTCTCGCCGCTCACCAACCAACGCAGTGATCGTTGGGGCGGCAGTCTTGAGAATCGCGCCCGCTTGCTGCTGGAGATAGTAGAAGGGATCCGTCAGCAGGCGAGGGAGCGCTTCTCACTGTCGGTCAAGCTCAACTCCGCCGACTTTCAGCGTGGCGGCTTCAGTACCGAGGATGCAAAGGCGGTGGTGGAGATGCTCAACCCGCTTGGGGTAGATCTGGTGGAGCTCTCCGGCGGCAGTTACGAGGCGCCCGCCATGCACGGCCAGGCCCGCGATGGTCGGACTCTGGCGCGGGAGGCCTATTTTCTGGAGTTCGCTCGGGAGATCGTCTCCGTTGCCCATATGCCCGTGATGGTGACCGGGGGAATTCGCCGCTATCCGGTGGTGGAGCAGGTGCTTGGCAGCGGGGTGGCGGTCGCCGGCATGGCCACTGCGCTGGCCATCGCCCCGGATCTGCCCGCCAGATGGCACCATGAGCAGGCGGCAAGTGCCGAGCTCAGGCCCATTCCCTGGCGCAACAAGGTGCTGGCCTCGGTAGGTTATATGGCGATGGTGAAATACCAGTTGCGGCGGCAGGGGCGCGGCCAGCCGAGCCGCCCCAAGATCGCGCCCGCCCTGGCGCTGGCCTGCCAGCAGTGGCAGACCCTGCTTGGCAACGCCCGCTATCGACGCTGGATCAAGGTGCAGGAAAAGTGAAGAGGTAGCGGCTCGTGAATTTGCCAGCCTTGCCAACTCAGGCCGATGCCCGTTTTTGCGGTTTGCTGGTGAGCAGTGACGATATGGCGGGTGGGGGTAAGCTCGGGCTTGCCCAGCCAACTCAAGCCGACGCCCTCTTCTGCAAGCTGGGGGTGATGATATGACGGGTGGGGGCGAGCTCGGGCTGCTGCATACGGGTCAGCAGGCGCAAGGCGGCTTGACGGCCTATCTCTCGCGCCGGCGAGCTGACGAAAGTGAGGGCGGGGGAGGTGAGCTCGGCCTCCGCCACGTCGTCAAAGCCGAGCAGGGCCACCTGCTGGCCGATGTAGTTGTCCTTGCCCACGCTGCGGCCGCTCGCCTCGACGCCGTAGATGCCACCGAGGGCCACCTCGGGGTAGTGGCACAGAATGGCGGTCACCTTGGGGTGCTGGTGCAGCAGTTGGGCGATGGTGTCAGCGGCGCTGCGCTGGGTGCGTTCACACTCCAGTACCCACTCCGGTTTGAAGGGCAGGCCGTATTGCAGCAGGCTGGCGCAGTAGCCGCCGATCCGCTCGGCGCGGGTGAGGGAGTCGGCCCGCCCGCCGACGTAGGCGATGTGGCGATGACCCTGTTCGATAAGGTAGGTGGTGGCCTGCTGGGCGGCGTGGGTGTTGTCCGGGCCGATAAAGTCCACGTCGTCGCGATAGTAGGAGCGGGCGGCGCACACCAGCGGCAGCGCCGAGTCGAGCAGGTGCTCCAGCGGCTTGGCGGCGGCGCCGCGCACCGGGTTGAAGATGATGCCCGCCACCCCCTGGCGCGACAAGGACTGGATGCTCTGTTGCAGCCGCTCGGGGCTGTGGCCGCACTGGGTCAGAAACAGCAGATAGCCCTGCTGCTCCAGCACCTCGCTCACGCCGGCGGTCACCTCGGTATAGAAGGGGTCGGTGATGTCGCGCAGGATCAGCCCCACCAGGTTGGATTGCTGGCTGCGCAGGTTGGCGGCGGCGCTGTTGGGCACGTAGTCGAGCGCCCTGATTGCCTGCTGCACCCGCTCGGCGGTGGCTGGCGAGATGCGCCCCTTGCCGTTGAGCACCATGGAGACGGTAGTGACCGACACCCCCGCCCACTGGGCGACATCGGTGATCTTGGTGGCTTTGGCAGAGAGGGATTTGGGCGACATAGGGCGAACGGACGACGGCGAGTTGAGAGCGAGGCTCCAGCATACCTGCTCATATGCCTGAGTGAAACGTTACATCACCATCGGGCCGATCCGGCTCACAGTTTTGCAAGCGCTTCCCTGACAGCACTTATATTCTGTGATCCTGTCGGCACTTGTGAGTTGATAAAACGTTTTATCATCCAGCAAAACCAGATACGGCTCGCCGTTGCCATCCGCGAGGGAGGCTACCGGCAGGCGTATCGAATGACCCTCACCTCACAAGGATCTGACACATGGCCAAGTC
The DNA here is from genome assembly GCF_040907935.1 of Aeromonas sp. s2. Taxonomy (NCBI): domain Bacteria; kingdom Pseudomonadati; phylum Pseudomonadota; class Gammaproteobacteria; order Aeromonadales; family Aeromonadaceae; genus Aeromonas; species Aeromonas sp. s2. Next base: position 421,500 of record NZ_JBFOCR010000009.1, on the reverse strand, counting down.
CCCCGCCAAATCTACGATCTGGGAGTTCCTGCAGAGCCTCGGCAAGACCTTCATGTTGCCGGTTGCCCTGCTGGCCTTCTCGGGCATTCTGCTCGGTGTCGGCAGCTCGCTCACCAGCGATGCGGTCAAGCAGAGCATGCCCTTCCTCGACAGTACCGTGCTGCAGCTGCTGTTCCTCTGGATGACCAAGGTGGGGCTGGTGGCCTTTATCTACCTGCCGGTGATGTTCGCGGTGGCCATTCCGCTCGGGCTGGCGCGCGAGGAGAAGGGGGTGGCGGCCTTTGCCGGTTTCGTCGGTTATGCGGCCCTCAACCTCTCCATCAACTTCTACCTCACCGTGGCCAACGTCATCGGTGACGCAGCGGCGGAGAAGGCCTACGGGGTGAAATCCATCCTCGGCATCAGCTCCATCGACACCGGCATTCTGGGGGCCATCATCGTCGGGGTGATCGTCGCCAAACTCCACGCCCGCTTCTACACCTACAAGATGCCGGATGCGCTCGCCTTCTTCGGCGGCGCCCGCTTCGTGCCCATCATCACCGCGCTGGTGCTGGGTATAGTCGGTCTGGTGGTGCCTCTGGTCTGGCCCTGGTTTGCTGCCGGTATCAATGGCATAGGGGCGCTCATCTCCCACGCCGGTCCCTTTGGCCCCTTCCTGTTCGGTACCGGCGAGCGTCTGCTGCTGCCGCTCGGCCTGCACCACATCCTGGTGGCGCTTATTCGCTTCACCGAGGCGGGCGGCACATCGCTGGTGTGCGGCAACGAGGTGAGCGGCGCCCTCAACATCTTCTACGCCGAGCTCTCCTGCGCCGACACTACCCAGTTCTCGGTGTCGGCCACCTCCTTCCTCTCCCAGGGCAAGATGCCGGCCTTCCTCGGCGGCCTGCCGGGGGCGGCGCTCGCCATGTATCACTGCGCCCGTCCGGAGAATCGCGGCAAGATCAAGGCGCTGCTGGTCTCCGGCGTGGTGGCCTGCGTCATCGGCGGCATTACTGAGCCGCTGGAGTTCCTGTTCCTGTTCGTGGCGCCCGTGCTCTACGTCATTCACGCCATCCTGACGGGTCTGGGCTTTATGACCATGGGGCTGCTTGGTGTCACCATCGGCAATACCGACGGCAATCTCATCGATTTCCTGGTGTTCGGCGTGCTGCAGGGCACCGCCACCAAGTGGTATCTGGTGCCGGTCGCGGCCGCCATCTGGTTTGCCATCTACTACAGCGTGTTCCGCTTCGCCATCGTGCGCTTCAACCTGAAAACCCCCGGCCGTGAAATCGAGACCAGCGAGGCGGCTCAACCCGCAGGCAAGAAGGCAGGCAACAGCGGCTACAACGGCGAAATCATCCTCAATGCGCTGGGCGGCGCCGGCAATATCCTGGCGCTGGATAACTGCATCACCCGCCTGCGGATGTCGGTGCAGGACATGAGCCGGGTCGATGACAAGGTATTGAAGGCGAACGGCGCCATCGGGGTGATCAAGCTCGACGAGCACAACCTGCAGGTGGTGATCGGGCCCCAGGTTCATCTGGTGAAAAACCAGCTGCAGAGCCTGATGGGGGCCTGAGTCGACCCTCTGTTACCCTGCGTTGGGGGGCGCCATGCCCCCTTGTTCATTGCTGTTTTTGCTGGGGAGAAAGAGATGCCCACTACCGAATCCTTTGATTTTGATCGCCTGGTCGATCGCCATGGCACCTACTGCACCCAGTGGGACTATGTGGCCGACCGCTTTGGCCACGCCGACCTGCTCCCCTTTACCATCTCCGACATGGACTTCGAGACTGCCCCCTGCATTCGCCAGACCCTGGCCAGGCGCCTTGAGCATAGTGTCTTTGGCTACAGCCGCTGGAATCACGATGACTTCAAGGGGGCGGTGAGCGACTGGTTTGCCCGCCGCTACGGGGCTCGCCTCGACCCCGCAACCCTGGTCTACGGCCCCTCGGTCATCTACATCATCGCCCAGCTGGTGAGCCTCTGGTCTGCACCCGGCGAAGGCGTGCTGGTGCATACCCCCGCCTACGACGCCTTCGGCAATATGCTGGCTGCCAACGACAGGGTGCTGCTGCCTTGCCCGCTGATAAAGGGGGAGGGGAGCTATCACATCGACTGGACCTGCTTCGAGCAGCAAGCTGCTCGCCCCGATTGCCGCATCCTGCTGCTTTGCAGCCCCCACAACCCCACCGGCCGGGTCTGGACGCGGGATGAACTCGGCCGGATGGCCGCCATCTGCCTGCGCCACGGAGTAAAGGTCATCTCGGACGACATCCATATGGATGTGAGCTTTGCCCGCTACCTGCCGTGGAGCGAGGTGGCGCCGGATGACCACTGGGCGTTGGTGAGTTCGGGCTCGAAATCCTTCAATATCCCCGCCCTTGGCGGCGCCTATGCCTTTATCGCCAACGCCGAGGCGCGGGCCGGCTATCTGCAGCGGCTCAAGGCGGCCCATGGCCTCTCATCGCCGCCCATTCTCGGGGTGCTGGCCCATATCAGCGCCTATCGAGACGGCGCTGCCTGGCTCGATGCCCTGAAAGCCTATCTGCACGGCAACCTCGTCCAGGTTGCGGCGCGGCTCAACGCAGCCTTCCCCGCCATCGACTATCGGGTGCCCGAGGGGACCTATCTCGCCTGGATTGACCTGCGCGGCCTTGGCATCGACTCCACCGAGCGGATGGATGCGCTGCAACGCTTGCTGGTGGAGAAATACCGGGTCGCCATCATGCGCGGCGACACCTATGGCCCCGAAGGCAAAGGCTATCTTCGCCTCAATGTCGGCTGCCCGCGCTCGAAAGTAGATAAAGGACTCGACGCCCTGATCGGCGCACTCACCGAACTGTTGAGAGATTAATGGAAGGGAGACACCATCAGCGGGCCGCCTCAAGGGCGGCTCGCTGCATTTGGGGAAGCCATTTAGCGTGGCTCTTCGGTGCGAAACAACACCTTGCCGCAGGCGAGGCAGGTATGGCGAAAGCGGTGATCAAACCAGCCGGTCTGGGGGTGACCGAGCACCTTGTCCGAGCCGCAGGCACAGCAGCGGGCGCTGAGCGTATCCCCGCTGGCACACTCGGGATGAGCGCTCAGGTACTCGGCGCGAGTGGGCAGGCGCAGCCAGTCGGGGTGGGCGTGGCGCCTGTTCCAGAAACGCATGGCATAGAGGCTGGCCGCAAGTGCAAGCAGGCTGAACAGCCATAAGAGGTCCATGATGTGACTCCTTGGTGAAAAATGCGATAAGGGGCCTGGATCAGAGAATGACACGGCTGCGAAACAGCACCTTGCCGCAGGCACAGCAGCTGGCGTTTTCACTATCGTCGGTGGCGCATTCGGGATGGCGGACGAGGCACTCGGGCAGGGTGAGCCGTACGTCCGTCAGATCCATCTGTGCAAGGCTCCGTCCATATGTGGTCGCCAGGCCGGCTGGCAGGCGAAGGCACAATATGGCTCCTATCTTATCGATCCTGTGGGTGAGGTCGCCATCCCCGTTCGGGCGGCTGACGAGGGGGTTTGCTGCTGCCTGATGCCGGGATAAAAGAAGGGGCCCTTGGCCCCTTCTGTCATATATCTCTCAACTGCCGTTGTCAGGCCACTTGGCGCCCCGGCCGGGTGCGGGCCAGCAGCCCCTCCGGGTTGTGGATGGCCTCCCGGGTCTTGACGTCGATGACCTCGATATTAGCGAAGCGCTCCTTGTTCTTGATGGCCACGTCGTGGGCCAGGATGACGCAGCGGGCGTTGGCCACGTCTTTGGCGCTGATGCGGTTGATGATGCCGTTGGCACCCTGGGTTTCCACTTTCAGCTTGATGCCGGCCTTGGCGGCTGCCTTTTGCAGGCTCTTGGCGGCCAGGAAGGTGTGGGCTACGCCGGAGGGGCAGGCGGTGATGGCCAGCACCTCGGCTTCCCCTTCCGCCTCGATGATCTGGTACTCCTCCTGGCGCTCGTTGCTCTCTTCCGTGTCGCTGACCGGCTTTTTCAGCAGGTTGACGATAAGGGCCGTGGTGAGGGCGCCGAGCAGGGTGCCGAGGATATAGCCCATCTTGCCTTCCACCACCGGCAGCACGATCCAGCCGCCCCAGGGGGCGTGGTTGATGCTGTGCATCATGAAGCCGGTGATGTTGCCGACGATGCCCCCTGCGACGATGGCCGGGATGACCCGCACCGGGTCTGCGGCGGCAAACGGAATGGCCCCCTCGCTGATGCCGATCATGCCCATGATGGCGGCCGCCTTGCCCGCTTCACGCTCCTCTTTCTTGTAGCGCTTGGGGGAGAGCAGAGTTGCCAGCGCCATGCCGAGCGGCGGCACGCAGATGGCGATGCCGACCCCGCCCATCAGCCAGGGCTGGGTGTTGACCTGGGTCTGGGCGAACAGGGTGGCCACCTTGTTGATGGGGCCGCCCATGTCAAAGGCGGTCATGCCACCGAGGATGGCCCCCAGCATCACCTTGCCCGAGCCCGCCATGCCGGAGAGCCAGTGGTTCATCCCCTCCATCATGGCGGCGATGGGGGCGCCGATCACCCACATGACGATGCCGCACACCAGGAAGGTGCCGATCAGCGGATAGATAAAGATGGAGCCGAGCGAACTCATGGAATCCGGCAGCTTGATGCGTTTGAGCTGGTTGACGATGAGGCCGGCGATAAAGCCCACCAGGATGGCGCCGAGAAAACCGGTGTGAAACTGCTGCACTGCAATCCAGGAGCCGATCATGCCGGGGGCCAGACCCGGTTTGTCCGCCATGGAGTAGGCGATGTAGCCGCCCAGCACGGCGGTAAACAGAGTGAGCCCGGCAATCCCCATATCGGCCATGTCTTTGAGCACGCCCGCCTCGGGCACGGCGCCCTTGCCGCTGATCATCACCGACAGCGACAGCAGCACGCCCCCCGCGACGATGAAGGGGATCATGTGGGAGGTGCCGAACAGCAAATGCTGCTTGAGGGTGTTGAGCTGGGTCTTGATGCCGCGCTCCTGCGGCTCTGCAGGTTGGGCAGGTTGCGCCCGGGTGGGGGCGGCAGGGGCTGCGGACGGCCCTGGTGCGGCCAGCAAGGCGAGTACCTCGGTGCGGCTGGTGGCCGCCTGCATGCTGGCGATGAAACCGGGTTCCAGCAGCTTGGTGGAGAGCTCGGCCAGCACCTCGATATGGTGGTTGGCGCCGCCCGCCGGGGAAGCAATCATGAAGAACAGTTTGGAGGGCTCGCCATCTTCGGCGCCGTAGTCGATGCCCTGGCGGCTGATGCCGACCACGATGGCAGGCTCTCGCACCGCCTCGCTCTTGGCGTGGGGCAGGGCGACCCCCTGCTCGAAGCCGGTGTTGTCGAGCGCCTCCCGCGCCCAGAGGTCGCGGACAAACTGATCCTGACTGGCTATCTTGCCGCTGGCCTTGAGCCTCTCGGCCAGCTCGACAAACAGCGCCTGCTTGTCGCGGGCCGCAAGATCGAGGCAGATCAATCCTTCATCTATCAGGGTGGTGAGCATGGTTCTCTCCTGGCTGGTGCCGTCCGAATGGAACTGGTCCTGTTGAAAACTGTGGTGCAACTGGTTGACCTGCTTATTGTTTCTCCCAAGTGCCTCGGCCGAAATCGGAGATATGTGCCCTTTACTGGATTTTTGTGTTGATGGTGCCTGCCTGTGACCCTGCTCTCATTTTGTTCGGTTAGTAAAGGTAGCGGGTGATGAACAAAAACAGCTTTAAAAACAGGTGATTACTATTGGTGAGGGGCTATTTATCACCAGCCGGCGGTTGGAGGGCCTGCTCTTTGTGGGCTGAAGGATGGAGATTTGTGTGCTTACGTGGCCAGCAAAACTGTGAGCCGATCGGCAAAAGCGGCTGCCTGGCTTTGTGCGGCGCTTATGGTGGCGGGGTTGCAAGGGACGCAAACACGGGGCGTGAAAAATCAGTGCATAATCGGTGGTCTGAAAAGGACGTGTGCATTAGCCATGAGTGAATATTAAGTTATTGATATTTAATGGTTTACATCTCTTCCATAGGAGTGAAAAGAGGGTCCGCTGACCGCCTTTAGATGGTTTTACGAGAGACGTTTAATCATTTTTTAGATTGCTTTGTGCATATCCAATCGTTTATTTAGTTGGACAGTTTTGGCAAACCGGAAGTCAAACTTGATGAACCGACAGGCCAACGCCCTTGATGCGGAGTGTGCCGTCAACCCGTTTTACTTGTCATGTTCACCCAGATGTAAGGAGACATCCTGATGGAAAATTTGGCCCAAAATATCGACACCATGCGCGAAGAGTTCAAGCAACAGGAGCGCAAACAGGCCCACGACAAATGGCAGGCCAGGGTCGAAGAGCTGCAGCAGATCCGTGCTGAAGAGCCTCAGTCGGAGGCGGTAGAGGAGTGACCTCGCCATGGGCCCGGCGCTGATGCGTGTGGCCCGGCTGAATGCAAAACCCCCGCCTGTATGGCGGGGGTTTTTTATTGCAACTCGATGGCGTTGTGGTTCTGCCACTGACGCAGGCGCTGCTTGAGGGAGCCATCGCCAGGGGGGATGAAGTCATCCATCAGGTAGCAGCGGTTGTCGCCGCTCTTCTGAAAGTGGAGGCTGACGGTCTGCGGCTCTTTCTGGGCGTCGGAGAGGGCGAACAGATAGTGCATCCTGACCGTTACCCCTTGCTCTTGCTCCTTGGCCAGGGTGAAGCTGACGGGCTCGCTCACCTCGCCATCCTGGGCGTTGATCCAGGGGTCTGCATCGATGGCACACACCTCGCCGTCGGCGTTGCACTCGGCCTCGCTGCTCAGCACGGCAAAGAAGTCGGGGGTGAGCAGCGCCTTGAGCGGCGCCGGATCGGCGTAATAGAAATCCTTGTGCTCGCTCCAGAAGGACTTGGCCAGCCTGAGCGCCACCCCCTTGTCGCAGGCGGCGTGCACCGGGCCGCCCAGCAGCGCCAGCAGTAAAACGGATAGTCCGCAGTAGCCTTTCATGATGTTCTTCCTGAACTGGGGCCGGCTGGCAGTGCTGCTCCGGCGGGTATCAAGGCGTGTGATAGCCAGACGGGCATGATAGCCAACCCGGCAGAGGGCGACAGCAGGATCTGATGATTTTATGCCGCACATCAAGAAATTAGTCGGCAAAGGCGGAAGTGGACAGTGGCGGTCACTGCCAACAACAAGGGCCATCCTGGATGGCCCTTGTTGTCATGGCTCGATTTGAACCGGCTTAGCAGCGGTTGCCGGCGCGGGCGACCCGGCCCTCGGCCAGCAGCTGGTAGCGGCCGGTGGCGGCCGGGATGAAGGCGGACTGACCCTTCTCGAGACGCAGGGTGTCGTCACCGCGCTTGAGGATGACGGCCTCGTCGATGGCAAACAGGATCTCGGCGCTGGCGGTGGTGAGCTGATGCTCGCCCGCCGGGTAGACGCTGAAGGTAAAGTCCGGCACCGGCACCTCGAAGTGCTGCACCGCCCCGTCCAGGCGGGGGGCAAGCAGGATCTGGTCGTCCGGCTTGGGCAGGCAGCGGGTGCAGGCCAACAGCTCGGCCACGTCTATGTACTTGGGGGTGAGCCCGGCGCGCAGCACGTTGTCGGAGTTGGCCATGATCTCGAGGCCGGTGCCGCGCACATAGGCGTGCGGGGTGCAGGCGTCCAGATACATCGCCTGACCGGGCTGCAGGGTCACTACGTTGAGCAAGAGCGGCGAGAAGAGCCCCACGTCCCCCGGGTACTGGGCGGCCAGGCTGGTGATCAGCGCAAAGGTCTCTTCATCCTGATGCTTGGCGGCAAAGGCCAGCAGGTCCGCCAGTGCCTCATCCTTGCGCGCCCCTTCCAGCACCAGCAGCTGGTGGAAGAAGTGCTGCAGGCCCACTTCATTCTGGCTGGCGGCGAGGGCGGCAACCAGCTCGGCAAGGGCAGGCAGCTTGACCCGCTCGAACAGCGCCAGGATGGCCGGGATGGCGCGAAAACCGTTCATCGCCTGATAGGGGGTGAGGGCAAACACCAGCTCGGGCTTGTGGTTGGGATCCTTGTAGTTGCGATTGGCGGCCTTGGGCGAGATGCCGGCGGCCTCTTCTTTGGCAAAGCCTGCTTCGGCCTGCGCCTTGCTCGGGTGCACCTGAATGGAGAGAGCCTTCTCGGCGCACAGCACCTTGAACAGGAACGGCAGGCTGCCAAAACGGGTCTGGGTGGCTTCACTCAGTACGGCGGCGGGGGCGCTCTCTATCAGGGTCGAGAGCTTTTGCGTCTGCCCGGCCAGCACTACCTCGGAGCAGCCGTTGGGGTGGGCACCCATCCACAGCTCGGCCTGGGGCTTGCCCGCCGGATTGGGGATGCCGAACAGGGTGGTGAGGGCGTCATGGCTGCCCCAGTCGTAGCCTTGAATCGGATTTTGCATTGACAAAAAAGAGGGCAGATCGCGACTGCTCATAAGGGATGCCTCATTTGGTGTGCAGAAAATCGGGTGCAGAAAAGGGTGGCATTGCTGCCGTGGACCGGACTATAACATGGGCGGTCGCGGGCACCGCAACCGCTTGCCTCTCTCTTGATCAGGATCAGCATGTCTCTTGTCTTCAGCCAGTTGCTCGATGGCGCCCTCCACGAGCAGACCCCCTTCGACCAGATCTGGTTCGCCCAGGATCAGGGGGTGCCGCCCGGTTTCAGCTATCAGGTCAACTTTCCTCGCCTCGAGCTGGTGTTCAGCGGCGAGTACCGCAACCAGATCTGGGACAGGGAGCAGGGCTGCCAGGAGATCTGCATCGCCCCGGGGCAGGCGCTCTACATCCCCCCCAACGGCTGGAACAAGCCGCTCTGGACCACCGACTGCTCGGTGCTGAGCCTGCTGTTCGGCAAGCGTCAGCTGGGTTTCAGTCTGGTGAGCAAGCGGCGGGAAGACCCCGATTTCTTTGACGTGCAAAAGCACAGCATCATGGCCAGGGCCGGCCATGTGAACGAACACATACTGGCGGCACTGAACGTGCTGACCGAGGATCCCGCGCGCTCCCCCACCGACAATCATCTGCTGCAGGCGCTGCTCACCAGCGTGCGCCAGCTGCTGGCCGAGTCCACCTTCGAGCGGCCGCGGGGGGCAGAGCTGTTTCACGGGATCTGCATCTATATCCAGGAGAACTTTCACCGCCCCATCAGCCGGGATTCGATCGCCCATCGCTTCAACGTCTCGGCCAGCCACCTGTCGCACCTGTTTCGTGAGCAGGGGCACATGCGCCTGGCCGATTACATCAGCTGGGTACGCATCGATCGGGCCAAGTTCATGCTCAAGAAATACCGCTTTCGCCTCGAAGAGGTGGCCAGCCGCTGTGGTTACAGCGATGTGAACTATTTTTGCCGAGTGTTCAAGCAAAAGACCGGCTTGACCCCCTCCCAGTACCGGGCGCTCAGCCAGCTGCAGGGGCAGGCCGAGGGGCTGGCGGGATAAACAGGGATGCCGCCGGAGCCTGTCCGAGTCAGGCGCCGGCGGGGCTGCTTCGGATCCGGAGCCGGCTGAAGGGACGCATTGTGATCCAGTGCGCGACTATGGTCTGACATGCGTGCTCGCCATTTGATTCTGCCAATGGATGGGCTTAAGATGGCCGCGCGCAACTTACAGATTGATAACAAACGGAAGTTAGGAGATGCCGATGGAAAGCAAAGTAGTTATCCCGACCCAGGGCCAGAAAATCACAGTCGATGCCAACGGCAAGCTGCAGGTTCCCAACCATCCGATCATTCCGTTTATCGAAGGGGATGGCATCGGCGTGGACGTGACCCCGGCCATGTTGAATGTGGTGAATGCCGCGGTCGAGAAAGCCTACAAAGGCGAGCGCAAGATCGCCTGGATGGAGATCTACACCGGCGAGAAATCGACTCATGTCTATGGCGAAGGTGCCTGGCTGCCGGCCGAAACCCTGGATTTCATTCGTGAATACTGCGTGGCCATCAAGGGCCCCCTGACCACCCCGGTCGGCGGCGGTATTCGCTCCCTCAACGTGGCCCTGCGCCAGGAGCTGGATCTCTACATCTGCCTGCGTCCGGTCCGTTACTACGAGGGCACCCCGAGCCCGGTCAAGCGCCCGGATCTGACCGACATGGTGATCTTCCGCGAGAACGCCGAAGACATCTACGCCGGCATCGAGTGGAAAGCCGACAGCGACGAAGCCAAGAAGGTGATTTCCTTCCTGCAAAACGAGATGGGCGTGAAGAAAATTCGCTTCCCCGAGACCTGCGGCATCGGCATCAAGCCCATGTCCAAGGCCGGTACCGAGCGTCTGGTCCGTGCCGCCATCGAGTATGCCATCGACAACGATCGCGACTCCGTGACCCTGGTGCACAAGGGCAACATCATGAAGTTCACCGAAGGTGCCTTCAAGGATTGGGGCTACGCCCTGGCCCAGAAAGAGTACGATGCCCAGCTCATCGACGGTGGCCCCTGGTGCTCCTTCAAGAACCCGAAAACCGGCAAGACCATAGTCGTCAAGGACGTCATCGCCGACGCCTTCCTGCAACAGATCCTGCTGCGCCCGGCCGAGTATGACGTCATCGCCTGCATGAACTTGAACGGCGACTACATCTCCGACGCGCTGGCGGCCCAGGTAGGCGGTATCGGCATCGCACCGGGTGCCAACATCGGCGACGGCGTCGCCCTGTTCGAAGCGACCCACGGCACCGCGCCGAAATACGCCGGTCAGGACAAGGTCAACCCGGGCTCCCTGATCCTCTCCGCCGAGATGATGCTGCGCCACATGGGCTGGGTTGAGGCGGCCGACCTCATCATCAAGGGGATGGAAGCGGCGATCCGCAACAAGACCGTCACCTATGACTTCGAGCGTCTGATGGAAGGTGCCACCCTGCGCTCCTGCTCCCAGTTCGCCCAGGACATGGTCGACCAGATGTAAGTCTGTGAAGATGCAAAAGGCCAGCCCCAGGGGGCTGGCCTTTTTTATGGGCGTGTGGCGCCTGAAGCGGCGTTCGGTCAGGTCGCCGGGGCGAAGCGGCCGAGCAGGGCGGCGCTGGTGTCGCTCACCCCCGTCAGCTGCACCTCGGTGCCGGCAGCCTCGAAGCGGCGGCGCACCGTGCTCAGAGCCTCGGCGGCGCTGAGATCCCAGAAGTGGGCGTCACTTAAGTCGATCACCACCCGCTCAAGGGATTCGCCGGTGTCAAAGCCGGCGCAGAACTGCTCGGTGCTGGCGAAGAAGACCTGGCCGTGTACCCGGTAGGTGCGGGTGGCGCCGTGGCGCTCGCTGTCGCTGTGCACCAGCAGGGTACGCGCCACCTTGTGGGCGAAGAAGAGGCAGGCCAGCAGCACCCCGGTCAGCACCCCGAGGGCCAGGTTGTGGGTCACCACCACCACGGCCACCGTGCTCAGCATCACCAGGTTGGTGGCCAGCGGCGTCTTGTGCATGCGCAGCACCGAGCCCCAGGAGAAGGTGCCGATGGATACCATGATCATCACCGCCACCAGGGCCGCCATGGGGATCTGGCGGATCCACTCGTCCAGGAACACCACCATGACGATGAGCAGGGCCCCCGCCACCAGGGTGGAGAGGCGGCCGCGGCCACCGGATTTCACGTTAATGACCGACTGGCCAATCATGGCGCAGCCCGCCATGCCGCCCATCAGGCCGGCGGCGATGTTGGCCAGCCCCTGGCCCTTGCACTCGCGGTGGCGATCGCTGCGGGTGCCGGTCATCTCGTCAACGATGGCGGCGGTCATCAGGGATTCGAGCAGTCCCACCACGGCCAGGGCGGCGGAGTAGGGGAAGATGATGGCCAGGGTCTCGAGATTGAGGGGCACCTCGGGCCACATGAAGACCGGCAGGGTGTCCGGCAGGGCGCCCATGTCGCCGACCGTGCGCACCCCGAGGCCGAGGCCGACGCTCACCGCGGTGAGCAGCACGATGCACAGTAGCGGCGAGGGGAGCAGGCTGCCGATGCGCGGCAGGCGCGGGAACAGGTAGATGATGCCAAGCCCGGCTGCGGTCATGGCGTAGACCTGCCAGCTGACGTTGGTCAGCTCCGGCAACTGGGCCATGAAGATGAGGATGGCCAGGGCGTTGACAAAGCCGGTCACCACCGAGCGCGAGACGAAGCGCATCAGGGCGCCGAGGCGCAGGTAGCCGGCCAGGATCTGCAGCAGGCCGGTGAGCAGGGTGGCGGCCATCAGGTATTGCAGGCCGTGCTCGCGCACCAGGGTCACCATCAGCAGGGCCATGGCGCCGGTGGCGGCGGAGATCATGGCCGGGCGGCCGCCGGTGAAGGCGATGATAACGGCGATGCAGAAGGAGGCGTAGAGCCCCACCTTGGGATCGACGCCGGCGATGATGGAGAAGGCGATGGCCTCCGGGATCAGGGCCAGGGCCACGACCGTGCCCGACAGCAGATCCCCCCTGACGTTGCCAAACCACTCTTGTCTGATGCGCTCACGCATGGATTGTTCTCGCTCGTTGCTGGCGCTCTGGGCGCGCGTTGTCGTTATGGGCGCGGTGGCCGCGCGGCGCGCGACTCTAACAAAGGGGAGGGGCAGGGGCAAGGCGCGAACGGGCCGATGTGACGCCAAATTGCACATGGCTGGCGGCCCTGCCCGGTAACCTGTTGAAACGATGCGGGCAACGATATGAAGCAGGCAGGCAGATCTGCGCTGTCATGGTGAGAGAGCAAAGGAGGCGAGGGGAAGAAGGGGCTGGATAAAAGGGAGCCTTGCAGTTTGGGACTGCAAGGCAAGGATTCGGATGATTAGGTGGTTCGTTCCAGATGGTGCTGGTAGATCTGCTGCCATTTGTCCTGCTCGGCCTCATTCCCCTGGGTCTGCCAGAACTCGCAGATGGAGCTGGCGAGTTCGGATGCCATGGCGTGGTCCCCATCGCGGCGACTCATCAGATATTGTCCCAGCCAGCTTTGATATTGTTTCATTGCCCGATCTCCTTATCTCGTGTGTCTTGCTGACCGCCGTCAGGCTTTGTGCCGGAAGGGGCCATCAGGCCACGGTTTTTCTGCATGCCCTTGATGGTTGTGATCGACGGATTGGGTCGCGATCTCGCCCGAACAGGGCGCCAACGTGGGTGCAGATGTCAAAAAACGGTCACTATCGTATCACAAAATAACCAGCTTGGGGGGATTGTCGGCAATTCAGGGTGTCCAGCTGTCTGGCCGTCCATTTTGTATGCGCCCGAATATGCACGCCATCTTGCTGATCTCACACGAGAAAAACCCGCCAGTCTGGCGGGTTTTATGGCTGAAAAAAAGATCAGAGGCGGGCGCTGGCCAGATACTTTTCCATCTCCTCGGCGGGCACCATGCCGCCGCCGGTGGCCCACACCAGGTGGGTGGCGCTGGCCATCTTGGCGGCATCCAGCCCCTGACCGGCCTGCCACTCAAGGTCGGCCGCGACGCGCCACGGGCCTGCCATGCCGGCCAGCGCCGAGGGTTCCAGCTTGATCTGCTCATCGCGCGCCAGCAGTCCCAGCAGGTCATACATTTCCTGATCGCTCAGGGTGTAGAAACCTGCCAGCAGCCGCTCCATGGCGCGGCCGACGAAGCCGGAGGCGCGCCCCACCGCGAGGCCATCTGCCGCAGTGAGGTTGTCGATACCAAGGTCTTGCACCGCAATGGCATCGTGCAAGCCGGTGTGCACCCCGAGCAGCATGCAGGGGGAGTGGGTTGGCTCGGCAAACAGGCAGTGAACGTGGTCACCGAAGGCGAGTTTGAGGCCAAAGGCCACCCCACCGGGGCCGCCACCCACCCCGCAAGGCAGGTAGACAAACAGCGGATGGTCGGCATCCACCTTGATGCCCATCTCGTCGAACTGCTTTTTCACCCGCTCACCGGCCACCGCATAGCCGAGAAACAGGGTGCGGGAGTTCTCGTCGTCGATAAAGAAGCAGTTGGGATCGCGCTCGGCCTCCTTGCGCCCCTGCTCCACCGCGACTCCGTAATCCTCGGCGTATTCCACCACGATGGCACCATGTTCGCGCAACTTGCGCTTCTTCCACTCCCGCGCATCGGCGGACATGTGGACGGTGACGCGAAAGCCGAGGCGGGCGCTCATGATGCCGATGGACATGCCGAGGTTGCCGGTGGAGCCGACCGCGATGCTGTACTGGCTGAAGAAGTGGCGAAACTCCTCCGTGAACAGCTTGCGATAGTCGTCCTCTTCGCAGAGCAGGCCGGCCTTGATGGCCAGCTGCTCGGCATGGGCCAGCACCTCGTAGATACCGCCGCGTGCCTTGATGGAGCCGGAGATGGGCAGATGGCTGTCTTTTTTGAGCAGCAGCCGGCCGCTCACCTCGACCCCGTAACGGGCATTCAGCGCGCGCCGCATGGCCGGGATGGCGGCGATCTCGGACTCCAGAATACCCTTGCTGGCGCGGGTCTCGGGGAAGGCTTCGCACAGGTAGGGGGCGAAGCGGGCCAAGCGGGCGGAGGCATCCGCCACATCGCGGCAATCCAGCCCCACATAGGGCAGACCTTCCACCAGGGGGGTGGCCTTGGGGTTGAACCAGCTGACCGGTTCCAGCGCGATCAGGGAGCGCAGTAGCGGAAACTGCTGGGTGAGTTGTGATACGTCGATGTTTTTCATGGTGTTCTCGGCTTCGTCATTGAATTCGGGTATGCAGGTGCCAGCAGGGTTGCGCCCACCGTGGCAAACCTGGCACAGAACCATGGGGTCCATGATGGCTGTCGGCCGGGGGCGCCGAGCCTTGTTGAGGTGCTCATAGCGCACCCCGGCATGGGAATAAGCTTGGTGTTATTCAATGCCAATGAGGTGGCTGTGACAAATGATGAAAAGAGCATCTTGGGTGAGCTAGATTGATGCAAGAGCGCCGTATTCATCACAATGTTGGCCTGAGAGCGACATTGGGTGATATGAGCTGATGCAGCGGGCCGCTTTTTCGGTATCATCGGCGCATGTGTTGAAGGGGTAGCAATGAGGGCGTCATGTACCAGCAGGATCACCAGGTGGCGAGAAGCCGTATCGCGGGCAACAAGCTGCTCAACGGCTATCAACTGGCCAGGCTGCATACCTTTGAGGCGGCGGCCAGACACGGCTCCTTTGCGCTGGCTGCCGACGAGCTGGCGCTCAGCCCGAGTGCGGTGAGCCACAGGATAAGCGCCCTGGAGGAGGAGCTTGGCTTCAAGCTGTTCCAGCGTTTTCACCGCAAGGTGGCGCTGACGGCGGACGGGCTGCGGGTGTTCTGGGCACTCACCTCATCGCTGGAGTTCATCAACCAGGAGATCCTGGAGATCCGCCATCAGGAGCTGTCGGGCCCCCTGACCATCTACTCGCGCCCCTCCATCGCCCAGTGCTGGCTGGTGCCACGACTGGCGGATTTCGCCCGTCAGCATCCCCAGATCGAGCTCAACGTCATGACCGGCAACGAGAACATCAACCTGCATGGCTACGGCATCGATCTCGCCCTCTGCTTCGATGACAAGCCGCCGGAGCGGCTCGCCATTCACCCGCTGATGGACGAGTACATGGTGCCGGTGTGCAGCCCCGAGTATGCCGAGCAGCACGGCCTGCTCGGCAACCCGGCCAACCTGGCACACTGCCGCCTGCTGCACGATCGGCAAGCCTGGAGCCAGGATTCCAACGATGACGAGTGGTCCGGCTGGGCCGAGCAGTCCGGTGTTTCGCTTTCGGCATGCAGGGCCAGCATGGGGTTTGATCGCTCCGATCTCGCCATCATCGCCGCCATGAACCACACCGGGGTGGCCATGGGGCGTCAGAACCTGGTGAGCCAGCGACTGGCGCGGCGCGAGCTGGCGGCCCCCTTCCCGGACATGGCGGTGCGCTGCGCCCAGCGCTACTACATCGCCACCCTGCCCAATTGCCAAAACCCCAAGGCGCAAGCCTTCATTGACTGGGCCTGCCAGCAGGCGGGGGTCTGAGTCAGCCCTTGCGCAAACAGGCTAGCGAGGCTGTGCCAAGGCACTTTCCACATAGAGATAGCCAATCCCCATCACCTGCTGGGCGCGGCTGAGCTGGCCAAAACGGATGTGGGTGGCGTTGACGGCATCGCTGCAGTCGAACGGGTTGGCACCGGTCTGGTGGATGATGGTCTGCAGCCACTCCTCGCCAAAACCGCAGCTGCGGCCATAGAGCCAGATGCGGTTGATGTTGAGGATGTTGAGGAAGTTGTAGAGGCTCAGGCCAATGGCACGGGCTCCTTCGTCCACCATGGCCCGGATCATGGGATCCCCCTGTTGGTAGCGTGCCAGCAGCTGGGCTGTGCCGACACGCCCCTCCGCCAGCGCAGCGGGATCCGCCCCCTGCTGCTTGAGAAAGACCCGGGCCCGCTTCTTGATGGCCGAGAGGGAGGCGATCGTCTCCAGACAGCCGTAACGGCCACAGGCACAGGCGCTACCGTCCGGGTTGATGATGGTATGGCCAATCTGGCCACTGCCAAACAGGGCTCCCCGGTAGATCTGGCCGTTGATGATGAAGGCCGAGCCGATGCCGTAATCGACGTTGATGACGCAAAAATCGCCGACGTTCTCCGCTCCCTGCCACTTCTGGGCCAGCGCCAGCATGATGCAGTCGTTGTCCACCATCACCTCGCAGCCGAGGTGCTCCTCCAGCAGATACTTGAGCTCGACCGGCGCGTGCCAGGGAGCCTGCGGCATGGTCTGCGACACCCCGGTCGCCGGGTTGACCTGACCGTGTACCGCGATGGCCAGCCGGATCGCCAGCCCCTTGTGGCGGCGCTTGTGCTGGTAGTAGCAGGCCTCAATCAGACGCAGCAACTCGTCCGGGGTTTGCGGCGCAATTTTCTGGCCGGCGTAGTCGTCGAGGGGGGTGATCAGGTTGTCCACCAGAATGCTCTCCAGACTGGTGGGGCTGATATTGAGGCAGAGGATCGCCCCCTGACCGCTGGCGATGCGGTAGCTGCCGCCATTGATGCCGCGCTGGGAGAGGTTCTGGTCGCTGTGGCTGATGGCCCCCTCGGCCACCAGCTCGTCGAGGATCTTGCTGACAGCAGGAATGGAGAGCTCGCAGTGGCGCGCCAGGGTGGACTTGCTCGCCTCCTTGAGCTGGTAGAGCAGGGCCAGCAGCACCTGCTTGTTGTGGTGGCGTACCTTCTGGTTGTTCAACCCTGTGCTCATCACTTCACTAAACTCCGCTTACTGTATTGCGTGATCTTTAGGCAATTAATGGTGGTTTAATCATTCTAATCTGGTCTCACTGAAATTTTTACTAACAAGTATTAAGTGAGGCGAGATTAATGAGAGCTGATGTCAAGGTCTGGGTTGAGACCATCACCCTGCCGACCTACGAGGTGGGCGCCGAAGATCCCCACCCCATGTTTCTCGAGAAGCGGGTCTATCAGGGCTCCTCGGGGGCCGTCTATCCCTATGGCGTGATCGATACTCTTACCGGCCAGAAGCAGATGAAGCCCTATCGGGCGGTCTGGCTGGAGAACGACTTCATCAAAGTGATGTTGTTACCGGAGCTGGGCGGTCGCATCCACCGTGCCTATGACAAGGTGATGAATCGCGACTTCGTCTATTACAACGAAGTGATCAAGCCCGCGCTAGTGGGGCTGGTGGGGCCCTGGATCTCCGGCGGCATCGAGTTCAACTGGCCGCAGCACCACAGACCCACCACCTTCATGCCGGTGGATTTCACCATCGCGGAGCAGGAGGGTGGCGCCAAGACAGTCTGGCTCGGCGAGGTGGAGCCGATGCGTGGTTTGCAGGTGATGGCGGGCTTCACCCTCTACCCCGACAAGGCGCTCATCGAGATCACCGGCAAGGTGTTCAACGGCAACGATACGCCGCGCCATTTCCTCTGGTGGTCCAACCCGGCGGTGAAAGGGGGCGATGCCCACCAGAGCGTCTTCCCGCCCGATGTGACCGCCGTCTATGACCACGGCAAGCGCGACGTCAGCGCCTTCCCCATCGCCCGTGGCACCTACTACAAGGTGGACTACTCCGCCGGAGTCGATATCTCCCGTTACCGCAACATTCCGGTGCCCACCTCCTACATGGCGGACAAGTCCGACTACGACTTCGTCGGCGCCTACTGTCATGACGAGCAGGGGGGCCTGTTGCACGTGGCGGATCACCACGTCTCGCCGGGCAAGAAGCAGTGGAGCTGGGGCAACTGCGATTTTGGTCTGGCCTGGGATCGCAACCTGACCGACGACAACGGCCCCTACATCGAGCTGATGACCGGGGTCTATACCGATAACCAGCCCGACTTCACCTGGCTGGATGCCGGTGAAGAGAAGGTGTTCGTGCAAAACTTCCTGCCCTATAACACCCTCGGCACTCTGCAAAACGCCAACACCCGCGCCGCCATCAAACTGGAGCGTAGCGATGATGGCCTCGTCTGCGGGGTCTATGCGGTGGCGCCGCTTTGTAGGGCCCGGTTCGAGGTGAGCGACGAGGGGGGCGTGCTGTTTACGCAACCTCTGGATCTGCAGCCGGGTCAGGCCTGGCTGGAGCCATTCGCCATCACCAGCGAGGGACGTTTGCAGGTACGTCTGCTGGATGAGCAGGGTCAGTGCGTGCTGAGTTACCTCGAGCATCAGCCAGCTGGCGAAGCCCTGCCGGATCCCGCCACGGCGCCGGAGCCTGCCGTCAATCTCGACTCGGTCGATGAACTCTACTTCATCGGCCAGCATCTGGAGCAGTATCTGCACGCCAGTCGCTCGCCGTTCGATTACTACCTGCGGGGGCTGGAGCTGGATGGCGGCGACTATCGCTGCAACCTTGCACTGGCAACGCTGGAGTACAACCGTGCCAATTACGAGCAGGCGCTGGTCTACGTCAAGCAAGCGCTTACCCGTGCCCATCGCCTCAACAAGAACCCCCAGTGTGGCAAGGCCAGCTTGCTGCGCGGCCATATCGAGGAGCGACTCGGCCAGTTCGATGCCGCGTTCGATAATTTTTACAAGGCAACCTGGAGTGGCAACTGTCGCGACAGTGGCTTCCTCGGGTTGGCCCGTATCGCCATGGTGCGCCGCGATGCCTCGCAGGCGCTGCAATTTGTTGAGAAGAGTCTTGCCGTCAACGGTACCCACTACGGCGCCATCGCCCTCAAAGGGTTGGCTCTGCTGGAGTCTGGTGAGCCGGAGGCAGCCATCGTCTATATCGACGAGCAGCGAGTCCGCTATCCGCTTCACTATCAGCTGGCCTTCCTGCGCTGGCTGGCAAGCGAGCAGGCCGCCGATCGCGACGCGCTAGTACATCTTTGCAACGGGCGTGGCACCAACCTCTGCTTCCTCACCAGCGAACTGCTGAGTTGGGGGCGCCCCGAACTGGCCAGCAAGCTGCTGGCAGCCCTGCCGATGGAGGAGACCCTGCCGCTGCTGTTCGAGGCGAGCTTGCTGGCAGCGGGGCCGGAGCAGGAGGCGCTGCTGCTGCGGGCCGAACAGGCCTTTGGCCGCAAGGTGCGCTTCCCCAACACCCTTGGTGAGGTGGCCATGCTGGCGCAGCTTTCCCACATCTGGTTTGCCAGCTATCTGCTGGGCTGCTTTCACTACAGCAAGCGCAACTACGAGCAGGCGATTGCCCTGTGGCAGCGGGTGTGCGAACAGGCACCGGACTTTGCCTCGGTCTGGCGCAACCTCGGTATTCACCACTTCAACAAGGCGGGTGATATGGCGGCGGCCGAGCAGTGCCTGCGTCGCGCGTTTTCCCTAAAGCCGGACGATGCGCGGCTGCTGTTCGAGCTGGATCAATTGCACAAGCGTTGTGCCATGGCCCCCGCAGAGCGGCTGGCCCTGCTGGAGGCGCACCGTGCGGTCGCCCTCAAGCGCGATGATCTGACCGCCGAACTGCTCAGCCTCTATCACATTACCGGTCAGCTGGATGCGGCGGCCGAGATCTTGCGGCTGCGCGAATTCCACCCCTGGGAGGGGGGCGAGGGCAAAGTGACCGGTCAGTACCTCATCAACCAGCAGCGCCGGGCGCTGGCGTTGATGACTCAGGGACGTCACGAGCAGGCTGTTCCGTTGCTGCAACAGGCGCTGCACTACCCCCTCAATTTGGGGGAGGGGCGCCTTGTAGGACAAACCGACAACGACATTCACTACCTGCTGGCGCTCTGCCATCTGGCCTGTGACCACCAGAGTCTGGCGGCCCAGTGCCTGCAACAGGCTTGTCTTGGTCAGGGGTCGCTGGGGGCCAGCCGCTACTACAACGATCAGCCGGTGGATTACCTCTTCTATCAGGGTATGGCGCTGGCTCGTCTTGGACGGATTGCGGAGGCACAACGTCTGTTTGAAGGGATGGTGGCTTGGGCCGAGCAGGCAATGGGCGAGTCGGTCGAGGCGGACTTCTTTGCCGTTTCGCTGCCGGATCTCATCGTGCTGGATGACGACCCGCAGCACAAACACCGTCAGCACTGTCTGCTGGTCCGGGCCCTCGGCCAGTTGGGGTTGGAGCAGCGTGAAGCGTGTTCCCAGACCCTGCGCGAGCTGCTCATCTTGAACCCGGCTCACGACAAGGGGCAGCTGTTCGCTCTGATCTGCCGCGAGCTGTCACTCAAGCCATCACAGCTATAACAACAACGGGCGCCCTGCCACGGTACGGGGCGCCACTGCACCCTACAATCGACAAGATAGAAAGGATGAGTCATGGAACGCACGAAAAATCAATTGGATACGCACCGGCTCAATATGAGCTACATCTGGATGATCTGTTTGGTAGCCGCCTGCGGAGGTCTGCTGTTTGGCTACGACTGGGTGGTCATCGGCGGGGCCAAGCCCTTCTATGAGGCCTATTTCTCCATCACCGACCCGGCCCAGTCCGGCTGGGCCATGAGCTCGGCGCTGGTGGGCTGTGTGCTGGGGGCCGCCATCTCCGGCTGGTCGGCGGATCGCTTCGGCCGCAAGAAGCCGCTGATCCTGGCCGCCATCCTGTTTACCATCTCGGCATGGGGCACCGCTGCGGCCAGCAACTTCGATCTGTTCGTGGTCTATCGCATCGTGGGGGGGATCGGTATCGGTCTGGCTTCTGCGCTCTCTCCCATGTACATCGCCGAGATCAGTCCGGCCGACAAGCGGGGCAAGTTCGTTGCCATCAACCAGCTCACCATCGTCATCGGTGTGCTGGCGGCTCAGCTGGTGAACCTGATGATTGCCGATCCGGTCGCGAGCAACGCCACCCAGGCCGATATTCTGGCGACCTGGAACGGCCAGTCCGGCTGGCGCTGGATGTTCGGTGCCGAGCTGGTACCGGCGCTGGCGTTTCTGGTGCTGATGTTCTTCGTGCCGGAGTCACCGCGCTGGCTGGCCAAAGATGGCCAGTATGAGCAGGCGGCCCGCATGCTCGGCAAGATTGGCGGGGATGCCTATGCCAAGCAGACGCTGGCCGAGATCCGCCAGACGCTGGTGGGGGAGTCGGCGCACAAAGTATCGCTGGCGGAGCTGGGCAAGCCCTCGGTGCGCCCCATCCTCATCATCGGCATGGTGCTGGCGGTATTCCAGCAGTGGTGCGGCATCAACGTCATCTTCAACTATGCGCAGGAGATCTTTGCCTCCGCCGGGTTTGACATCAACAGCACCCTCAAATCCATCGTCGCCACCGGTCTAATCAACCTGCTGTTCACCCTGATTGCGCTGCCTATGGTGGACAAGCTCGGCCGTCGCAAGCTGATGCTGATTGGCTCGGCTGGTCTCACCATCATCTACGGCATGATGGCCGCGGCCTATGCCAGTGGAGTGTTGGGCTTGCCGGTGTTGCTGCTGGTGCTGGCGGCCATCGCCATCTATGCGCTGACCCTGGCGCCGGTGACCTGGGTGCTGCTTTCGGAGATCTTCCCGAACCGGGTACGCGGGCTGGCCATGTCGGCCGGAACCCTGGCGCTCTGGATCGCCTGCTTCGTGCTGACCTACACCTTCCCGCTGCTCAACGCCGGGTTGGGGGCCGCAGGCAGTTTCCTGCTCTATGGCCTTATCTGTTTCGCCGGGCTCATCTTCATCTACCGCAAGGTGCCCGAGACCAAAGGGGTGACGCTGGAGGCGCTGGAAACCCAGCTGGCCCAGGGCAAGGTGGAGTTGGCACCGACCAAGGCGAGCGCCTCGGCATGACGGTCTACACATTGAGCAACCCGCATCTTCGGTTGCGGGTTTCAACCCAAGGAGCCTGTGTGCTGGGGCTGGAGGATGAGCAGGGGCGCCCGCTGCTGCGCGGCTCCAATCCCGATGCATCTTGCAACCCCGGGCAATGGCATCCCGGCGAAAGCGCCCTCTTTCCCATGATGCCGCTGGCTAATCGGGTGGCAGGCAACCGTTTTGAGTTGTGGGGGAAGGAGCATCGCTTGCCAGAAAGCCCTCTAGATCCCGACTTCTTCCTGCATGGCGATGGCTGGTTGCAGCCATGGCAGCGGGTGGCGGGCTCAGCCAGTTCGGTGACGCTGCAGCTCACCAGCCAATGCGGCCTTTTTCACTATCTGGCCGAGATTGACTATCGGCTGCAGGAGGTGAGCCTGATCGCACGCATCAGTTTGACGCATTTGGGGGAGGCGCCCTGTCTCTACGGCGCGGGTTTTCACCCCTTCTTCTGGCGCGACGAGCAGACCAAGATTCGCTTTCTGGCGAGCGGCGTCTGGCAGGAGGGGACGGATCATCTGCCGACCGATTGGTCGAGCCGGTTAGCGCACCACCTCGACTTTCGCCAGTGGCAGTGCCCGCAAGGGTGGCTCAACCACTGTTACGGTGGCTGGCATGGTACGGCCGAGCTGGTGCACCCCACCCGCCAACAGCGACTGAAGGTAGTCAGCGATGCCTCCTTCCTGATGCTCTATCAGCCGGATGAAACAAGCGGTTTTGTTTGTCTTGAGCCCCATAGCCACGCCGCCAATGCCCACCACCTGGCCGGTCACCCCGGCCTGCGGCTGCTGCAGCGCGGTGACACCATGAGCATCGCGATGACAATCACTCTGATGCCAGCGTTGATAGATGGTTGCCAGGCGTAACGGGATAAGCGGCGAGATTGTGCGGATTGGGTGTTTGCTGAAATAAAAAAGGGCCATCTCTTGCGAGATGGCCCTTTCCAAACGTTTGGTGGAGCTGGGGGGATTTGAACCCCCGTCCAAAATTACTACATCCTTGGCACTACATGCTTAGTCACTCTTTACATTCGCCAACCCGCTGCGGAGAGACACGCCACGAATTGACTAGCTCGATTGGTTTTAATGCTTCCGCCCCGAGCAGGACTTCCACACGATCCTGTGAAGGATGACCTTCCGATTCCCTAGGACACAGGCAAGCTAGGGTAGAAGGGCTCTGCGCAGGTTATTAAGCTGCCAGTGCGTAGTTTTCGTCGTTTGCGACTATTTTTTTGCGGTTTATTAACGAGGCCTACCGCACCTCGGCATGCACCTTGGGTTTCGTGAATCTTGTCGAATCCAGAATCAGCCCCAAGTTGTTAAGAGGGATTGTACGCAAAAATCCTGCCATGGCAAGGCGTTGATGGTCATTCCCGCAGGGAGCCGCTCCGTTTGCCGATTTATTGTGCGCACGCCTGGCGGGAGCGGGTAAGCGGCGGACCGGAAAAGAAAAAGTCCGGGCAGGAGCCCGGACCTTGCAGCATCAAGCGGATTAGCCGCGGTTTTTGTTCTTCATGATGCGCGCTTTTTCCCGATCCCATTCGCGGGCCTTGGTGTCTTCGCGCTTGTCGTGCTCTTTCTTGCCCTTCACCAAGCCGATTTCGACCTTGACCCAGCACTGTTTCCAGTAGAGGGCGAGCGGCACGATTGTATAGCCCTGACGGGCGATCAGGCTTTCGAGCTTGTCGAGTTCACGACGGCTCAGCAGCAGTTTGCGGGTCCGGGTCGGGTCGCACACCACGTGGCTGGAGGCAGCCTGCAGTGGCAGGAAGCTGGAGCCGAACAGGTAGGCCTCGCCATCGCGGAAGATGACATAGGCTTCGCTGATGTTGGCCTTGCCCGCCCGCAGGGATTTGACTTCCCACCCTTGCAGGGACAGACCCGCTTCGATCTTCTCTTCGATGAAGTATTCGTGGCGCGCGGTTCTGTTGAGTGCAATGGTGTTGGACCCGGCTTTGTTTTTACTGTTTTTTTTGCTCATGACGGGCGATTTCCGGCAATGACTGGGAGGAGGGCATTATACGTGGGCAAGGGCGGCTGTAAAACGCGCAGCGGGTCAACTGATGGCTTTATGAGCAGTTTGACCGAGGTTTTACCTCCAAAAGCGCAAACATGGTGATAAAATCGCGGCGATTGGATGAGGAAAAGCCATGCCCCGTATTACTCGCAGTGCCCTGGTGATGTTCAGCGCCGAACAGATGTTCAGGCTGGTCAATGATGTTCACGCTTATCCGGAGTTCCTGCCCGGTTGTGTTGGCAGCCGTGTCCACGAGACCGGTGATGACTATATGACGGCCTCGGTCGATGTGGCCAAGGCCGGGATTGCCAAGACCTTTACCACCCGCAACCTGCTCGAGGCCAACCGGCAGATCAAGATGGAGCTGGTGGAGGGGCCCTTCAGCAAGCTGGCGGGCTGGTGGACCTTCACCCCGCTGGACGTGGATGCCTGCAAGGTGGAGTTCGATCTCGACTTCGAGTTCACCTCCAAACTCATCGAGCTGGCGTTTGGCCAGATCTTCCGCGACCTGGTGAGCTCCATGGTGCTGGCCTTCTCCAACCGCGCCAAGGTGGTGTACGGTGCCTGATCAACTCAATATCGAAGTGGTCTATGCCCTGCCTCAGCAGCAGACCGTGCTGCGGCTGCGGGTGGCGCCGACCACGACGGTGCAGGCAGCCATCGAGCAGTCCGGCATCATGAGCAAGCATCCCGAGATCGATCTGGCGGTCAACAAGTTCGGCATCTACAGCCGGCCGGTCAAGGGCGCCGAGTTGCTGCAAGATGGCGATCGCATCGAGATCTACCGTCCGCTCATCGCCGATCCCAAGGAGATGCGCAAGAAGCGCGCCGAGAAGGCCAAGGAGGAGGGGCGTGCCGACGTGGTGACCGGCGGTCGGCCCAATGCCAATCGCAAACAGTCCGACTGAGTGCCTTGGGCTCGATTCTTCATATAACAGTGCCTGCACTGGCACGACACCGCATCTAAAAAAGGCGCCTTGGCGCCTTTTTTGATCCCGTCATCCCGCCAAGCGGGGCGCTTCGTTACAGCTGGAGCAGCCGCTCGTTCTCGACCACTTCGCAGCCGGCGGGCTGGCAGGAGAGGGCGATCATGGCGCGGGCCACCTGGCTGGCCTCGATGGCGCGCCAGCGGCGCAACCTGCCTACCAGCAGTGGCTTCAGCAAGGGATAGATGGCCTGGAAAAACTGCTCCGAGCGACGCGGCGGCTGGCGATCCCCCAGCAACATGGCGGGGCGCACGATGGCGAGCCGCTGCCAGGGCTGGGCCAGCAATGCCTGCTCCATCTCCCCCTTGGTACGGGGATAGAGGGCGGGGGAGTGCGGATTGGCCCCCAGGCTCGAGACCACCACCAGCCGCTGGCAGCCGTGGCGACGGGCCAGCTCGGCAAAGGCCAGCACATAGTCAAGGTCGACCCGGCGAAAGGCCTCGGCGGAGCCCGCTTCCTTGCGGGTGGTGCCAAGGCAGCAGAAGGCGAGATCCACCGGCTCGGGCAGATTCACCTCGGCTAGCATATCGAAATTGACCGGCAGCCAGTGGTGGGTGGGCTGCGGCTCTCCGGGCTTGCGGCAGAGCAGGGTCAGTTCATGCTCCGCGGGCAGTTGCCGCACCAGCTCGCGGCCGATGAGGCCAGTGGCTCCGGCGATCAGGATCCGGCTCATGCTGCTCTCCCTGTGTGATTGAATCGAGGCCAGTATTGGACGAGGGGCAGCCCTCTGCAAGGGGGGAATGGGTGGCCGGCGGCGTTAAAACAAAACCGGCGTGAGGCCGGTTTTGTGGATGGGATCAGAGCGGGGTATGGAAGGCCGCTGGCAGCGGGAAGTCGCCGGTGACCGTGGCCAATCTGTCGTTGGCAAAGGTCAGGGTGAGCTCCTTGCGCTCTTTTTCGCCGCGCCCCGGCTGGAATTCATAGAGGTAGTACCAGGTGTTCGGGTCAAAGCCATCGCGCAGCATGGCAGAGCCCAGCACGAACTCGACCTGCTCGCGGGTCATGCCCTGGCGCAGTTTGTCGACCTGTTTTTGTTCCACATAGTTGCCCTGGGGAATATCGATGCGATAGACCAGGCTGCAACCGGACAGGGTGAGGGCGGTCAGGGCCGCGGCAATCAGGTGTTTCATCCGCATATCGAGTTCAGATCATCCATTCAAGTCTTTTTAAGCTCGGCAAATCATACCGGCTCCCTCTACGGAAGTAAAAAGCCATTGATCCATCAGCCAATAAAAAGGGCCGCCATGCGACCCTTTCTGCCCATTGCGCCCCTTACATGGCGGCGCGGAAGATGGCGACGATCTCGTTGTGGCTCGCCTGTTTCGGGTTGGTGAAGCCGCAGGCGTCTTTCAGGGCGTTCTCGGCCAGCACGTTGAAGTCGTCGGCCTTGACGCCGAGCTGCTCCAGTCCGGCCGGGATCTTGACGTCGCGGGCCAGCTGCTTGATGGCGGCAATGGCGGCGGCGGCCCCTTGTTCATCGTTCATAGCGCTCACGTCCACCCCCATGTGACGGGCCACGTCCTTGAGGCGGCCGGCGCACACCTGGGCGTTGTAGGCCTGCACGTGGGGCAGCAGCACGGCGTTGCACACCCCGTGCGGCAGGTCGTAGAAGCCGCCCAGCTGGTGGGCCATGGCGTGTACGTAACCCAGGCTTGCGTTGTTGAAAGCCATGCCGGCCAGGAACTGGGCGTAGGCCATCTGCTCGCGGGCGTGCAGATCGTCGCCGTGGTTGACCGCGGTGCGCAGGTGTTTGGCGATGAGCTGGATGGCCATGATGGCGCTGGCATCGGTCACCGGGGTGGCGATGGTGGAGACATAAGCTTCGATGGCGTGGGTCAGCGCATCCATGCCGGTGGCGGCGGTGAGGCCGGCCGGCTTGGCCAGCATCAGCTCGGGGTCGTTGACCGACATCAACGGGGTGACGTGTTTGTCGACGATGGCCATCTTCACGTGGCGGGCCTCGTCGGTGATGATGCAAAAGCGAGTCATCTCGGAGGCGGTGCCGGCGGTGGTGTTGATGGCGATGAGCGGCAGCTGCGGCTTGGCGGAGCGATCCACCCCTTCGTAATCCTTGATGCTGCCACCGTTGGCGGCCACCAAGGCGATGCCCTTGGCGCAGTCGTGGGGCGAGCCGCCCCCCAGCGAGATGACGCAGTCGCAGCCATTGGCCTTGAGCATGGCCAGGCCCGCTTCCACGTTGGCCATGGTCGGGTTGGGTTTGGTCTCGTCGAAAACTGCGCTTTCAATGCCATGTTCTGCCAGCAGGCCGGCCACTTTGGCCACCACACCGATCTGGTTGAGGATCTTGTCGGTGACGATCAGCGCCTTGCGATGGCCATAACCCTTGATATCGGCTGCCGCTTCTTGCAGGCAGCCTGCTCCCATCAGGTTGATTGCGGGAATGTAGAACTTGAATGTCGCCATGATGGACTCCGTATGATTAGCCATTAAGTGGTATATTGGCGCCAACATAGCACCGTCAGGGGGGATGAAAAGGGGTCAATAGTATCTGCTTTGCAACTTTATGGACTCGATCACGTACCGGGAACATGGGCCGCGACAGGGATTGACAAGCGCGCTAGCCTGTTCGCGAACAGAAAAACGTTTTTCAATTAATTCATCAAGTTAGCAAACGTTTTGCGCCGAATTTGTGGCTGTCAATGCAAGGAAGTGTGAGATGCTTCAAGGAATTGGAAAGCGCTTTCGACCATAGTTGGCGCCTCCCCGACGAGGGGAGTAAAGGCTTGAAAGTACCATAAAGAATCACCTTAACTTGCCCCTGACCATGCTGGTGGGGAGCAACCAGGAGTCCACTATGTCTGATGTATTTCACTTGGGTTTGAAAAAAGCGGATCTGCAAGGCGCCACCCTGGCGATCGTCCCCGGTGACCCCGAGCGCGTGAAGCGCATCGCAGAGCTGTTGGATAACCCGGTGCACCTGGCCAGCCATCGTGAATTCACTACCTGGCGCGGCGAGATGGACGGCAAGGCCGTGATCATCTGCTCCACCGGTATCGGCGGCCCGTCCACCTCCATCGCGGTGGAAGAGCTGGCTCAGCTGGGCATCCGTACCTTCCTGCGCATCGGCACCACCGGCGCCATCCAGCCGCACCTGAACGTGGGCGACGTGATCGTCACCACCGGCTCCGTGCGCCTCGACGGTGCCAGCCTGCACTTCGCGCCGATGGAGTTCCCGGCCGTGGCCGACTTCGACTGCACCACTGCGCTGGTCAACACCGCCAAGGAGCTGGGTTCCAAGCTGCACGTGGGCGTTACCGCCTCTTCTGACACCTTCTACCCGGGTCAGGAGCGCTACGACACCTTCTCCGGCCGCGTAGTACAACGCTTCCAGGGTTCCATGAAAGAGTGGCAATCCATGGGGGTGCTGAACTTCGAAATGGAGTCCGCGACGCTGCTGACCATGTGCTCCAGCCAGGGCCTGCGTGCCGGTATGGTGGCCGGTGTCATCGTGAACCGTACCCAGCAAGAGATCCCGAACGCCGAGACCATGGCGAAGACCGAATCTGATGCCATCAAGATCGTGCTGGGCGCTGCCCGCAAACTGATCTGATAGCCCTCTTTGTAACAAAGAGTACCGAGTGGGGGGTGGGGGCCGTTGCGAAAGCACGGCCCCTATCTTTATCCGCCGTTTACCGCTTTTCCCCTTCTCTTTTTCCCCTCTATTTCCTTCTGAGTTATCCCTGTTGCCCCGTCATGGTCGCCAGCGCCAGCGCAAAGGGCGCCTCACAGCGGATCTGCATCGGTTCGCCGCTGATCGGGTGAACAAAATCGAGTTCACTGGCGTGCAGCATCAGCCGCGGCGCCTGTTCGCAGCCGGGCGGCAGCAGGCCGCCATAGAGATCGCAACCAAGGATGGGATGGCCCAGCTGCTGGCTGTGGATGCGCAGCTGATGGGTGCGGCCGGTCTCCGGCACCAGTCTGACCCAGGTCAGCGGCACGGTTTGTCCCTGAATCTGCTGCTCCAGCCGCTCAATCACTTGATAGCGGGAGCGGGCGGGCTTGCCGCTGACGGCGCAGATGCTCATCAGCGGAAACAGCGCCGGATCCTTGGCGATGGGGGCGTCGATCACCCCTTCGTCTTCGGCCAGGTGGCCGCACAGCAGGGCGCTGTAAGCCTTGCTCACGGTGCGCTGGCTGAACTGGTGGCAGAGCAGGGCGTTGATGGCCTTGTTCCTGGCCACCAGCATGATCCCCGAGGTGCCAAAATCGAGGCGATGGACCAGGGCGCAACCGGGATAATCCTGCACCAGCCGGTGGTGCACAGAGTCGAGGTTCTGCGGGTTCTTGCCCGACAGGCTCAGCAGGCCGCTCGGCTTGTTGATGAGCAGCAGGTGCTCATCCTCAAACAGGAGCTCGATGGCGGCCGCACAGGGCGGGGCGATGAAGGTGTCGATGATGGCGGACATGGGGCGCACGGTCTGAAAAGGGAGGGGGATCATACCCGAACCGGCGGGGCACGGCGAATAACTGCAGGGGCGGTCCTCGTCTTGTGACTAACTGCTTGATAATACAGGGAAGGGGCCATTTTGTGACCCCTTCCAGAGTTAATGCAGCCGCGGCTTGCTAAGGTATGGCTCCCTGTCATGTTGTAAGGAGCCTGTCCATGGCGTTGCCCGTTATTCTCGATTGCGATCCCGGCCACGATGATGCCATCGCCCTCATCCTGGCGCTGGCCAGCCCCGAGCTCAAGGTGCTGGCGGTCACCACCAGCGCCGGCAACCAGACGCCGGACAAGACCCTCAACAACGCCCTGCGCATCCTGACCCTGCTGGGGCGTGACGACATTCCTGTGGCGGCGGGGGCTCCCAAGCCGCTGGCCCGCGAGCTTATCATCGCCGACAACGTCCATGGCGAATCGGGTCTCGATGGCCCCAAGTTGCCGGATCCCGCCTTTACCCCCGTGTCCATGACAGCCCTCGAGCTGATGGCCAGCTGCCTGCGCGAGAGCCCTGAGCCCGTGACCCTGGTGCCGACCGGCCCGCTCACCAACATCGCCCTGCTGCTGGCGGCCCACCCCGAGCTCAAATCCAAGATCGCCCGCATCGTGCTGATGGGGGGCGCCGCAGGGGCCGGCAACTGGACCCCGGCGGCGGAATTCAATATTTATGTGGACCCGGAAGCGGCCGATATGGTGTTCAAGTCGGGCATCCCCATCACCATGTGCGGGCTGGACGTGACCCATCAGGCACAGGTGATGGACGAAGACATCGAACGGGTGCGCGCCATCACCAATCCGGTGGCCCAGTGCGTGGCCGGGCTGCTCGATTTTTTCATGATCTACCACCGGGATCCCAAGTGGGGATTTGCTGGCGCGCCGCTGCACGACCCCTGTACCATTGCCTGGTTGCTGGCTCCCGCGCTGTTCCACGGGGTCGAGTGCCGGGTCGATATCGAGACAGGCGGCACCCATACTAGCGGCATGACGGTGGTGGATCGCTACGGTCTGACCGGTAAGCCGGCCAATGCGCTGGTGCTGCTGGGGCTGGATCGGGCGGGCTTTATCGATCTGCTGGTCACGCGGCTGCGGGCCTTTGACTAAACGCAGTTCCACTCTTGCAAGAAGGGGCGAAGCGATGTGGAAGACAGGGCTGGCACTGTTGGCCGGGTTGCAACTGACGGGGTGTGCCACGCCGTTCGAGTCGATGTGGCAGGGGCTGGCGACCTGCGAGCTGGATGATCTCTATCTCGATAGCGAGACGGGCAAGCCGGCGCACCCGCAGCTCAACCACTACACCCCCTACAAGGTGGCGGACGGCTTCGCCTGGTACAAGACCCGCCAGGAGTTGCACGGCCTGCCCATCAGCGGTTTTCTCATTCCGGCCTCCACCTTTGAGGTGCACGCCCTGTTCGTGGATACCCCCATCGCCAACGCGCGCCGGCTTACCCACAATGCCTACGGCAGCGAGTTTTCCGACGAGCAGAAGCACGACGAAGGGCTGGCCCCTTTGCTGCTGCGCGATCCCAACAACCCCAAGCGCTCCATCATCGACTGCACCCGGGGCGAGAGCCAGGAGTCGCTGCCGGAGGAGCCTTTCTCCGAGTAGAAACAAGGCCGACGCCTTGGCGGAGATAAAAAGAGGGCCAGCCTTGTCGGCTGGCCCTCTTTTATTTTCGCGGATTGTCCCCCAGTCACTGACGGGTGATCTCCAGGTCTTCAGGGGTAACCCAGCGTCTCCTTGATAACCGGCAGCTGGGCTTTTATCCAGGCGGGATTGATGGGCCCCCAGTCACTGATACGGTAGTGCCCCTGCAGATGGCGAGCCCCCTCGGTCTGCTCGAAGCCGCAGCTGATGTCCAGCTCGGCCAGGGCACTGAGCGTATCCTGCGCGGTGCGGCGCGGCATGCCGGTCGCCTCCATGATGGCCGGCACCGTATCCGTGCCCTGGCTGATGAGCCAGGCCACGTAGAGCCGGCGATAGAAGCTGGTGCGCGTCTTGCTCGGCTCACTCATATCTCGTCCTCGAGACGATCGAAGTAGCGCCAGGTAGCGATGGCTGCCTTGCCCATCACCAGGGCCCAGATGCCGAACCAGAACCAGCGGAAGAAGCTCCAGGTGGAGGCGTCGGGCTCGGTGCTCTCAATCTTGGTGACGTTGGGGAACATGGAGAACATGTTGATGCGCCAGCCGTAGGAGGTGATGATGGCCAGCCGTTTTTCGAACTCCATCGACTTGGCCTTGGCCTGCACGTCGGCGGCGTTGAATTTGAAGTAGAAGGGCCAGCCCCACTCGGTGTCCTCGTTGCGGAACACGCGGATCTTCTCGCCGGGACGCTCGGTATAGATGTAGTAGACGTCGGTGGTGGGGCCGTCGGCCGGGTTCTTCTGGCTGATGGGGCCATCCTTGTCGGTGCGCTTCACCTCCACCCCTGTGATGGTGGCGATGGTGTGTTCCGGCAGGTAGTAGTCGAGCCAGATGGCGGTGACGAGGGCGATGAGCCCGAGGCCGATGAAGGCCGGTTTCTTGAAGGACAGCTTCATGATGATCTCGCATGAGGGGGAGTGACGTGCCTCTACCATACCCACATTTGGTGAGGTAGCCCAGCCCCCAATGAAGCCTAATCATAAAAAATAGCGTTTAAAACAATAACAAGTCGTCAGCGTCATTAACAGAGAGGCCCCGCGTGCGGGGCCTCTCTGTCTGGTCAGCGGGTCGGCGTCACAGCTGGAACTGGGACAGCTGCTTGCGCTGCTGCTCGGCGAGCTGTGACAGTTCGTGACTGGCGGCGGCACTCTGGCTGATACCGGCCGCATTCTGGTTCACGATCTCGTGGATGTTGGTGATGTTGCGGTTGATGTCGGCGGTGACGCAGGACTGCTCCTCGGCGGCGGTGGCCACCTGGGCATTGGCGCCGTTGATCTGGTTGACCGCCTCCGTGATGCCGCCCAGCAGATCCTGCACCTGGCCGGAGAGCTGCTGGTTGTGGGCCAGGATGGCCAGGGTATCCTGCACGCCGCTGTTGGCGGAGAGGGATTGGCTCTGCAGCTGCTCGATGATGGCCTGGATCTCCTTGGTGGAGTCCTGGGTGCGGGCCGCCAGCATGCGCACCTCGTCGGCCACCACTGCAAAGCCGCGACCGGTTTCGCCGGCGCGGGCGGCCTCGATGGCGGCGTTGAGGGCCAGCAGGTTGGTCTGTTCGGAAATCCCCTGGATGACCTCGATCACCTTGCCGATCTGCTCGGACTGGGACTTGAGGCTGGCCACCACGGAGGCGGCGCTCTCCAGACTGTTGGCCATGCGGCTGTTGGCCTGAATGCTCTCGGCAAACAGCGCCAGCCCCTCTTCGACCCGCTGGTTGGCATCGCGCGCCAGCTCGTCGGCCAGGGCGGCGTTGTGGTTGACGTTGTCGGCGGTGCTGGCCAGCTCGGTGACGGCGGAGGCCACCTGTTCGGTCTCACCGCGCTGCTGCTGGGCATTGACCTCTGCCTGGGTCATCACGGCGGCGAGCTCGGTGGCGGCGGAGGCCACGTTGCCGCTGATGCCGGTGAGGGTGTTGATGGTGCTGCCAAGCTGGGTCAGGGTCTGGTTGATGTCGGCGGCCAGCTGGCTCAGCTCGTTGTTGCCGTTGGCGGCGGCGCGCACGTTGAAGCGGCCCTGGGCCACCGCGCGCATCACCTGCTGCAGCTGACCGATGGGGCGCACGATGCGGCCGGAGAGCCACCAGCCGCCAAACAGGGCGGCGGCCAGGCTGGCCGCCATCAGCAGCAGGGTGCGCAGCAGGGTGGCATGGTAGTGAGCCTGCTCTTCGGCAATTTCAGCCAGGATCAGCTGGTTGACGTGGGCGGACATGGCATCGATCTGCTTAATGAGATCCTCCCCCAGATCGCGAAAGCGCAGGCGGGCCTGCTCATAGGCGGCAGGATCGCCGCCGCCCTGGTGCTTGGCGGCCAGCAGCGGCAGCATGTTGCTGCGGGTGTGGCCGAGGTAGGCCTGCAGGGCGGCCGCGACCCGGCTGTTGTCCTGCTCGGCACCGGCGATGGCCAGTCTGGCCAGGATGGCACCTATCTCCTGCTCGGCGGCGGAGAGCTCGCTGGGCAGCTGGGCAAAGCGGGCGGGATCGTAGAGGCCGTAGATGGCGTTGGTGCGCAGCCGGTAGGTGGCGTGGATCAGGGTGGCGATGTCGTCCTTGTGACGGGTCACGCTGGCGGTGGTCTCGTTCATGTCGTCGATGGCGCGGTCGATGTCCTGTTTGCCGATCCCGATCATCAGGATCATCAACAGGCTGGCGAGCAGGAGAGGGATGAGTACTTGCAGACGGATAGAGAGATTATTCAATGACATGAAAGATCCTGACCCAAAAGAGAAACAAGGCGGCATCTTACACAGGCGCGACAAAGCTTGTCACAGGTTTTTAAGGTGCAAAACCGGCTATTTGAAAAGGTTTTTTCTTGTGTTAAATGAGTGTGATAGGCAAGATCGTCGGTCTGTTACCATGGAGGTGTTGTGTGTCCGACTGGATCGATCCTGCCATTTTGGCGCTGTTTATTCCCACGTTCTTTTTTGTCTCCGTGACCCCCGGCATGTGCATGACCCTGGCGATGACCCTCGGCATGAGTCTGGGGGTGCGCCGCACCCTGCACATGATGTGGGGCGAGCTCATCGGAGTCGGCCTGGTCTCTGTGCTGTCGGTGATCGGGGTGGCGGCCGTCATGCTCAACTATCCGGCGCTGTTTGCCGCCTTCAAATATGTGGGCGGCGCCTATCTTATCTGGCTCGGCATCCAGATGTGGCAGGCCAAGGGCAAGCTGGCGATCCCGGCGGATCTGTCGGCGGCCCAGGAGACGCGGCCGCTGGCGCTGGCCATGCAGGGCTTCGTCACCGCCATCGCCAACCCCAAGGGGTGGGCCTTCATGGTCTCCCTGCTGCCTCCTTTCATCAACGCAGCCAAGCCGATGGCACCCCAGATCAGCGCCCTGGTGGCCCTGATCCTGCTCATCGAGTTCTCCTGCCTGTTGCTCTACGCGAGCGGCGGTCGCACCCTGCGCCACTTCCTCGCCAAGAGCGGCAACGTCACCCTGATGAACCGGATTGCCGGCTCTCTCATGCTGTTTGTCGGGGTCTGGCTGGCGCTGGGTTGATACCGCGCTTGCCAGCTGGTCTGTTACTGCCGAGAAGCCCCGCCATGCGGGGCTTTTTCGTATGCTGGCGGGCGGTCGGCCACATTTGCTTACATTTATCCGGTTTGCAAACGGCCGGGATGCCGTCAGTCTCGAATGGAATTCTCTTGCCCCTGCGAGAGAGTGCACAGGGTCCGTTTATTAACATTTCGAGCAAGGAGATTTAAGGATGATGAGGCTGACCAGTATTGGATTGCTCCTGTTTGCCGGCGCGGCGGCTGCCGGCAAAGAGAGGAACCTCGATTTTTACAACATCAAGGAGCCGCAACTTATCGAGCTGTTTGCCCGCCAGCAGGGGGCG
This sequence comes from Aeromonas sp. s2, assembly GCF_040907935.1. Lineage (NCBI taxonomy): Bacteria > Pseudomonadati > Pseudomonadota > Gammaproteobacteria > Aeromonadales > Aeromonadaceae > Aeromonas > Aeromonas sp. s2. The sequence continues at coordinate 386,581 of NZ_JBFOCR010000009.1, read as the reverse complement.
CCGGGTCAGACGATCAAGACCTTCTCCAGCCTGTTTCTGGGCAACCCCTATGTGGCCAACCGGCTGGTGGGGTCGAACGAGGAGCAGGAGAAGCTGGTGGTGGATTTTGGCGGGCTCGATTGCTTCACCTATCTGGATTATGTCGAGTCGCTGCGTCGCGCAACGAGTGTGCATCACTTCATCGAGAACCTGATGCACACTCGTTACGTGAACGGTGAGGTCAACTATCTGACCAGAAAGCATTTCTTCTCAGACTGGGTGCATGGTGACAACAAGGTGAGCGATGTGACCCATCTGGTGGGCGGCGCAGCGGTGACCACGGCCAAGCTGCTCAACCAGAAGGCGGACGGCGGCTACTACATTCCTGGGCTGGGGGTGACGGCGCGGGACATCACCTACATTCCGTCCGCCAGCATCGACGAGAACACCCTGAGTCTGCTGGAGGAGGGGGACTACATCGGCATCTACACCGATCTGGCCGGGCTCGACGTCACTCACACCGGCATCTTCATCCGTGGTGAGAACGGCCCCGTGCTGCGCAATGCCTCCTCCCTCTCGAGCAAGATGCAGGTGGTGGACTCCCCCTTCCTGGAGTATGTGCAGAACAAGCCGGGGATCCTGGTCTATCGGCCGCAGGCCGAGGACGCGAGCTCCTAGGGAGGGGCCCTGGCCGAGATGGACGCCTTGCGCCTGACAAAAGAAAGCCCCGGGCAGTGCCCGGGCTTTTTGTTGGCGGTGCCCCTCAACGGGGTTTGAAGCGGGCGACCCAGGGATTGGCGGTGAGACCGTGCAGGATGACGCTCAGTATGATGGTGCAGAGCACGGTGGCGATGATGGGGCGCTGGCCGAGGAGGGCCGGCTCATTTTGCAGCACCATCACCGCAAAGACGATGCTGGCCAGCCCCCGCGGCCCGAACCAGCCGATGAAGAGCTTGAGTTCAAGCTTGAGGCCGGTGCCGAGCAGGCTCAGCCAGACCGGCAGCATGCGTAGCAGGGTGAGGCTGGCGGCGGCATAGAGCCAGTACTGCCAGTGCAGCAGCTCTGCCAGCATGGGCATCAGGGTGGCGCCGAACACCATCCAGATCACCACCGAGAGCAGATCCCCGTATCCCTCGCAGCTGTCCAGGTAGGCGTGCTTGTGCTCCCCCAGTTTGCGGCCCATCAGCAGGCCGCCGACGAAGGCGGCGATGAAGCCGCTGCCGCCCAAGGTCTGGGCCAGCGAAAAGCAGAGCAGGGCCAGCCCCGGCATGGTGAGCTGGCGCCAGAGCGGCAACTGCCAGCCGTTGAGGTAGGAGGTCTTGAGCAGGCGCAGGGTGAAGGTGGTGAGCCCCCAGGCCACCAGCAGGCCGATGCCGATCTCCTCCAGCAGCAGGGTGATGGCCAGCAGACCGGTGCCGGTGTGCTGCTCGGTGGGGGCGATGAGGGCGAGCAGCAGGAGCAGCACGGGCACGCAGATGCCGTCGTTGAGGCCGCTCTCCTGATTGAGCCCCTCGCGGATGGGGGCGGGCACCGCCGGGTTGCTCACCACCGCCTTGCCGAGTGCCGCATCGGTGGGGGCGAGTATGGTGGAGAGGATCGCCATCTCCAGCAGCGGCAAGTCGGGGAAGAGCCAGTGACCGAACAGGGCGCCGGCCGCCAGGGTGAGCGGCAGGCCGATCAGCAGCAGCCGGATGGGCAGGCTGCGGTTGGCCAGCAGCACCTGCCAGTTGGTGTTGGCCGCATCGCTGAACAGCACTATGACCAGGGTCAGCTCCGCCAGGAGCTTGATACCGTCGCTGTCGATGGAGAGGGAGAGCAGCTCGATGCCGCCCGGCCCCAGCAGCCAGCCCATCAGCAAGAACAGCAAGGGGCCGTTGATGAGGCGGGATTCAAAGCGCCCGGCGATCAGGCTGTAGATGAGCAGGAAGGCGGCGATCACCGCCAGGTTCTGGTAAATCAGGGACGCGTCCATGCTGCCTCCTGTGGCTGTGGGGTCAGTCGGTCAGACAGTCCGGGTCGAACACGTACTCGCCATCGAGCCAGCGCAGGATCTCGTCGACGCAGGATTGGTCGCGAAACGGCAGGTAGCGGGCCTTGAGGTGAGTCACCTGCTCAGGGGTCAGCTGGGCCAGCCCTATGTCCTGAAACAGCGGCAGGTCAGCCTGGATCATGGCGGAGATCTGCGGGCCGCAGGTGGCGTTGAGGGAGGCGTGCAGCGCCTTGTCCGGGTCGTACTGCTTGCCGAGCCGGTAGCTCATGGGCAGGGTGGCCAGCGGCAGGGCCGACAGCGCCGCCTGCTTCATGGGGTTGACCGCGTGGCCGCTCACGAGATCCGCCAATTCCGCCGGGCGGTTTTCGAAGGCGCGCAGGTGCAGGAAGCTGCTGGCCTTGCTGCCGTCGTTGACCGGGTAGTTGTCCCACAGGAACGGCTTGCGGTGCAGCCACTCGGCCGTCTGCCGCAGGTGGGCCGCCGGGTACTCGCTGGAGCAGACCTTGGGGCCGGTCCAGAAGATGTCGATGCGCCGATCCAGCCCCTGCCCCAGATCCTGCAGATAGTGGGGGGGCATGGCGCCAAACACCTTCTCCAGCACAGGGTCCGTGCTGTAGTAGCTGGGGCAGAACAGCAGCCGGCCGGCACTGGTATGGGCCGCGATGTCGTGGGCGATGGTGAGCTGCCAGTGGGCGAGATCCGGGGTATCCCCCTTCATGTCGTCAAACAGGATCGCCAGGATGTCGGGCTTGAGCTCCTCCTCGATGAGCCGCACCTTCTCCAGCAGGGCCGGTCGCTGGCGGGCATAGTCGTGGTGGGCGCCCATGGGGCTCAGCCCCACCCCGAAGGCGAGGCCGTTGTCGCGGCACTGGCGGGCGAGCTGGCGCAGCGCCTCGAGCTGGGCGGCAGGCCAGGGCTTGGCCCAGTGCTTGCGCAGATAGCCATCCTCTTTCGGGGCATAGAGATAGAAGCCGTAACCGTGGCGGGGCAGCCACTGGGCGTAGCGGGCGCGGGCTTCCCAGCTCCAGCCCTTGCCAAAGAAGCCCTCGATCACCCCCAGGTTGGGCGAAGGGGGTTGCAGGCCGGACAACAGGGTTTGGTAAGGCATAGATAACTCCCTTCTCGCAGAGGACGAGGCAGATGGCGATCAGACCGGATCTTCTTCCAGAAAACGCACCCCTATCTTGCGGGGTTCACCCTCTTCCATTTCGGCTACGGTCCAGATCAGCCCCTGCCATTCGACGTGGTCGCCGACCACCAGATTATCGCCCAACTGCTGTGCAATAAAATGGCCAAGGGTCTGATCCGCCACCTCGCTCACATCCAGCCCGTATAGCGGTGCCAGATCCACCAGCTTGGCGGCCGCCTCCAGCAGGAAGTCGCCGAAGAAGCGTGGGCCCAGATCCTGCTCCGGTGCCTGGCTGAACAGCTGGCCGAGGGCAGGAAGGTCGCGCTCGTGGCCGATGACGCAGAGGATGTCGTCGGATTGCAGACAGGTACTGCCCGAGGGGTGCAGCAGCTCCTGCTCGCGGAACAGGGCGCAGATGCGGGTGCCCTTGGGCATGCGCAGATCCCGCAGCGGCGAGCCGATGCACCACTTCTCGTCGCTCAGGCGATAGACGAAGGTCTCCCACTGGCTGTCGAGATCGATCTCGAGCCCGGAGCGGTTGATGGGCGAGGGGGGCGCCGGCACTTCGACCCGGGCGAGGCGGGAGGCCAGCGGCAGCGAGCTGCCCTGCAGGATCAGCGAGACCAGCACCACGAAGAAGGCGACATTGAAGTAGAGCTGGGCGTTGGGCAGCCCCGCCATCATGGGGAACACCGCCAGAATGATCGGCACCGCGCCGCGCAGCCCCACCCAGGAGATGAACCAGCGCTCGCGGGGGGCGAAGTTCTTGAACGGCAGCAGGCCGATCCAGACCGAGATGGGGCGGGCGAACAGGATCATCCACATGGCCAGCGCCAGCGCCGGCAGGGCGATGGGCAGCAGCTTGTGGGGGGAGGCGAGCAGCCCCAGCACCAGGAACATGCCGATCTGGCTGAGCCAGGTGAGGCCGTCCAGCACCGACAGGGTGGTGCTGCGACTGCGCAGGGAGAGGTTGCCGAGCAAGAGGCCGGTGAGGTAGATGGCCAGGATGCCGCTGCCACCCACCGCCGTGGTGAGGGCGAAGATGAGCAGGCCGCCGCTCACGGTCAGCAGCGGGTAGAGGCCGGGGGCCAGTCGGGCGCTGTTGATGAGCTTCCACAGCAGCCAGCCGGCGCCAAGACCGATGCCGGCTCCCAGCCCGAACTGCTTGAGCAGCTGCAGCAGTAGAAAGCCGCCATCCAGCCCCTGCTGGGCGGTGGCCAGCACCTCGATCAGGGTGACGGTGAGAAACACCGCCATGGGATCGTTGCTGCCGGACTCTATCTCCAGGGTGGCGCTGACCCGCTCGTTGAGGCTGCGCCCGCCGAGCAGGGAGAAGACCGCCGCCGCATCGGTGGAGCCGACGATGGCGCCGATCAGCATCCCCTGCAGCAGGTTGAGGTCAAACAGCCAGGCGGCGGCAAGGCCCGTGAGGCCGGTGGTGATGGCCACCCCGACCGTGGCGAGCGACAGGGCGGGCCAGAGCGCGACCCGAAACGAGGAGACCCGGGTGCGCATGCCGCCGTCCAGCAAGATGATGGCGAGCGCCAGGTTGCCCACCAGGTAGGCGATGGAGTAGTCGGCGAAGTGGATGCCACCGGGACCGTCTTCACCGGCCAGCATGCCGACGGCGAGGAAGATCACCAGGATGGGGATACCGAGACGGGAGGAGAGCGCGCTCAACAGGACACTGGCACCCACCAACAAGGCCGCGACGAGGAAGAAACTGTTGATGGTGACGGCATCCAATGGCGAACTCCTTCTGTCAAAATGCAAATCAGGCACATTATATGCAGTTTGACCGGCTCCGTGTGGCTTAATTGTGCATTTATTTGCAGTTTTTTACATTTTCAGTGCGATTGCTGCGAAGGGTTCTGGCCATCAAAAGGGGGTCAGCGGGGTGATCAGAGAGGTCGGCAACGTGATGATGTTCACAAAACGGACACTTGAGGGAGAGGCGGGCGCCGCAGCGGGCAGCAAACGGCAGGGGCCCACGCCGGGCCCCTGCTGACCGAGGTCGTCAGTCGTCCTCGTCGTCCTTCACTTCCCGGATCTTGTCCTTGTAGCGGGGCAGCTCTTTCTCCAGCCGCTTCATGTCCTTGATGGCGTTGAGAAACAGGCCGAGCAGGAAGAGCAGGGGCAAGCCTATCCAGAGCCAGAGGTTCATGTGCTACTCCTTTCGTCGGTGGCCAGGGTGACATAGCGGGCCAGGATCTCGTCGAGGTTGGCCAGTATGGTCGCCTTGCCTTCAATATCCGCCTGTTGTAGGCAAAGTGCCAGCGCGGCCGGGTCGAGCCGCTGCTCGCGGGACTCAGGCGCAAAGCTGAGGTGCCAGGGCTCGTAGGCGACGCCGCTGCCGGCACCGGCCGGCTTGGCATAGGGCAGGAAGAAGCCGAAGTCGTTCATGCGATCCTCAAGCCACTCGCTCAAGTCGGCAAACCAGCCCCCCTCTTCATACTCCCAGGGCTCCAGCGCCAGTTTGGTGCCGGCGGGCAGACAGTCCGGGTCGTAGATGTCGAGATCTGTGCCCCAGTGGTGGCGGCTGGTGCCGGGCAGGGCGCTCCAGTGCAAGATGGCGTGCAGCCGCTCCTCGTCACTCAGTTGCAGGGCGTCGATGGGCTGGCTGTGGGCATCGAGCAGGGGGCGCTCGCCGCGCCACTTGCCGTTCCAGATGGCGAGCTGGCGCTCGAAGCCCCGCCAGCTGGAGGCGGGCTGCAGGTTGAAGCCGGCGTGGGCGGCGGCCACCTGCATGTCGTTGAAGGCCGCCGCGGTGGCGGCCGTCAGCCGGTGCGGGCCTTGCCCCACCAGGATGAGGTGACCCTCATCCTGGCCCAGTAGCTGATCCTGGGTCATGCCAGCAACCTCTCGAGCACCCCTTGGTACATGTCAGCCAAGAGATCCAGGTCGTCCGCCTTCACGCACTCGTTCACCTTGTGAATGGTGGCGTTGACCGGGCCCAGCTCAATGACTTCCGCCCCGGTGGGAGCGATAAAGCGCCCATCGGACGTTCCCCCCGTGGTGAGCAGGGCCGGCTGCTGGCCGTTCACCGCCTCGATGGCAGAAACCGCCGCCGCCAGCAGCTTGCCGGTGTCGGTGAGGAAGGGCTGGCCGGAGAGGGTCCACTTGATCTGGTAATCCAGACCGTGCCGCTCGAGCAGGGCTTCGACCCGCTCGCGGATCGCGGCATCGGTGAGCTCGGTGCTGAAGCGGAAGTTGAACTGGACGTGCAGTTCGCCGGGAATGACGTTGGAGGCGCCGGTACCGGCCTGGATGTTGGCGATCTGGAAGCTGGTGGGAGGGAAGTAGGCGTTGCCCTGATCCCATTCGATGGCGGCGAGCTCGGCCAGCGCCGGGGCCGCCTTGTGGATCGGGTTGTCCGCCAGATGGGGATAGGCGACGTGGCCCTGCACCCCACGCACCAGCAGATCGCCGGTGATGGAGCCGCGCCGGCCGTTCTTCACCACGTCCCCCACCACAGCGGTGGAGGAGGGCTCGCCGACGATGCACCAGCGGATCTTCTCGTTACGGGCCTCCAGAGTGTCGATCACCCGGGTGGTACCGTTGATGAAGGGCCCCTCCTCGTCGGAGGTGATGAGAAAGGCAATCGACCCTGCGTGATCCGGATGCTCGGCCACGAAGCGCTCGACCGCCACCACCATGGCGGCCAGCGAGCCCTTCATGTCGGCGGCGCCGCGCCCGTAGAGCACGCCATCCTGGATGGTCGGCTCGAACGGCGGGGTGTGCCATTTGTCCAGCGGGCCGGCGGGCACCACGTCGGTGTGGCCGGCGAAGCAGAACAGTGGCCCTTCGCTGCCGCGGCGGGCCCAGAGGTTGGTGGTGTCTTCGAACACCATGGGCTCGATGACGAAGCCGAGCTTGGCGAGGCGCTCCGCCATCAGGGTCTGGCACCCTTCATCCAGCGGGGTAACGGAGGGGCGGCGGATCAGATCCTTGGCCAGTGCGATGACATCCGACATCGTTTTTCCTTAACGAGAGAAGAGGGATTGGTAGTGATCGGCCTTGAAGCCCAGAGTCAGCTCGCCGTCTTGGTCCAGCAGCGGGCGCTTGATCATGGCCGGGTGCTCCAGCAAGAGGGCACGGGCCTTGGCGGTGTCGAGCCCCTGCTTGGCTTCGTCCGGCAGGGCGCGAAAGGTGGTGCCGCGGCTGTTGAGCAGCGCCTCCCAGCCGAGCTGGTTCAGCCAGCGGTCGAGGTCGGCCGGGTTCAGGCCGTCGGCCCTGTGGTCGTGAAATCGGTAGTCGATGCCGGCCTGCTCCAGCCACTTGCGGGCTTTCTTGATGGTGTCGCAGTTCTTGATGCCATAGAGGGTGGTGGCCATGGGGAGTCCTTTGTCTGCGGGCATGGGCCCGGAAAGCCGAAACTTGAGTCCTGAAACGGGAAATCAAGAAGAGGCCCGATTCTGGCATTGTGGCGATCCCAAGGCAACGCCGATGCGCATGGGGGAGGTTAGGCGAGGCGCTGGTCGGGCCTGGGAAGAGGGGAAAAGTACCCGGCGCAGGACGCGCCGGCGGGTATCAGAGTTCGCTCTGGGTGCGACACCAGAGGTGCAGTTCGGATTCGAACCAGTTGAGCATGGCGTTGTTGTCGTCGCGACGATGACGAATGAGGCTCACCTCGAAGGTGGGCAGGGCGAAGCGGGTCTCGTACTCCACCAGATCCAGCAGCGGCATCAGCGGACGCAGCACCCGGGCAGGGGAGGTGAGCAGCAGAGGCGCGCACGGCAGGATGAAGGGGGCGGCCAGAAAGCTCTGCACTATCAAGGGGGTGTGCCGGGTCATGCCGTGGGCGGCCAGCAGATCATCGACGATGCCCCCTTCGCTGCCGCGGGGGGCGACCAGCAGGTGCTGAGCCTGGGCGAAGGATTCGATGCACAGCACCTGGCCCTGCAGCGGGTGGCTGCGGTGGGCGGCGCAGATCAGCTTGTCCTCGAACAGCGGGATGCGGCGAAAACGGCCGGGCACCTCGTCCTGTTTGCTGATCACCATGCTGATGACCCCTTCGTCGAGCTGGCTCTCGTAGTCCGCATTGAGCGGCACCATGTGGATGCGCAGGTTGGGCGCCTGCTGCTGCAGCCGGGCCAGCAGGCTCGGCATCATCACGTACTCCACATAGGTGTGGGCCCCGATGCGCAGCACCCCCTCGAACTGGGCGGGGTCGAGCTGCTCGGGCGGGCTGAAGGTCTGCTCGATGTCGCGCAGGATCTCTCGCAGCGGCAGCAGCAAGGCCTCTGCCCGGGCGGTGGGTTCCATACCCTGGGGAGTGCGGATCAGCAGGGGATCGTCATAGAGCAGACGCAAACGGGCCAGTGCCCGGCTGACGGCCGGCTGGCTCATGGCGAGCCGTTCGGCGGCCTTGGTGGTGTTGCGCTCCTCCAGCAGTGCCTTGAGCACCACCAGCAGGTTGAGGTCGACGCCTCGTAAATTCATTCTGTGCATAATGGAATACTAATAAATCATTTCCTTAAGCAGGGCCTTCACTTTAGTCTCATTTCCCGTCGATGGTCAGCATGAAGCTTGGGTAAATCAGCGATTTATGCAAACCCATGTTGTCCTGTTACCTCTTTCGCGTGGTGCCGGAGGTGGCAAGATTCGACAGCCTGAACTCTTTACTCTGGTCATCCAGAGCGTTGCTTGCTTAGTACCCGCCGTCTCGGCGGGTTTTTTTTGCCTGCGGTTCAGGAAAAAGGGAGCCCGAAGAAGTACAAAACGCGCCGGTGGGCGCGTTATGGTGAGGGGCTGAGCACTCAGGGCGCAACCGGCCACTGGTAGTCAAACACCTTGGCCCGCTCCCAGGGGGCGTCCGGCAGACTGGAGGAGAGGCCGGTATATTTGCCCACATCGTCCACCACGATGGCGGAGAGGATCGGCAACTGGTGCTCGGTGCAGTACATGCGGATGCGTTGCAGCAGGGTGCGCAGCTCATCCTGGCAATTCTCCAGCCCGGCCTGCCTGGCCAGCTTGGAGTAACGAATGGTGGTGCGTTCCTTTGCAGACTCGACGAGGATGTCCCATAGCTTGTAGTCGCAGGTCGTCATGCCTGCGGTGGCTCGGTCTGTCATAACTCTCTCCGGCGCGAAACGGTCTCTGTGTGTCGTTGCGCATCTTGGCCAGTTCACTGGCCCCTGACGTTGATCCAAAGCAAAAAAGCCTGAGGTTATTCGCCAGAACGCGTGGCAAAGGGATTCTAAAGGTTTGCCTTTAGTTTAAAAGACCGTTTTTTGTTAAGTGTGTAGCATTTTATTTTATCGAAGTGCGGTCAAGCCATCTTTCTTGACAGGGATCAATGGGAAAGCGCGGTCAGACCACTAGATTTCGCTCCTCGATAACTTTGTCAGGAGTGAATGTTTGGAGCTCGTCTTCGTCTTGCTCGTCCTGCTGGCCGTGGTCTACGGCATCGTCAAGGATTACAACCCGCAGGCGGTGCTGGCACTGGCCGGCATGGCCATCTTCACTGTCGCCTACTGGCTGGGATTGCACCCCATTCTGCCCGCCGACAAGAGCACCGGCTTCGCCTTGTTCGACCTGTTCGAGGTGTTCAAGGGGATCTTCTCCTACCGGGCGGCGGGCCTCGGCCTCACCATCATGGCGGTGGCCGGCTTTGCCACCTACATGTCCCATATCGGCGCCTCCCAGGCGCTGGTGCGGGTGGCGGTCAAGCCGGTGGCGGGCATCCAGTCCAGCTACCTGATGCTGGCCATCTGCTACCTGGTGGCGGTGTTCGTCTCCCTGTTCGTCACCTCCGCCACCGGCCTTGGCCTGCTGCTCATGGTCACCATGTACCCGGTGATGCGCAACCTCGGCATCAGCCCGGCCTCCGCCTGCGGCGTCATCGCCACCTCCCAGGCGTTCGAAATCGGCCCGACCCAGACCAACGCCATCTTCTCCGCCGGCCAATCCGGTATGGATCCCACCAGCTATTTCGTCGACTACCAGATCTGGCTGGTGGCCCCCATGCTGCTGGTGACCATGGTGCTGCACTTCTTCTGGCAGCGGCACTGTGACCGCCAGGATGGCTGGGATCCGGCCCAGCATCGGGGCGAGCACGCCGAGCTGGACGAGAAAGGGGCAGACGAGGTGCCCGCACCGACCTGGTACGGCCTGCTGCCCATCATCCCCTTCGTGTTGATGATGACCTTCTCCAAGTTGCTGGTGAGCGACATCAAGATGAGCGTGGAGGTGGCTATGCTGCTGTCGGTCTTTATCGGCATGTTGTGCGAGCTGCTGCGCACCCGCTCGGTGCGCAGCGCCTTTGCCGGGCTCTCCAGCTTCCTCGACGGCATGGGCAAGGTATTCGGCCCCGTGGTGGCGCTCATCGTCTGTGCCGAGCTGTTTGCCGAATCCCTCAAGGCCATCGGTGCCATCGATACCCTGCTGCACTCGGCCAGCAACGCCGGCATCGGCAGCGGCCTGATGACCCTGGTGATGGTGGGACTCATCATGGTGGCGGCGGTCATCATGGGCTCGGGCAACGCGGCTTTCCTGAGCTTCTCGACCCTGGCCCCCGCGGTTGCGGCCAAGTTCGGCGTGCCGGCGGTGACCATGCTGTTGCCGATGCAGCTCGCCTCCAGCATAGGCCGCACCGTCTCCCCCATCGCGGCTGTGCTGATCGCCTGCGCGGGCATCGCCAAAGTCTCCCCCTTCGTGGTGGTCAAGCGCACCTGTGTGCCCATGGCGGGGGCGCTGGTGACGGCATTGACTCTCAACTATCTGCTGTTTATGTAAGCGGGTGGCGGACGACACGGATCGTTCGCCCCTTTCACTCGGCTGTCGGACGGGTGGCGTGCCCTCCCGTCCCAGGAGATGACAATGACAGACTCTCGCAACGCTTTTTCTCTGGACGCCTACCTGGCGGATCTGGCCCCCCTCATCAACCTCGATTGCGGTACCCGCACCCCGGCCGGGGTGGCGACGGTGGCCGACATCATGACCGAGAAATATGAGGCCATCGGCTGGCAGGTGACTCGCCACCAGTTTGCCGCCGAGTGCGGCCCCTGCCTCGAGGCAACCAATGCCCCTGGCGCCAGCCATTACGACGTGATGCTGGTGGGCCACATGGACACCGTCTTCCCCGAGGGCACGGCGGCCAAGCGCCCGCTGAAAGTGGAAGGCAATCAGGCCTTTGGCCCCGGTGTGTCGGACATGAAGAGCGGCCTGCTCTCCACCTGGTATGCCCTCAAGGGGATGGACCCGGCCGTGCTGGCCAGGCTCAAGGTGCTGGTCTGCTGCAACTGTGACGAGGAGATAGGCTCCCCCTGGTCCAAGGAGTGGCTGGTGGAGAAGGCCAGACAGAGTGGCTGCGTGCTGGTGGCCGAGGCGGCCCGCCCCAATGGGGATCTCATCAGCGCCCGCAAGGGCAATGCCAAGTACCGCATCACCTTCCACGGCAAGGCCTCCCACGCCGGCTCGGCGCTGAGCGAGGGGATCTCCGCCATCACGGAGCTCGCTCATTGGGTGCTCGCCATCAACCAGCAGGTCAACCTCGATACCGGCACCACCATGAACGTGGGGGTGGTGCAGGGAGGGACCGGCGTCAACGTGGTGCCGGACTTTGCCGAGGCGATCGTTGACCTGCGCTTCTGGAGCAATGACGAAGCGGCCGCCGTGCACGAGCGGCTCACCTTCATGGCCAACAACCCCTTCCTCGCCGGTTGCCGGGTCGAGGTGGATCGTCAGAGCTTCAAGCCGGCGATGCGCCCGAGCGGCGACACCGAGGCGTTGATGGCGCTGGTGGAGGCGGCGGCGAAAGAGGAGGGGATCACCTTCAACTGGCTGGAGGCCGGTGGCGGCTCCGATGCCAACTTCACCGCTGCGGCCGGGGTACCGTCGCTGGATGGCTTCGGCCCCATGGGGGGCGGTTTCCACTCGGAGGTGGAGTTCCTGCTGCTGGAGAGCATCGAGCCGCGCATCCGCCTGTTGCAGCGGGTGCTGGGCAAGCTGGCAAGATAGGCAGCATGAAGAGCAAAACGGGAGGCCATCGCCTCCCGTTTTTTATCTGTTGTGCCGGTGCAGACCGGTCGAACGGAACTGCGTGCTACTCCTCACCCTCCAGCAGATAGGCGAGATGCTCCTGACGGGCGACCTGCCAGCGGCCGAGCACCAGCGGAGCTGTAAAACCCGGGCCGTCGGTCACCATGGTGTGGTACTCCCCCTGTTCGCCGCAGGCATCGAAGCCCCGGGTGGCCGCCAGCTGCTGCAGCTCGGTGAGGGCTCCCTTGTCCAGCACCCGACCCACCCACTCGGGGGTCAGCACATCGGTATCGATACAGGAGAGGTGAGCGACGATACCGCGGGCCAGCAGATCCGCCAGCAAGGCTTGACGAGATTGCTGCCAGAGCGGGGTGTGGACGGTGAGGCCAAGCGGGCGGCAACGCTCGCGGATCCAGTTCGGCGCACCGGCCACGCTGTCGATATCGCCGGTGACGACCCCATCGAGTTGCCACTCCTCCTTGAGCTTTGCCAGTGCCCGCTCATAACCGAGATCGAACGGCGCCTCTATGGTGACCAGCAGGTGGGGCAGCCCGAGGGCAGCCGCCTGTCGACGCACTTGCGACAGGGGATGGGCGAGAAAGCGGGGCGAGGGAGGCGCGAAGGTGGCCAGCGCCACCACCTGATGGCCCGCTTCACGGGCATGGCAGAGGGCCTGCATGGCATCCTTGCCGCCGCTCCAGAGCACGATGACGCGAGACATGGGGGAGATTCCGCAAAGAAAAAGAGGGGCCATGCTACCCAGAGTGCGGGCGGTTGGCAAAGCGGGAAGGTGAGCGAAAAGCACAGGCCCCCGAGCGGGGGCCTGTGGAACGGATTGCGCGGTGCGGCCCCGTCAGAGCAGTATGCTGGTCAGGATAAAGCCCAGCGAGCAGGAGGTCACCACCCCGATCAGCCCCGGAATGATGAAGCTGTGGTTGATGATGAACTTGCCGATGCGGGTGGTGCCGGAGCGGTCGAAACCGATACAGGCCAGATCGCTCGGGTAGGTCGGCAGCACGAAGTAGCCGTAGCTGGCCGGCAGGAAGGCGATCAGCAGCTTGGGTTCGACCCCCAGCGCCAGCCCCATGGGGGCGATGGCGGTCAGCGCCGCGGCCTGGCTGTTTACCAGCTTGGAGATGAGGAACAGCACCAGGGCGTAGGTCCAGGGCTGGGCCTGTACCACGTGGGCCAGGGTCTCTTTGAGCAGCGGCATGTGTGCCTGGAAGAAGGTTTCGCTCATCCAGGCGACCCCGAACACGGAGAAGATGGCGACCATGCCGGCCTTGAAGACGGCGCCGTTGGCGATCTCGCCCGGCTTGACCTTGCAGCGCATCAGTATGATGGCGCCGGCGATCAGCATCATCATCTGGATCACCAGGTTCATGGAGAGCGGGCCGGTCTTGTCCTTGATGGTGAAGACCGGACGCAGACCTTCGTTGGCACCCAGCAGCACCACGGCAGCGATGGCGGCGAAGAAGATCCAGGTAGACCAGTAGGCCTCTTTCGGGAACTTGGTGTTGAGCAGGGTTTCACCGCCGCCATAGATAAAGGCGCGCTGCTCCGGATCCTGGATCTTGGCCTGGAACTCCTCGTCTTTGTCCAGATCCTTGCCACGGCGCAGGCTCCAGAGGGCCGCGACGATGACGCCGGTCAGGGAGGAGGGGATGGCGATCATCAGGATGTCGAGCAGACCGTAGGCCTGACCGATGCCGTGACCGGCCGCCAGGATGGAGACCATGGAGACCACGGCCACCGAGACCGGCGAGGCGCAGATGGCCATCTGGGAGGCGACGGAGGCCACTGCCATCGGGCGCTCGGGACGGATGTTCTTCTGCAGCGCGATGTCGGCGATGATGGGGAACATGGTGTAGACCACGTGGCCGGTACCGCACAGGAAGGTGAGGGTCCAGGTGGTGAGCGGCGCCAGTATGGTGATGTACTGCGGGTGACGGCGCAGCAGACGCTCGGCCACCTGCATCATCAGGTTGAGACCGCCGGCGGTCTGCAGGGTGGCGGCACAACCGATCACCGCCAGTATGGTCAGCATCACCTGCACCGGCGGTTCGCCCGGTACCAGACCGAACACGAAGGTCAGCAGGAACAGACCGATGCCGCTGATGAGACCCAGCCCCATGCCGCCAAACCGGGTACCCAGCAGCAAGCAGCCGAGTACCACCAAAAATTCCATCAAGATCATTCCATTACCTCGCGTTATTTAATCCATGTAAGTGCTGTGTTGGGCGCATGGACCGGGATTGTCTGTTTTTTATTTAGCCCTAAAGGGTTAGTGGTTATTTTGCCTGCCACAAGGGGGCAAAAATTTGAGGTACTTCAATAACTCATCGCTTTTTGATTTAACGCCATAAAAACCACGTATTAACCCTTTTGTTATTTTATGGGTAACAGGTGGCATCGTATGGAGCTTGAAGGCGGGCAGGGTAGCAGGATAAAAAGGCGAGGGGAGCGGTTTGTTGCAAAAAAAGTGATTAATTGTGGCCAAGACAAGCCGGTGGCAGGGGAGCGGGCAACAAAAAGCCGACCCTGAGGTCGGCTTTGTCGGCAAAGTCCCGTAATCAGAACTCGGCGGTGCGTGGGGTACGCGGGAAGGGGATCACGTCGCGCACGTTGCCCATGCCGGTCACGTAGACCACCAGACGCTCGAAGCCCAGACCGAAACCGGAGTGCGGCACAGTGCCGTAGCGGCGCAGGTCGCGGTACCACCAGTAGTCTTCCTTGTTCAGGCCCATCTCGGCCAGACGGGCATCCAGCACCTCGAGACGCTCTTCACGCTGGGAGCCGCCGATGATCTCGCCGATGCCCGGGGCCAGTACGTCCATGGCGGCAACGGTCTTGCCGTCGTCGTTGAGGCGCATGTAGAAGGCCTTGATGTCTTTCGGGTAGTTCTTCACTACTACCGGTGACTTGAAGTGCTCTTCGGCCAGGTAGCGCTCGTGCTCGGAAGAGAGGTCGATACCCCAGGAGACCGGGAACTCGAAGCTCTTGCCACAGTTCTTCAGCACTTCGATGGCGTCTGTGTAGTCAATCTGGGCGAAGTCGGAGGCGACGAAACGCTCCAGACGGCCGATGGCGTCCTTGTCCACGTGCTGGGCGAAGAACTCCAGATCGTCGCGGCGCTCGCTCAGCACGGCGTTGAAGACGTACTTCAGCATGGCTTCGGCCAGGGCGGCGTTGTCTTCCAGATCGGCGAAGGCCACTTCCGGCTCCACCATCCAGAACTCGGCCAGGTGGCGGCTGGTGTTGGAGTTTTCGGCGCGGAAGGTCGGGCCGAAGGTGTAGACCTTGGACAGGGCGCAGGCATAGGTCTCGACGTTCAGCTGGCCGGATACGGTCAGGAAGGTCTCCTTGCCGAAGAAGTCCTTGTCGTAGTCCACCTTGCCTTGCGGGGTGCGCGGCAGGTTTTCCAGATCCAGGGTGGAGACGCGGAACATCTCGCCGGCCCCTTCGGTGTCGGAGGCGGTGATGAGCGGGGCCGCGATCCAGAGGTAGCCCTGTTCGTGGAAGAAGCGGTGAATGGCCTGGGAGAGGCAGTTGCGTACCCGGGTCACGGCGCCGACGATGTTGGTGCGGGCACGCAGGTGGCCCTGCTCGCGGAGGTACTCGATGCTGTGGCGCTTGGCGGACATGGGGTAGGTGTCCGGATCTTCGACCCAGCCCACCACCTTGACCTCGGTGGCCTGCAGTTCGAACGCCTGGCCGCTGCCCTGGGACTCGACCACGGTGCCGGTCACTTCGACGGAGCAAGCTGTGGTCAGACGCTGCACTTCATTCTCGTAATTGGCCAGGGTATTGGGGACGACGGCCTGTACCGGATGGAAACAGGAGCCATCGGAAACGGCCAAAAATGAGATCCCCGCCTTGGAATCACGGCGGGTCCGGATCCACCCTTTCACTGTCAGGGTGGTGCCGACCGAATACTTACCGGCCAGCACATCTACTACGGATGCGTGCGTCATCGAAATATTGTCTCCAGCTTGTTCTTGCAGCGCTATTTGCAACACTAGGGGTCTGGCCCGGGCACAGATGGCCCACCATGGCAGACTAAGCCGTTCATCTTACCCGCGCAGGTTTGATAAACAAGCAAAAATGTCGGACTCTGGGGGGGATTTCAGCGCCAATCACTTCATTGGCGGGCCTGCGGAACGGGGGATGGACGTGAAAGAGCGGCGACGGGGGCCGGACGGGCTGACACGGGTGTTGCGGGGGCTGGTGATCCTCTGCTGGGGCGGCTTTATCGTGCTGCTCTCCCTCTACCACTTCGCCCGGCCAGAGGTGGCCTACGGTTTTCTGGTCTATGGCGGGATCAAGGTGCGCCAGAGCTGGGATCCCCAGCTCACCCCCTGGCTGCTGCACGGGCTCTGGGGATGCTGCCTGTTGACCCTGGCGGTGCTGCTGGCAGAGCGTTGGCGCTGCCGGCGGCGGGAGGACACGGGGCGGGTTCACCTGGCTATCTTGCTGCTGATCCTCGTCGCCAGCCTGCTGTTCTACTACCTGGGCTAGTCTGCCGGCCCGGAGCGGTCGCGGCTGGAAGGCGCTTGCCCCGCCCGTGGCTGCTCGCCTGCGGGGCGCTTGCCGAGCTGGCGCTCCACGCTGTCGAGCATCTGGTTGTAGGCGAGCGCCACCCGGCCAATCTCGTCCCCCTCATCCCCTTCCAGCCGGTGGCCGAAGTCGTGCAGATCGGTGGCCTCCTCCATGGAGCGGGTCAGCTGGTTGAGGGGGCGGACGATCCAGGTACGGATGACCCAGAGGGTGAGCAGCAGCCCCAGCCCGAAGATGACGGTGAGGCTCAGGGCCGAGGTGAGAATGTTCTGCTCGACCCGGGTAAACAGGGTGTCGAGGGAGTAATCAAAGCGCACCGCTCCCAGCACGGTGTTCTCCGGCACCTGGTGGCAGCTGGTGCAGTCGGTGCCGCGAAAATCCTTCTTGGCCAGCAGTGGGCGGGTCACCACCAGCTTGCTGTGCATGCCGTCGTGTACCACCTCCAGGCTCCCTTTACCCGCCAGTGCCAGCTCGTCGAACCTGTCCTTGGACTGCTCGTGCTCGCGGCCGGCCCCGTACTGCTTGCTCACCGCCTCGCTGCGCACGATGCGGGCATCCTCCACGTGAGCGTGCTCGAGGAACTTGTCGCGCAGGGTATCGCGGGCTTCCATCTTGCCGGTCAGCATCAGCATGTTGAGGCCATCGAAATAGGCTTCGGTCTGCTCGCGGCTCTGCTCCTTGATGAGGGTCAGGATGAGGTCGCGCTCGCGTACCGCCTGATAGGCCGCGGAAAACACCAGCACCATGGAGAAGATGAACAGCAGGAAGAAGTTGATTTTGGCAGCAATGGAGAGGCGCATGGGAACGGTACATCTGTTGGGTAAAACCCGCGCAGTCTACGCGTCTTGGCGGCTCGGGTCTGGTGTCTTGCTCACATTCTGATGAAAAAGATTCAAAAGACCCTGCCTGAGCGGCAGGGTCTGCCTGTCAGGCTCAGAACTCGCCGCTGTGGATGGCGGCGGCGATGGCGCCGGTCAGCACGGTCAACTGTGCCGGGCTGATGACGAAGGGGGGCATCAGGTAGATGAGCTTGCCAAAGGGGCGGATCCAGGCGCCCAGCTCCACGAACTTGCGCTGGATACGCGCCACGTCCACCCGCTCCTTCATCTCCACCACCCCGATTGCGCCGAGCACCCGCACGTCGGCCACCGCCGGATGCAGGGTCAGCGCTACCAGCTCGGTGCGCAGTTGATGCTCGATGGCGCGCACCCGCTCCTGCCAGGGCGAGGCCAGCAGCAGAGCGATGGAGGCGTTGGCCACCGCGCAGGCCAGCGGGTTGCCCATAAAGGTCGGCCCATGCATAAAGACGCCGGCCTTCCCATCACACACGGTGCGAGCCACATGCTCGGTAGTGAGCGTGGCCGAGAGCGTCAGGTAGCCGCCGGTAAGGGCCTTGCCCAGACACATGATGTCGGGGCTGATGCCGGCCCAGTCGCAGGCAAACAGCTGGCCGGTGCGGCCAAAGCCGGTGGCTATCTCGTCGGCAATCAAGAGCACGCCGAACTCGTCGCACAGGGCGCGCACCCACTGCAGGTAGCGGGGGTGGTAGAAGCGCATACCGCCGGCGCCCTGCACTATGGGTTCGAGCACGATGGCGGCGATCTCCTCGTGATGGTCCGCCATCAGGGTGGCCAGCTCCACCACGCAACGCTCGTCCCACTCGGCGTGGAAACGGCAGCTGGGGGCTTCGACGAAATGGTGCTCGGGCAGGAAGCCCTGGTAGAGCTCGTGCATGCCGCCATCCGGGTCGCACACGCTCATGGCGCCGAAGGTGTCGCCGTGATAGCCGCCGCGCAGGGCAACGAACTTGGCGCGAGGCGTCCCTTTGGCGTGCCAGTACTGCTGGGCCATCTTGAGCGCCACTTCCACCGCCACCGAGCCTGAATCCGCCAGAAACACCCGATCCAGCCCCTTTGGAGTGATCTCTACCAGCTTGCGGCAGAGCTCCACCGCCGGTGCGTGGGTCAGACCGCCAAACATCACGTGGGACATCTTGCCGAGCTGGGTGGTGGCGGCCGCATCGAGCTCGGGCACCTGATAGCCGTGCACGCAGGCCCACCAGGAGCTCATGCCATCCACCAGTTCGCGGCCGTCGCTGAGGGTGAGGGTCACTCCCCTGGCGCTGGCCACTTCATAGCAGGGCAGGGGATGGGTGAGGGAGGTATAGGGGTGCCACACATGGTGCAAATCGAATTCTTGGTTGGTCATTTGTTGTTCTGTTGTCAATTGGTTTGATCTGGTCGGTGTTGACAGTCTACGCGCGCTCTCTACACTAGCCAACAATTTCAGCCACTTGGCCCTGCGCGCATCCCTGTTCGCCCGGGCCAGGTGGCGGGTTTTGCGCTTCTCTCTTGCAAGGACCTTTTGCAAAGAGGTCTTGCAAGCAAGGCCGCGCAGGATCCCACTTATAACAATTGGAAGCCATGTATGAATGCTCTCACCGCGGGCGGCCACGCCCTTCGTCACGACTGGACCCTCGCCGAGGTTCAAGCCCTGTTTGCCCTGCCGTTCAACGACCTGCTGTTTCGGGCCCAGACGGTGCACCGCGCCCATTTCGATCCGAACGAGGTACAGGTGAGCACCTTGCTCTCCATCAAGACCGGTGCCTGCCCGGAGGATTGCAAGTACTGCCCCCAGAGCGCCCGTTATCACACCGGCCTTGAGGCCGAGCGGCTGATGGAGGTGGAGAAAGTGCTGGAGCGGGCTCGCGAAGCCAAGGCCAACGGCTCGTCTCGCTTCTGCATGGGGGCCGCCTGGCGCAACCCGAAAGAGAAGGACATGCCCTATATCCTGCGGATGATCGAGGAGGTGCGCGGGCTCGGCATGGAGACCTGTATGACGCTCGGGATGCTCACCGCCGATCAGGCGGCGCGCCTCGGCGCCGCCGGCCTTGACTACTACAACCACAACCTCGACACCTCGCCGGAGTTTTATGGCGACATCATCACCACCCGCACCTATCAGGACCGGCTCGATACTCTGGAGCACGTGCGCGGCGCCGGCATGAAGGTCTGCTCCGGCGGCATCGTCGGCATGGGGGAGCAGGCGAAGGATCGGGCGGGCCTCTTGATGGCGCTGGCCAATCTGCCGCGCCACCCGGAGAGCGTGCCCATCAACATGCTGGTCAAGGTGAAGGGAACGCCGCTGGAGAACCAGGAGAATCTGGATCCGTTCGAGTTCATCCGCACTATCGCCGTGGCACGCATCATGATGCCGGCTTCCCACGTGCGCCTCTCCGCCGGGCGGGAGAAGATGAACGAGCAGATGCAGGCCATGTGCTTTATGGCGGGGGCCAACTCCATCTTCTACGGCTGCAAGCTGCTGACCACCCCCAACCCGGACGAGAACAGCGACATGCAGCTGTTCAAGCGCCTCGGCATTCGCCCCGCCCAGCGGGCCCAGAAGCCGGATCAGGTTCAAGAAGAGGAGCTGCTGGCCGAGGTGAGTCGCCAGAGCGAGCCCGCCGAGATGTTTTATGATGCCACCCGCCCCCGTGCTGGGGCCGCGCGGTCATGACGGGCCCTGCAGTAACGGGCCCCTTCGGGTTGAGCGCAGCGCTCTCCGGGCGCGAACAGGCAGGCCTGCTGCGCAGCCGCATCGCGACCGACGGCGCGAGTGGCGGGCGCCTCAAGGTTGGGGGGGGCGATTACCTCAACTTTTCCGCCAACGACTATCTGGGGCTGGCCGATCACCCCGCCATCAAGGTCGCCTTCCAGGAGGGCATCGAGCGCTATGGCGCGGGGGCCGGTGCCTCGCCGTTGGTGACCGGTTACAGCCGTGCCCACCAGCAGCTGGAAGAGACGCTGGCCGAGTGGCTCGGACTGGAGGCGGTGTTGTTGTTCAACTGCGGCTTTTCCGCCAATCAGGCGGTGCTCAAGGCCCTGCTCGGCAAGGATCATCTGCTGTGGCAGGACAAACTCAACCACGCCTCCCTGCAGGAGATGGGCAGCCAGCTCCCCTGCAAGATGAAGCGCTTCGGCCACAACGACATGGCGGCCCTTGAGCGGCAGCTTGAGCCAAGTCGAGGCTTGATCGTCTCGGAGGGGGTGTTCAGCATGGACGGGGATCAGGGCCCCTGGCGCGAGCTCGCAGCCCTGGCCGCCCAGAGCGGCAACTGGCTGATGATCGACGATGCCCACGGCCTCGGTGTGCTGGGGCCACAAGGGCGCGGCACCCTGGCGGCGCAGGGGGTGAACCCGGCCGGTGTGCACATCCAGATGGGCACCTTTGGCAAGGCGCTCGGGGTGGCCGGCGCCTTTGTGGGCGGCAGTCGCGAGCTGGTGGCGTATCTGGTGAACTTCGCCCGCCACTATGTCTACAGCACCCATATGCCGGCGGCCCAGGCCTGCGCCGTGCGCCAGAGCATCGAACTGGTACGCGCCGCTGACGAGGCCCGCGCCCAGCTTGGTGAACTCATCATCCGTTTCCGACAAGGGGCGCAGGCGCTGGGCTGGCAGCTGGGTGACAGCAATACCCCCATCCAGCCGCTGCTGGTGGGGGAGAGCGGGGCCGCCCTGCAACTGGCCGAGCGGCTGCGGGAGCGCGGCGTCTGGGTGAGTGCCATCCGCCCGCCCACTGTACCGGTCGGCACGGCGCGCCTTCGCATCACCCTGAGCGCGGCTCACCGCGCTGAGGACGTGGATCGGCTGCTCGATGCCCTCGGCCTCTGCCCGGCGGACGACGAGAGAGGGGGCACCCATGCTGCATGAGCGTTTTCAGGCGGTGGACAAGGCCCAGCTTGCCCGCCGTTTCGGCGCCGCCGCCCGTCACTACGACGCCCACGCCCGCTTCCAGCAGGAGGTGGGACAGGCGCTGCTGGTGCGGATGAGTGCGGCGGGTATGCATGAGGGGCTGGAAGGTCGTGGGCTCGATCTGGGCTGTGGCACCGGCTTCTTTCTGCCGGCTTTGGCCGGGCGCTGCAGCGAGCTGACCGGGCTGGATCTCGCCCCCGGCATGCTGGCGCAGGCGGCCCTTCGCGGCAGCGGCGCCCGCCTGCTGTGCGGCGATGCCGAGCAGCTCCCTTTTGCCGACGAGACGTTTGACTGGGTCTTCTCCAGCCTGGCCTTACAGTGGTGCGAGCGACCGGCCCAGGCCTTTGCCGAGCTGCACCGGGTGCTCAAACCCGGCGGCCGGCTGCTGTTCTCGACCCTGTTGGCCGAGTCGCTTTGGCAACTGCGTGAGGCCTGGCGCACGGTTGACGAGTGTGATCATGTCAATCGCTTCCTCAGCCTGCCACAATTGCAGCATGCCATCGCCGCCGGCGGGTTTGTCGCCCCTGCGCTGGAGAGCCTGACCTGGTCGCTCGGCTACCCCGAGCTCAACGGCTTGCTGCGCGATCTCAAGGGGATCGGTGCCAGCCAGGTCAATGACGAGCGTCATACCGGCCTTGGCAGCCGCCAGCGCTTGTTGCGTCTGAGCCAGGCCTATGAGGCCCATCGTCAGCCGGACGGTCTGCTGGCCGCCAGTTATCAGGTTTGCCTCGGCCAGCTGATCCGCCGTTAACCGGCGGTCTTGGCCGAGAGAATTGAGCTGCGGGTGCCCCGCCGTATCGAGCTTGGGCACCCGCACAGTATTGAGGAGTCATCATGGTCAAATCCTTCTTCGTCACCGGCACCGACACCGATGTGGGCAAGACGCTGGTCGCCCGCACCCTGCTGCTGGAGTTCGCCGCGCACGGCATCCGGTGCGCCGGTTACAAGCCTGTCTCCGCTGGCTGTGCCCGCACCCCGGAGGGACTGCGCAATCTGGACGCGGTGCTGTTGCAGGAGGCGGCGAGCCTGCCGCTGCCCTACGATCTGGTCAACCCCTACGCCTACGAGCCGCCCATCGCGCCCCATATCGCCGCCAGCGAAGCGCGCGATGCCATCACCCTGAAGGGGCTGTCGGACGGGCTGCGCCAGATTGAGCAGGCGGGGGCCGAACTGGTGGTGGTGGAAGGGGCGGGGGGCTGGTTCCTGCCACTCGATCGCAAGCACCTGCTGTCGGACTGGGTCAAGCAGGAGAACATGCCGGTCATCATGGTGGTGGGGGCCAAACTGGGCTGTCTCAACCATGCCCTGCTCACCTTCGCCGCCATTCGCAACAACAACCTGCCGGTGGCTGGCTGGGTCATCAACCGGCTGCACGGCTCCATGAGCCACTATCAGGAGAATCTGGACACCCTGCGGGGCTTGCTGCCGGCCCCGTTTTTGGGTGAAATACCCTTTGTAAACAATCCGCTCGAGGCTGATCTGCGCGGGCGACTCGACATTTCGCCCCTGCTCTGAATCCGACATTCAGCGAACATTCATAGAAACTGTCTATTATGCGTGACAGGTGTGGCCCGGCCGGCAGCGAACTGGTGACGGGCCACGCATCCATATCTCACAAGGAGTCAATATGAAGCGAATTATGCTATTCCTGGTGACCAACCTGGCCGTCATGCTGGTGCTGGGGGTGGTACTCAATATCCTGTTCTCGGTTCTGGGGATCAACAAGTCCAGCATTTCCGGTCTGTTGGTGTTCTGTGCCGTGTTCGGTTTTGGGGGTTCCTTTATCTCCTTGCTGATGTCCAAGTGGATGGCCAAGCGCAGCTATGGCGTCCAGGTCATCGAGCAACCCCGCAACGAGACCGAGCACTGGCTGGTCAGTACCGTGGCCCGTCAGGCCCGTGAAGCGGGCATCAAGATGCCGGAAGTGGGGATCTACGACTCTCCCGAGATGAACGCCTTCGCCACTGGCGCTCGCCGTGACGACTCGCTGGTTGCCGTCTCCTCCGGTCTGCTCTACAGCATGAGCCGTGACGAGGCGGAAGCCGTGCTGGCCCACGAGGTGAGCCACGTGGCCAATGGCGACATGGTGACCCTGACCCTGATCCAGGGGGTGGTGAACACCTTCGTGATGTTCTTCGCCCGCATCGTGGCCGGCGTCATCAGCAACTTCTTCAGCTCCAACAACGAGGAAGAGAGCAGCAGCACCGGCGGTTTTGCCTACATGATCACCGTGTTCGTGCTGGAGATGGTGTTCGGCGTGCTGGCCTCCATCATCGTCATGTGGTTCAGCCGTCAGCGTGAATTCCGCGCCGACGCCGGCGCCGCCAAGCTGGCCGGTCGCGACAAGATGATCGCCGCCCTCGAGCGCCTCTCCCGCGGTGCCGAGCCGCAGCTGGAAGGCTCCATGATGGCGTTCGGCATCAACGGCAAGCGCTCCATGAGCGAGCTGTTCATGAGCCACCCGCCCATCGAGCAGCGCATCGCCGCCCTGCGCGGTTAAGCGAAAGCGCCAATGAAAACGGCTGCCCTCGGGCAGCCGTTTTCATTGGCGCTTTGCGCTACAGCTTGAAGTGGGCCATCTCCTGGCGCAGCAGCCGTGACAGCTGCTTGAGCTTGGCCGCCTCCTGCGAGACGTGGCGGGCGGCATCCCCCGACTGCTCGGAGAGGGAGGTGATGTTGCCGACGGTGGAGACCACCTCGTTGGCGGCGGTGGACTGCTCGCGCAGGGTGTGGCTGATCTCCCCCATCAGGCCGGTCAGGTTGGAGGCGTGATCCTGGATGCTGGCGATGGCCGCGCCGGTCTGGCTGGCCAGGCTCACCCCGCGGGAGACGTTGTTGACCGTGTTCTCCATGCTGCGGATGGAGGCGTCCGCTCCACTTTGAATTTTGCCGATCATGCCGGTGATCTGCTGGGTGGAGGCGGCCGAGCGGCTGGCGAGGTTGCGCACCTCGTCGGCCACCACTGCAAAGCCGCGTCCCTGCTCGCCGGCCCGGGCCGCCTCGATGGCGGCGTTGAGGGCCAGCAGGTTGGTCTGATCGGCGATGCCGCGGATCACCTCGATGATCTCCGAGATCTGCTGGGTGTGG
This sequence comes from Aeromonas sp. s2, assembly GCF_040907935.1. Lineage (NCBI taxonomy): Bacteria > Pseudomonadati > Pseudomonadota > Gammaproteobacteria > Aeromonadales > Aeromonadaceae > Aeromonas > Aeromonas sp. s2. Next base: position 362,106 of record NZ_JBFOCR010000009.1, on the reverse strand, counting down.
CTGTTGAGATCCGCGATGCTGCTGGCGGCGTTGGAGACGGTGTCCGAGATGCTCTGGATGCTGTCGAGGGTCTGCTTGATGACCCCGGAGCCCTCTTCCAGGGTGTTGGCGGAGATCTTGCTGAGCTCGTCGGCGTGGGTGGCGTTGTCCGAGAGGTGGCTGATGCTCACCACCAGCTCCTCGATGGCGGCCGCCATGGTCTGGGTACTGGTCTGCTGGGAGGTGGCGAACTGGGCGGTCTGCTCCGCTATCTGGGCGATGCTGTCGGCCGAGCTTGAGAGCTCTTCGCTCGAGTGGGAGACCTGGGCGATGATCCCCTTGAGGGTGCTTTGCATGGTGGCGAGCAGGCCGATCAGGCTCTCCTTGGCACCGGCAGGCACCTTGATCGGCTGGGAGAAGTCCCCCTCGGCCAGGTGGTTGAGATCGCTTCTGAGTTGATCGACCGAGGTGCCGACCAGATCGATCAGCGCCTTGTAGGTGCGCCAGAGGAAGAACATCAACACCAGGCCGAGCGCGATGAACAGGTAGCGCAGCATGGCGGACTGGCTGGTGGCGTCATCCACCGCCTGCTGGGTGCGGGTCTCCATCATGACGTAGAAGTCGTCGATGGGGGACATGATGCGCCCCTTGTTCTGGTGATAGGCCTTGTCATGCATCATGGCGATGGCCTTCTGCTGGTTGGCGGCCAGATCGCCATCGGTCTGCTGCACCAGCTTGAAGGCGGCCACCTCGGTGTTGACCAGGGCATCCGAGTTGTTCTTGGCCTCGTTGAGCTTGGCCAGCTCGCCCTCGGTAAAGCCGGCATCCTTCATCAGATCGATGAGGCCGCGGCGCACCTGGCTGTCGGGCCGCGGGTTCTGGCCGTTGGCGGCGACGAAGTCCCAATAGATGCGGTTGTAGCCCTGTGGTCGGTTCTGCTCCCCGTTGCGAATGGCCAGGATCCGCATGTACTGCTGTTCGTAGGCGGGATCCTTGGTGATCACGTAGGTGCGGCCGAGGCGGGTCAGATCGTCGGAGGATTGCCGCAGTTCATCGGCCAGCAGATAGGATTGGTAACGTTGCTGATAGCTCTGTTCCATCTGTTTTCCCGACCAGCTGTAGGCGAAAAACACCAGCGACAGCAGGATCAGGGTGATGACTGAGAGCAGCAGATTGAGCTGAAAGGCGGGTCTGTTCTGTTCCATGGTTTGAGCGTCCTTATTCTCACCGATAACCCCCTTTGTCACGCGGCGAAGGCCGGTACTTCTGTGGGGTTTTATTGTTGTTGCAGTGAGTATAGGAGCGCTCTTCGCCAAGGCTGTGGCGGGTCGGTGAAAAGGGGCGAGAAAGGAGGCGGAAGGCAAAGGAGGGGAAAAGCGTGGCCGGGAGCATGCTCCCGGCCGGCGGTATTATTGTGTCTCGATCACCTTATTTGATGACGATGTCGGTGAGGGGGACGGCGCAGCAGGTGAGGATCTTGCCTGCGGCTCGCTCGGCGGCGGTGATGGCCGGGGCATCGGGGTGATCCACTTCACCCGAGACCAGGGTTTGCTTGCAACTGCCGCAGATGCCGGCGCGGCAGCTCCAGGGCAGCTCCACCCCCTGTTTGTGGGCCTGATCCAGCACGGTGCCCTGATTGTTGCCGGCAAACGCCTGCTCGCCGATGCGCAGTTGCACCGCCTGATGGGGGCGGGAGAGGGAGAGGATGGCGCCGCCAAAGCTCTCCTGGCGGATCCGCCCGGCCGGCACGCCAAGGGCGGCCAGTCTGGTGGCCGCATCGGCCATAAAGCCGTGGGGGCCGCAGATAAACACTTCCCGCTGTTGCAACCCTTTGATCTGTTTGAGGTGAACATCATCCAGCCGCCCCTTGAGCCCCTGCCAGTGTGTATCAGGCTGGCTCAGGATCAGGGTGAGGGTCATCCCCTGCTGCGCCAGGGCGTGCAGCTCGCCGGCGGCGGGAATGTCAGCCTCGCTGCGGCACAGGTGCATGAAGTGCACGCTGCCGAGCTCACCGCGCAAGGCCAGAGTGCGGGCAATGGAGAGCATGGGAGTGACCCCCGAGCCCGCCGAAAGCAGCAAGAGATTGCGATCCCGGCCCAGATGAAATTCGCCGGCGGGGTTGGCGGCCAGCAGACGGTCACCCGGTTGCAACTGCTGGTGCAGCCAGTGGGAGATGCGGCCGCCCCCCACCTTCTTGACGCTGATGCTGTAACGCTCCGGCTGCTCCGGGGTGGAGCTCAGGGTATAGCGGCGCTGCAGGCGCTCGCGCCGCAGACCCAGGCCAATATCCAGGCTGATGGGCAGGTGCTGGCCCGGCAGATAGTCGGGCAGGGGCTCGCCATCGGCCGCCTCGAACCAGAAGGTCTCCAGATCCCGCGCCAGCGGCTCGCGGGCCACGCACACCAGCTCCCGTTTTTTGGGGGCTGCGTTGGGGTAGACAGGGGCGCGGGCGCGCTCCAGCACCTCGATCTCGCTGCCCGCCTCAATCCACCCCTCGTTGAGGGCCACCAGGTTCTGACCGAAGTAGACCTCGCCATCCTCGCCGCGCCGGTAACGGGTGAGGGTGGCCAGCGGCTCTTTCAGGGCATTGAAGCGATCCGTGCCCGGCTCCACCGTGGTCATGATGCAGCGGCTGCAAGGCTTGGCCACCAGGAACTCCACCTCGCCGATGCGGATCCGCTTCCAGCCGTCTTCCTCGAAGGGGTGGGTGCCGCTTGCCACCAGGTTGGTGCGAAACTGGCTCATCTGGTGCAGCGCGTCGGATCTCAGGTTGAGATCTTCCAAAGACGCCTGGCTTATCAGCAGCAGGGGATAACCGTCGGCAAAGCTGACCCGGGTGCCGGTCTTCTCCCGAAAGCGGTTGGACTCTTCGCCAAGCCAGAGCAGCTGCACCGCCTCCCCCGCCACCTTGCTCAGCCATGCATCGGCCAGGGCGTGGGTGTGCAGGGCGTTGAAGCTGTCTTTCCAGACGCCGGTGGCCCGGGGCGCGCGGCTGAACTCGGTCTCTCGCAGGGTTAGCGGCTCAAAGCCCGGATAGCGCAGCTGCAGGCCGCCCTCAATGGGGGTGGCCACCACCTGCTGCAGCTGGGGATGGGTGCGGGCCGTGATGAAGCTGCCGTCCGGTTTGACCACCATGTAGCGGCGATCCCCCTGCAGTCCCTCTTCGGTGACCAGGGCGCGGGTCAGTGGCATGCCTGCCGTCGACTTGATGGGGTAGAGATGAATGCTGGCGAGTGTGGGCATGGCCGGGTCCTTGTGCGATGGCGGTTCCAGTGCAGGAGAGAAGCGGGCGATCCCCGTTCCGTGCAGCAATGGTTGCAGGGATGGCGTTCACTCGGGGTCGCCGACGGTGCGGCGTCGCTTGGAGCGCGAGCCCGAGCGGAGTTCCTGCAGACGGGCAAGATGTTACACGGGTCACGTTGTGCACTCCATACCTCATAAAGTGCAACATTTTTTGATCCTGATCCGTCATTCAGTACACAAATCAGTCCATTATCGAGTCAGCTTCCAGTTTCTGACGCTTTCGCTTCTTCCCTCTCCGGCCACCGTCCGCTTCGGTTAAACGGTATCAAGTGCATTCGGATGGGGCCTGTCACCCAAAAAGAAGAAAGCAATGTATGAGCAAACAACTGGATATGACCCCACAGCCGGATCTCTCCCAGAAGACGGGAACAGGTCCGGTCCGTACTCGGCTACCCGTTTGGCGGCCGGCCCTGCCACCCTGCAATCATGCCTGCCCGGCTGGCGAGAACATCCAGGCCTGGCTTGCCCTGGCTGAAGCGGGCCGCTTCGAGGCGGCCTGGCAGACCCTCATTGAAGAGAATCCTCTGCCTGCAGTCCACGGGCGGGTCTGTTATCACCCCTGCGAAAGCGCCTGCAACCGGGCCCAGGTGGATGATGCCGTCTCCATTCATGCCATCGAACGCTTTCTCGGCGACGAAGCGCTGGCCCGAGGCTGGCAGCCTGCAACCCCTGCGCCCGCCAGCGGCAAGAAGGTATTGATCATAGGCGCCGGCCCCTCCGGCCTCTCCTGCGCCTGGCACCTCAACCGGCTCGGCCATCAGGTGGAGATCCGCGAGGCGGGCCCGCTCGCCGGCGGCATGCTGCGCTTTGGCATTCCCGCTTACCGTCTGCCCCGCGAGGTGCTGGATCGGGAGGTGGCCCGCATCGTCGCCGCCGGGGTGACGCTGACCCTCAACCACAAGGTGGAGGACGTGCTCAAGGAGCGCGACCAGGGGGGCTTTGACGCCGTCTTCATGGCCATCGGCGCCCACCTGGCCAAGCGGGTCGACATTCCGGCCCGGGAGGCGGGTAAGATCCTTGATGCGGTGAGCTTCCTCGAACAGGCCAGCCTGGCCGAGGAGCAGGGCTTGCCGCCACCCAAACTGGGACGACGGGTGGCCATCTACGGCGGCGGCAACACCGCCATGGACGCAGCCCGCACCGCCCGCCGCCTCGGGGTGGAGGAGGCGATGATCATCTACCGCCGCGACCGGGATCATATGCCGGCCCACGCCTTCGAAGCCGATGAGGCCGAGGAGGAGGGGATCAAGATCAACTGGTTGCGCACCATCCGCCAGCTCGACAATACCAATATCGAGGTGGAGGTAATGACCCTCGACGAGCATGGCAAGCCGGTGCCCACCGGCCAGTTTGAAACCCTCGAAGCGGACTCCCTCATTCTGGCGCTGGGTCAGGAGGTGGACTTGAGCGTGCTGGAGAGCATCCCCGGCGTGCGGGTCAACCAGGAGGGGGTGGTGCAGGTTGGCGAAAACCTGATGACGGATGTACCGGGTCTGTTTGCCGGCGGTGACATGGTGCCTTCCGAGCGCACCGTCACCATCGCCACCGGCCACGGCAAGAAGGCGGCGCGCCACATGGATGCCTGGCTGCGCGGTCGCCTCTACCACAAGCCGCTCTCCTATTTGCAGGCAGGGAAGCCGCTGGTTGGGCCCGAGCAGCTGCAGCTCTGGTTCCAGACCCATGCCCCGGCCAGCAGCCAGCCGGTCAAACCGCCCTCGGCGCGGGACGACTTTGGCGAGATCATCGGCGGACTGGACGAGACGGCGGCCCGCTACGAGGCTGCGCGCTGCTACTCCTGCGGCAACTGCTTCGAGTGCGACGGCTGCTACGGCAGTTGCCCCGAGCAGGCCATCGCCAAGCTGGGACCGGGTCTGGGGTATCAGGTGGATGCCGAGCGCTGTACCGGCTGCGGTGCCTGCCACGACCAGTGTCCCTGCCATGCCATCGAGTTGCGCCAACCGGAGGAGTCCCTATGAAACACGAACTGATCATGGTTGACGGCAACGAAGCCGCGGCCCGGGTGGCGTATCAGCTGAGCGAAGTGTGCGCCATCTATCCCATCACCCCGAGCTCGACCATGGCCGAACTGGCCGATGCCTGGGCGGCAGAGGGGCAGACCAACCTGTGGGGCAACATCCCCACCGTGGTGGAGATGCAGAGCGAAGGGGGGGCGGCCGGCACGGTACACGGCGCCCTGCAGGCGGGGGCGCTTGCCACCACCTTCACCGCGAGCCAGGGGCTGATGCTGATGCTGCCCAACATGTACAAGATCGCAGGCGAATTGACCTCGGCGGTGTTCCATGTGGCGGCCCGATCCTTGGCGGCGCAGGGGCTGTCGATTTTTGGCGACCATCAGGACGTGATGGCGGCGCGCAGCACCGGTTTTGCCATGCTCGCCTCCGGCTCGGTGCAGGAGGCGCAGGACCTGGCCTTGGTCGCCCACAGCGTCACCCTGCAGTGCCGGGTGCCCTTTATCCACTTCTTCGACGGGTTCCGTACCTCCCACGAGGTGAACAAGATAGTCGCCCTGCACAAGGATGAAATTCGGGCGCTGATCGACAACGACTGGGTGCGCGCCCACCGCGCCCGGGCGCTCAACCCGGATCACCCGATGATGCGCGGCACCGCCCAGAACCCGGACACCTATTTCCAGTCCCGCGAGAGCGTCAACCCCTTCTACGAGGCGGTGCCAGCACGGGTGCAACAGTGCATGGAGAGCCTCGGCGAGCTGACCGGCCGCCACTACCGGCTGGTGGAGTATCACGGCGCCCCGGATGCCACCGACGTCATCGTGTTGATGGGCTCGGGGGCGGCCACCGCCCGCACTACGGTGGATTGGCTCAACCGGCAGGATCGCAAGACCGGAGCGCTGGTGGTGCGCCTCTATCGCCCCTTCCCGGTGCAGGCACTGCTCGATGCCCTGCCCAGGAGCGTGCGGCGCATGGCGGTGCTGGATCGCACCAAGGAGCCGGGCGCTGGCGGCGAGCCCCTGCTGCTGGATGTGCAGAGCGCGCTGATCGACGGTTTGCAGCGCGGCCTTATCAAGCGCCTGCCCTGGCTGAGCGGCGGTCGCTATGGCCTCTCTTCCAAGGAGTTCACCCCCGCCATGTGCGCGGCCGTGTTTGAGGAGCTGGCATCCGACGCGCCGCGCCCGCGCTTTACCGTGGGCATAGTGGACGACGTCTCGGGCCTCAGTCTGGCCTGGCACCCCATCGGCGATCTGGAGCCCCCTAGCCGGGTGCGGGCGCTCTTCTTCGGCCTCGGCGCCGACGGCACCGTGGGCGCCAACAAGAACAGCATCAAGATCATCGGTGAGCTGGAGGGCTTTCACGCCCAGGGCTACTTCGTCTACGACTCCAAGAAGTCGGGCTCGCGCACCGTCTCCCACCTGCGCTTTGGTCCCGAACCCATCGACGCCCCCTGGCTTATCGAGCAGGCGAGCTTTATCGGCTGCCACCAGTGGGGCTTTGTGGAGTCGGTGGATCTGCTGGAGTTCGCCGCCGAAGGGGCGACCCTGCTGCTCAATGCCCCCCATGAGCCCGAGCGGGTCTGGGCCGAACTGCCCGAGCGGCTGCGCGCCCGCATCCGGGCTCTCGATATCCGCCTCTACTGCATCAACGGGGATAGGGTGGCCGAGCGCAACGGCATGGGCAATCGCATCAACACCATCATGCAGACCTGCTTCTTCGCCCTGGCCGGCATCTTGTCGCGGGACGAGGCGATTGCGCTTATCAAGAAGAGCATCGAGAAGAGCTATGCCCGCAAGGGGCCCGAGGTAGTCGAGCGCAACTTCGCGGCGGTGGATGACACCCTGGCCCACCTCCATCAGGTGGTCATCCCGGCTGGTGAGGAGCAGATCAGCGACTATCCGCTGCCACTGGCTCCCGGCGGCAGCGAGTTTGTCCAGCGCGTCACAGGCGAGATGCTGGCGGGGCGGGGCGATTTGATCCCTGTCTCCATGCTGCCGGTGGACGGCACTTACCCCACCGCTACCAGCCGCTTCGAGAAGCGGGATATCGCCCGCGAGATCCCCATCTGGCACTCCGATATCTGCATCCAGTGCGGCAACTGCGTCTTCGTCTGCCCCCACGCGGCGCTGCGGGCCAAGTTCTACCATCAGGACTGGCTGGCGAGCGCTCCCGAGGCCGCCCAGTCGGTGCCCGTCACCGCCAGGGGCTTCCCCGACAGCCGCTACACCTTGCAGCTCTATCCGGAGGATTGCACCGGTTGTGGCCAGTGTGTGCAGGCTTGTCCGGTGCGGGCCGGAGAAGATGAGAGTCATGAGGGCGAGCGTGCCATCGCCATGATGGACAAGGCGCCGCATCTGGCTGGCCAGAAACAGGCGCTGCGCTGGTTCGAGAGCCTGCCGTGGCCGGCCCGCGAGCGGGTGGATTTCTCCACGGTGCGCGGTGCCCAGTTCCTCGAGCCCCTGTTCGAGTTCTCCGGTGCCTGCGCCGGTTGTGGCGAGACTCCCTACCTCAAGCTGCTGACCCAGCTGTTTGGTGACCGCATGCTGGTGGCCAACGCCACTGGTTGCTCCTCCATCTACGGCGGCAACCTGCCGACCACCCCCTGGGCCAAGAACGGCGAAGGGAAGGGGCCGGCCTGGTCCAACTCGCTGTTTGAGGACAACGCCGAGTTTGGCTTTGGTTTTCGCCTCACCGCCGATCAGCATCATGGTCAGGCGGTGGCGGCCTTGCAGGCGATGAAGGAAGAGCTGGGCGCAGAGCTGGTCGAGTCACTGATTAGCGCACCGCAGCGGCTGGAGTCGGAGATCCGCGCCCAGCGCACCCGTGTCGCGCAAGTGCGCGAGCGGCTGGAAGAGGTGAAATCCGGCAAAGCCCGCGAGTTGCTCTCGCTTATCGATCAGCTAGTGCGTCGCTCGGTCTGGATCATCGGCGGCGATGGCTGGGCCTATGACATCGGTTCGGCGGGGCTCGATCACGTGCTCGCCTCCGGGCGGGATGTGAACGTGCTGGTGATGGATACCGAGGTCTACTCCAACACCGGCGGCCAGATGTCGAAATCGACCCCGCTCGGTGCCGTCGCCAAGTTCGCGGCGGGGGGCAAGACGCTGGCCAAGAAGGACGTGGCGCTGCAGGCCATCGCCTACGGCAATGTCTATGTTGCTCGCATCGCCTTCGGCGCCAACCCGCAGCAGGCGCTGCAGGCCTTGCGTGAAGCGGAGGCCTATCCGGGCCCGTCGCTCATCATCGCCTACAGCCACTGCATTGCTCACGGCATCGACATGGAGTTCGGCCTGACCCAGCAAAAACGCGCCGTGGCCTCCGGTCACTGGCCGCTGATGCGCTACAACCCGGTACTGCGCAGTGCGGGGCAGAACCCCTTCAGCCTCGACAGCCTGCGCCCCTCCATCCCGCTCGCTACATATCGCCAAGAGGAAACCCGTTATCGGGTGCTGGCCCAGAGCCACCCGGAGGAGGCCGAGCGGCTGATGCAGGTGGCACAACAAGTGGCGTGGCAGAAGTGGGCCACCTACGAGGAGATGGCTACCCGCGAGGCCAGCCAGTTCCATCCGCCGGTGTGATGATTGGGTGAAACAGGTATGACAAAGCGGGCCACTGGCCCGCTTTTATGTATTGGAAATACACGAATTGCTCACAGGAAAAACGCATTTTGTCTGATGGAAAGTACCGTTACAGAATTGTCACGACATTGATGCAAATAATAAAATTATTGATATGCGAGCCCCAAGTGGGCATGATGCACGCATGAAAATTTTTAATCTATCTATTCTGTAAATAAGATTTTATTTGGGGGTGAGTTATGAAGCTAACAGTACCAGAGTTAAAAATTAATGATGATGAAGGGTTTTCAACAGAAAAAGATTTGTTTAATCGAAAGCAGTTTGGTGACCGACTTTATAATTTGATAATGAATTCTGATGAGAATTTGGTGCTGGCCTTGGATGCTCAATGGGGTGAAGGCAAAAGCACATTTATAAAAATGTGGTCTGGTGAGAATAAATATAAGCAAGAGCCACCTCTTGAAACAATATATTTCGATGCATTTGAAAATGATTACCAAAAAGAACCATTCTTAGCTCTCGCCTCAGAAATATATGAGTTACTAGAGGACAAGGCTGAAAGTAAGAAAGTAGAGTTCAAGCAAAAAGCAGCTCAGGTTTTTAAAACTTTTAGTCGAGGGATGATTAAAACTGGCATTCGGCTAGGTACTGCTGGTCTAATTGATGGATCGATACTCGATCAAGCTGAAAATGATATTTCTACATTGGTTTCTGAGCAAGTAGATTCAGTTATTGCTTCAAAGTTTGAGAGTTCTAAAGCAGATAAATTAGCATTGAGCAATTTCAGAAAATTTTTATCAGACATAGCGATCAATCATACACCTGGAAAACGTATAGTTTTTGTTATTGATGAGCTCGACCGTTGCAGACCTGATTTTGCATTAGATCTACTGGAAAATATTAAACACTTATTCTCAGTATCTGGTATCACATTCTTGCTTGTTATGAATAGAAAGCAATTGGAGGAGTCGGTCAAGTGTCGATATGGTGATGGAATTGACTCAGTTACATACCTACAAAAATTTATTAATGTTTGGCTCTCCCTGCCTCGTACATCTGGTAAATATCAACAAGACGATGGTGCTAAGTATCTAATAACTGCTTTTGACTTAATGAGGGAAGGGCGGAAAGTTAACAATGAGAATGCGGTACAAATCCTAAAGTCACTGGCTAAGCATTTAAAACCATCACTGCGCGATATAGAAAGGATTTTAACTTATTTTGCTATCATAGAAAATTCTCGCAATGAGCCTATGAACGACTTTTACCAAGGTATAATGGCGACAATTTGCTTCATGAAGGTTGCTAATCCAAGAATGCTGGATGCAGTTATTAACAAACGTGCTAGTGTTCAAGACTTACTAGATTTCCTTCAATTGTCGGAAGGTTCTGATTACTCTGGTGAGTATGCTCTAGAGTATTTGGCTACGGTGGTGGAATTTGACCTTGCTTCGGAAAAACGTAGGAAGGTGATGATGGAAAGTAATTTGATAGATTTCAGGTATGGGCGCCTACCGAGTCAAGTATTTGACTATTTCCATCAATTACTGAACAACATTCAACCAGTTCGATAAGGCACATAATTAATTACTTAATAGAGAATGCTGAATGTTATACTTTATATGTTAATAGTTTTAAAAAGTACAGTTATTTATATTATCTACGAACAAAAAATAAATGCCGCCATTTTGGCGGCATTTATCTAACTGTAGGCTGAGGCTTTCTTTTCCTTCCAAGGCAGGTAAGCTGCGGGGCAAATAGCGTCAAGCAGGAGAAGGGACGATGACAGAACAACATATCGCCGGGACGATCGGCATTCTGGGGGCGGGGTGGCTCGGGTTGCCGGGCGGCTTGATCTGCTCCGCGCCTCGTGAGCAGCCAACAAAAAGCCCGGCGTCGGGCCGGGCTGGCAGGATAAGTTGCTTATCCAGGTATTCGTCGAGGCGTCTATTGTGGATGTTGTTTGAGGATGTCGTAGATCTCCTCTTTCAGTTTGAGTTTCTGTTTTTTCAGATCCTTCACCTCGGCGCTGTAGTCGCTGGCGTGATGTTTCTCCAACTTTCTAATCTCCACATCCAGGTCGTTATGCAAGTCAAACTTCTTTTGGAAATGGACATCACTGCTCTTCAGTTTCGAGATGAGCTCTCTGTACTCTGGGAACATGTAATGCGGCCTCCTTGGTTTCGTTTGATTGTGCCTGCAAGACCAAACTACCGCGTCCCCTGCGAGATAAATGTGATCCGGCTCCAATTCGGGACCAATGATTTGCTGCATGCGACGGGCGATTTTTAACTGTTTGAATCACAAGCTGATAAGGCTTTTATCGGTAAGCGGAGAGTCTGAAAAGTGCCGGATGGATCACAATTGTGACGGACGGATGACAGCTTGGAGCCGCCGGGCGGGTAGCAAAAAGGGGCACAGGGCCCCTTCTTGGTAACAGGTGTCGCATCTACTCTTTTTTCTTTTTCTTCTCGGGCAGCGGCTTGCCATCGCGGGCGATCACCTTGCCCACCTCGAAGCCGATCTGCGCCGCCAGCTCTTCCAGATCCGGTGACTTGGCTTCGTTGCCGATGGCGTACTGATAGTTGGCGATGGAGATCTTCTCGGCCACCGGGGTGCCCGGGACGATGGGCTCGCGCCAGCCCTGACCCACATGGGCTACCAGGGTGCCGTTCATGATGAGCTCGCCGACGATCTCCTGGGTGGGGATGCCCTTGCCGTAGGTGAGGCCCTGCGGGTGCTTCTTGCCGACCAGGGGTTCGCTGCTTGCCGGCATCAGCTTGGTGCGGATCAGCCACTTGGGCGACTTGGTCTTGCCCACCGCCTTGCCGGTCTGGTACTCGTTGATCTTGATGGTCTTGATCATCTGGGCCATGAAGTCCTTGGTCAGCGCCTTCTGGGCCTCGCTGGTTTCATCGATGGCGATGGGGGCCACGTACCAGGTCTGGGCCGCCTGTGCCTTGGGGGCGGCGGGGGCGGTTTGCGCCATGGCGAGCGGGCTGAGCAGGATGGCCGCCAACAAGAGTCCTATCTTCTTCATTGTGATTCCGCTTATGTTTCAACAAGAATTTTGTTTTGCCAGCGACGACTGCGCCAGCGCCAGAACATGGCCAGACCGCGCACCCACTCGTCACAGGCGAGCGCCAACCAGATACCGACCAGTCCATAACCCTGCATGATACCAAGGAAATAGGCCAGTGGAACGGCAATTCCCCACATGGAGAGCAGCGCCATGTAGAGCGGGAAACGGGCGTCACCGGTGGCGCGCAGGGCGTTGATCACCACCAGGTTGAAGGTGCGGCCGGGTTCCAGAATGAGGCTTATCAAGAACAGCTGCGCCACCTGGGTGATGATGTCGGCGTCATCGGTGAACAGGCTGATGATGGTGCGGCCGTTGAGGGCGGCGGCGAGGGCGATGAGCGCGGTGACGACGAGCCCCAGTTTCAGGCTCTTCATCAGCTGGGTGTAGGCCTGCTCGAAGCGGCGGGCCCCCGCCAGATGGCCGATGATGATCTCGTTGCCAAGGCCGATGGAGAGGCCGAACAGCAGGATGAACAGGCAGATCTGGAAGAAGTAGGACTGGGTCGCCAGCGCCTTGTCGCCGAGCAGGCCGACGAAGGCGGTCACCACCATGAACTGCAGCATCCAGGAGAGGTTCTCCCCGGCGGCCGGCAGACCGATGTGCAACACCTTGCCCAGCATCAGCCGGCTGGGTTTGACGATCTCCGGCAGTTTCAGGTGGATGCCGGTCTTGCGCGCCACCAGCCACACCAGCAGCACCACCCCGACGATGCGACCCGCTACCGTGCTGATGGCGACCCCGGCCACCCCAAGCTGGGGCAGGCCGAACCAGCCGTAGAGCAGCAGCAGGTTGCCGACGAAGGTGATGAGGTTGACGGTCAGGGTGACGTACATGGCCTGACGGGTGTGGCCGTGGGCGCGCAGGGTGGCGGCCAGGCAGAGGGCCGCCGCTTCCGGCAGCAGGCACAGGCCGATGATCTGCAGGTAGAGGGTGGCATCGCTCATCAGGTTGGCGGGCAGGTTCATCAGCGCCAGCATGGTGCTGGCGCCGGCGATGACGCCGACGGCGGCCACCAGCCCCACCAGCAGGTTGAAACCGATGGCGGTGTGGATGACGACGCGCGCCTTCTCCTTGTCGCCGGCCCCCAGATACTGGGTGATCACCACGCTGGTACCGATGCTGACAAAGCTGAACAGGGTGATGGCGAGATCGAACATCTGGTTGCCGACCGCGAGCGCCGCCACCCCCTGATAGGAGACGTGACCCACCATGAAGGTGTTGAGGGCCCCGGTCAGAAAGTGCAGGGCGAGATCGATAAACAGGGGCCAAGTCAGGGAGAAGAGAGAGCCTGGACCTGCGTGGGATTGAGTTTGCATGGGGTGTCCAAATACTGGGGATGGCCCTCGTCGGCGCCATCTGGACGGGCATTTAACACCAAGCGGGTGCGAGGCGCAATCGTGGCGGTGGCCAAGCAGGGGGAGCAAGAGACGCGGCCCTGCCGCAGGGGCAGGGCCCGCTCGGGATCAGGCAGGGGTGGCGCCCGCCTCCTGTTCGCTTGGCAGGGTGAGGCGCGCCGAATCGGGCAGGGCCTCATCCTGGGGCCAGCGCGACAGGATGGCCTCGGTGGTGCTCTCCACCACCTCGTCATCCTTGAACACCGGCTCGCGATAGCAGCGGGTCATGCGCAGCGCCTGATACATGTCGGGGCAGAGGATGATCCCCTCGTCACCGACCCGGATCCCGGCCTGCTTGAGCCACAGGCTCATCTGGCCGTGGCGGCCGGCCATCACCATGTGGATGCCGCGCCGCTTCAAGTCGCGGTGCAGCTCCCCCAGCATGCTCATCACGCTGATGTCCTGGTGGGTGAAGCAGGCCACCGCGTCCACCACCAGGCATTTGGGGCTGTGGGGATCCTGCACCAGCAGCGCCAGCACCCGCCGCTTGAAGTAGGGGGCGTTGAAGTAGGTGAGCGGCGAGTTGAAGCGATAGACCAGGATGCCGGGAATGGCCTTGGCCTGCTCGTTGTCCCCCAGGGTGCGCACCACCCCTTCGTCGTCCATGCCGAGCAGCTGGTCGGTGGGGCGCATCACGTTGCGCAGGAACTGGAACAGCCCCAGCAGCACCGCGAGGGTGATGCCCGGAATGACCCCCATGGCCAGCACGCTGACAAAGGTGATGAGCGCCAGCCAGAAGGCGGAGCGGTCGGAGTTGCGCAGGGCCCACAGGCCGCGAAAGTCGGTGAGCGACAAAGACGCCATCACCAGTACCACGCCGAGGGCGGCGGTGGGGATGTATTGCAGCGGCGCCGTCAGATAGAAGGTGACCAGGGCGATGACGGCGGCGGCGATGATGGAGACCAGCTGGCTCTTGCCGCCGTTGGCGTCGTTGACCGCGGTGCGCGAATCCGCGCCGCTGATGGCAAAGCCCTGGGAGGCTGCCGCCGCCAGATTGGCCATGCCCAGCGCCCGGAACTCCTTGTCCGCATCGATTTCGTAGCCGTTCTTGGCGGCGAAGCTGCGGGCGGTCAGCATCATGGAGACGAAGCTCACCATGGCGAGGTTGAGCGCCGGCAGCACCAGCTCCCGCATCAGGCCGGGGGGAAACTCCGGCATCTGGAAGGCGGGCAACCCCGAGCCGATGGCGCCCAGGGTGGCGATGCCGAACCGGCCGAGATCGAGCGCCCACACCAGTCCCGCCGTCACCACCATGGCCACCATGGAGGAGGGCCAGGCCGGCTTGAAGCGTTTGGCCAGCAGCAGGGTGAGCAGGGCGGTCAGGCTCATGGCCAGGGTGGGCAGATGGGTCTGGGTGATGTAGCTGGCACCGCCGGCGATCCGCTCGATGAGGTAGCGTTCGCTGAAGGTGAAGCCGAAGATCTTGGAGAGCTGGCCCACCATGATGGTGATGGCCACCCCGTTGAGCAGCCCCATCAGGATCGGGCGGGAGAGAAAGTCAGCCAGCACCCCCAGCTTGAAGCGGCTGGCGATGAGGCACCAGAAGCCGGTCATGGCGGTCATGGTCATCACCAGCTGCCAGTGGCGGGTGGCATCCCCGGCGGCGAGTGGCGTCACCACGGCGGCGATCACCGCGCAGGTGGCGGCGTCCGGGCCGACGATGAGCTGACGGGAGGTGCCGAACAGGGCGTACACCAGCATGGGCAGGATGCAGGAGTAGAGGCCCACCAGCGGCCCCACCCCGGCCAGCTCCGCATAGGCGATGGCCACGGGCAGGGCTACGGCGGCCACCGACAATCCAGCGCGCATATCCGGCATCAGCCAGGCCCGCTGGTATTGCAGCAGGGCGGCGAGGCCCGGTAGCCAGCGTTCGAGTGAGAAGAAGTCGCGCATTATTTAACCCATTGAGTTACAAACAGCTTTTCCTTAGTGTGCCCAAGGTTATCGAAACATTGCAATCAGGTTATGGCCAGTTCACCACCAGGTCAGGCCACAGCCGTTGCCACCCCTTGGCCTTGACCCGCTCGGTAAAGACCCGGCTCTCCTGGCGGCAGCGCGGGTTGGGATCCACCTGCAGGGACCAGTTGGGGGCAAAGCCGTAGGGGGCCAGCCACTCGAATGAGTCGTCTGCCAGTAGCCGGACCCCGATGCAGGTGGGCACCTCCACCCAGTGGCTGAGGGCCGACAGCGAGCTGGTAAACGGGGGAACTTGCTGGCGCAGATGCATGCGGGCCTGGTTGCGTACCTCCCACTGCTGGCCCGGCATCCTGACGGCAAGCCAGGCTTCGTGATCGGTCTCCGCCAACCCATCCGGGTCGGCGCTATCCAGATAGATAAGGTCGATGTCGTTGAGGGCGGTCGGCGCCGATTTGTGGTGCAGGTGATCCCAGATGAGGTTGCGGATAAAACCGGCCCCCAGCGCCCAGTCGGACAGTGCCAGTTCACGGGCGGCCCGCAGGCAATCCATGCGCAGGTCATCGGCCCGCAGCAGGGCTTCGGTCTGCGCCTGCAGATCGGCTTCCCGGGCGTCCGGGCGAAGGTTGAGCGCTTGCGTGTGGTGACGCGTCTGGGGGTCAGCCGGCATTGCGGCGCAACCAGACGTCGATGTAGCTGCAGCTCGGTACTATGGTGAGCCCTTCCGCCTGGGTCCAGTCGTAGAAGGTGCGCGCCAGCTGATCGGCGATCCCCTGTACCCTGAGCTCGGGCGGGACGAAGGTGCTGTAGGCGTCGATGGTCTTGGCATCGAGCCGCCGGTAACGCAGCCTGGACTCCTTGCCATCCACCACACAGATGAATTGCTGCTGGTTGGCCTGATGAATGATCTCGCTCATGCTTGCTCCTCGGTACGGGGGATGGGGTTATCTGACCATGTCGGCGCCCCTTTGCCAACTGTTCGGGGTCGCTTACACTGCGAGCCCGGCCGGGTACATACCCGCTAGCCAAGGTATAGAACAGTTCACGAAGGATGGATCCCATTATGGCTTTTGCCACGCTGGAAGAGTTGATCGGCAATACCCCCCTGCTGACGCTGCGTCGCATCAATCCCTACCCCGGTGTCACCCTGCTGGTCAAGCTGGAGGGCAACAACCCGGCCGGCTCGGTCAAGGACAGGCCGGCGCTGAACCTCATCAAGTGTGCGGAGGCGAGCGGTCACTTAGCGCCTGGGGCCCGCCTGATCGAGGCCACCTCCGGCAACACCGGCATCGCGCTGGCCATGGTGGCGGCGGCGCGGGGCTACCGGATGCGGCTCATCATGCCAAATACCATGAGCCAGGAACGGCGCGATGCCATGCAGGCCTACGGCGCCGAGCTGGTGCTGGTGGAGGGGGGCATGGAGGCCGCGCGCGACCTCGCCCTGGCCATGCAGGCGCGGGGCGAGGGGCTGGTGCTCGATCAGTTCAACAACCCGGCCAACCCGGATGCCCATTACCTCTCCACCGGCCCCGAGATCTGGCGCCAGAGCGAGGGGGCGGTCACTCACTTCGTCTCGGCCATGGGCACCACGGGTACCATCATGGGGGTCTCCCGCTACCTCAAGGAGCAGAACCCGGCGGTGCAGGTGATCGGCCTGCAACCGGCCGAGGGGAGCCAGATCCCCGGCATCCGGCGCTGGCCGGCGGCCTACCTGCCCGCCATTTTCGAGCCCGCCCGGGTCGACCGGGTGCTGGACGTCACGCTCGACGAGTCCCTCGCCATGATGCGCCGGCTGGCGCGGGAGGAGGGGATCTGCTGTGGAGTCAGCTCGGGCGGCGCCGTGGCTGGCGCCCTGCGGGTGGCGGCAGAGATCAGACAGGGGGTGGTGGTGGCCATCATCTGCGATCGGGGGGATCGCTACCTCTCCACCGGGGTGTTCAGCGACGATCAGGGGTGAGAGCCTAGGTCGGCGTGCTGATTAACATGATATGTATCAACAGCTTGCTGATACATTGCACTGTGTACCGCTTGTAACAATCAAGCCTGCCGGCAGGCTTGATTCCATTTGCCTCCTGTTTGACACTCGGCCTCTTTTGTTGACCGCTGCAAACAGGAGCGTCCCATGATCTTGTCTTCCTCTCTTCGTGTTTCTCTGCTTGGCCTCTGTCTGGCCACGGCAGGCTGCACCGTCGAACCCTATGCCTATCAGTGTGGCGACAAGCAGTGCTCGGTGACCGATCACAAGGGGCAGAAACAGGATCGGCCGCTGGACGAGGTGAAACCCGTCTGGGAGCGCAAGCAGGAGCGGGAAGAGGCAGTGCGCCGCAACAAGGAGTCCATCTGGCGCGAGAAGGCGCCCGAAGATAGCGGCAACTACGGCGCCGGCGCCACCATCCGCTGGTAACAGGCGGCCCCGCGAGACGGGGCCGCCTGCCTGATCACTCCCAGGCCTGCTCCAGCAGGGCCAGCAGCTGAGCCCGGTCGGCATCCTTGCGGTTGTAGAGCAGGGCGCCGTCGTTGATGGCGAGATCGCGGATCTCGGGCAGCAGGCCCTTGTCGGTGAGACCCGCCTCCCGCAGGGTGCGCGGCAGCTTCACCGTCTCCCACAAGGTATTGCGCAGCGCCTGCAACGCCTCGATGGCGGCCTGGGGCCGCACGGCGGCCGGGGTCGCGGCAAAGCGTTCGGCCCCTACCAGCGGCAGCAGCAGGCGGGCCAGCTCGGGGTCTATGCCCGGCCGGTTGTAGTCGAGCACGGTGGGCAGGAAGAGGTTCATGCACAGGCCGTGGGGTAGGTGGCAGCGGGCTCCCAGGCTGTGACCGAGGGCGTGCACCAGTCCCACCATGGAGTTGGAGAAGGCCATGCCCGCCAGGGTGGATCCCTCTGCTAGCTGCAGCCGCAGCTGCTTGTCCTGCGGGTTGCTCAGCACCTGGGGCAGGGCGTTGGCGATCTTCTCCACCGCCATCAGGGCCAGGGCGTCGCTGACCGGGTTCTTGGCCGTGCCGATGAAGGCCTCGATGGCGTGGGTCATGGCATCCATGGCGGTGGCGGCGGTGATGTTGAGCGGCAGCCCCTGGGTGAGGCGCGGATCCAGCACCGCCAGCTGGGGCAGCAGGAAGGGGGAGGTAAAGGGCACCTTGCGCCCGCTTGCCTCGTCCTTGATCACCGCCACCAGGGTCACCTCCGAGCCGGTGCCCGCCGTGGTGGGCACCACCGCCAGCGGCTGCAGTGGCCGGGTCAGGCAGCCGGCGCCGGCGTAATCGAGCAGCCGATCCCCCCCCATGGAGGCGAGGATGTTGACCGCCTTGGCGGTGTCGATGACGGAGCCGCCCCCCAGTGCCACCAGGCTGTCACAGCCAAGCTCCCGGTGACGGGCCGCGATCCGCTTCACCACGGCGGTGGAGGAGTCGGCCGGGATCTCGTCCCAGATGGCGGCCACCGGCAGCTCTCCCTCGGCCAGCACCCCGGCCAGCAAGGTAGCCAGCCCGGTGCCGCTGACCCCTTTGTCGGTGAGCAGCAGCGGCCGGTGCGCCCCCAATCCCGCCAGCTCGCCAGCCAGTTGCTCCAGCGCCTGCTCCCCTGCGATCAGTTTGACCGGACAGAAAAAATCGTAATAGCGACTCATAGGCTCATCCTCTCGTTCAGCCGGTCAACAGACCCAGGTAGATATGGCAGGCCCGGCTCAGCTTGTGGCTCGGGTCCGGATAGTGGCGCAGCAAGGGGCGGGCGATGAAGGCCGGCAGGATCAGCGCCTGCAGCTGCTCCAGCGCGCGCACCAGGTGCATGGCGACGGTGAGATCTCCCTCCACCAGCAGGCGGTTCTCGCTGAACGCCTGATTGACCCCGAGCCGAAAGCTGAGGGCGCGAAAGGCGATGGCGGGATGCTTGAAACGTACCCGCAGCGGGTGCAGAGCGCCGGCATCGGGTGCAGGACCGCTCTGCCAGCGGCCGTCAGCCTTGTGGATGGTAAGCCCCTGGGCCATGCCGCCCACCTCCAGCCGGATGGTGAGCCCGTCCGGCAAGGGGGCCAGCTCCCGGCGCACCGCCTCGTCGACCCGGGCGGCGCGGCACAGGGTGCGGCCGATGATCCAGAGCAGGCTGGTTATCCAGAGACGGCGGCCCAGCGCCGCCAGGGTATCAAGGTGTCGGTTGTGCATACGCATGAGCTCCCGAGATGGCGGACCAGAACAGGGCGAAGGCACTGGCTTGCCAGTGAGCGTCCCGTCCCAGTTCAGGTTGGTCGACAAACAGGGAGGCGCAGGCCAGAAACTGGCCTTGGCACACCTCCAGCATCAGGGCCGGTGGGGCTTGCATCAAGTCACCGCTGGCCTGGCCCTGGGCCAGCAGGCGAGGTAAAAAGCGCAGGGTGTCGCTCAAGATCTGGCTGCGCAGCGGGCGAGCCAGCAGGGGGGAGTGAAAGAAACCCAGCACGAACTTGAGCTCGTGGGGGTGGGCCTGCATCCAGGCCATCGCTTGGCTCCAGTAGTGGTGCGCCTGCGCCTTGAGGGGCAGGGTGGCGTCTGCCTCTGTGATGGCGGCGCCGAGGCGCAGCTTGATGTCCTGATAGAGGCTCTGGATCAGCACCTCCTTGCTGGGAAAGTGGTGAAACAGGGTGCCATTGGCCACCCCCGCCGCCTTGGCGATGCGGGCGGTGGCGGCCCCCTGCAAACCATCTTCGGCACAGAGGGCAAGGGCGGCATCCAGGATCTGGCGACGCTTGTCGGTCACGGGCGTATTCATATTCATCTCGTCAACGTAAGAACAGGGCCATCATCAGTCGCTGGTGCCAGCGCCGATAGGGAGGGTGCACCATGGTGCCGGTGCTGAAGCGTCCCCGGCTCAGCACGGTCTTGGCCTTGGAGAAGGTGAGAAACCCCTCGTGACCGTGGTAGTGGCCCATGCCGGAGGCGCCGATGCCGCCGAAGGGCACGTCATCGGCCGCCACCTGGAACAGGCTGTCGTTGATGGCCATGCCGCCGGAGTGGGTCTCCTGGATCACCTTTTGCTGCAGAGCGGGATCCAGGCTCATCAGGTAGAAGGCGAGCGGGCGCGGCCGCGCGGCTATGTAGGCGAGCGCCTCGTCCAGCGAGTCATAGGGCACGATCGGCAGCAGCGGGCCGAAGATCTCCTGCTGCATCAGCTGGCAGTGGTTCGGCACCTCGGTCAGCAGATGGGGCAGCAGGCGATGGGCGCCATCGTCGCGGGCCGGGCTGCCACAGGGGTGGATCTGGGCGCCAGCTCGCTCCGCTTCGGCCAGCCAGCCGGTGAGCCGCTCGTATTGGCGGCCATTGATGATGGAGCCGTAATCCGCGCTTGCCAGCCCCTGGGGATAGAGACGGGCGAAGTGATCGCGATAGGCTTCGACAAAGGCCTGCTCCTGGCCGCGCGGCAGCAGCACATAGTCGGGGGCGACGCAGATCTGGCCGGCGTTGAGGCTCTTGCCGAAGATCATCCGCTCCACCGCCAGCGCCAGCGGCATGTCGGGGGCGATGAGGCAGGGGCTCTTGCCGCCGAGCTCCAAAGTGAGGGGGGTGAGCTGGGGGGCCGCCGCGGCCATCACCAGCCGGCCCACCGCGGTGGAGCCGGTAAACAGCAGGTGATCGAAGGGCAGGGCGCTGAAGGCGGCTGCGACCTGGGCGTCGCCTTCAATCACCATTACCTCGCGCTCGTCGAAGACGCCATCCAACAGCTCGCGCAGCACCCGGTTGGTGTGGGGGGTGAACTCGGAGAGCTTCAGCATGGCGCGGTTGCCGGCGGCGATGGCGCTGATGAGGGGGCCGAGGCTCAGCATCACCGGAAAGTTCCAGGGCACTATGATGCCGACCACTCCGAGCGGCTGATAGAACACCTCCACCCGGGCCGGCGCCAGCAGCAGGCCGGTGTGGCGGCGGTGCGGGCGCATCCAGCGCTTGATCCGTTTCTGGGTGTAGTTGATCTGCATGACGCAGGGGAGGATGTCGGCAATCATGCTGTCGTAGTCACTGCGCTGGCCATAGTCTTTGGCCAGGGCGTCGCACAGCGGTTGCTTGTGGGCGAGCAGGGCGCGCTTGAGCTGGCTGAGATGGGCTCTGCGCTCGCTCAGGCTCGGCATGGGATTTTGCTGACAGGCCTCTCTGAGTTTGGCCAGTCTGGCCGGGAGCGACAACTTGTCGGCGGCCTCCTGCAACAGCATCGCTTCCATGGCATACCCCGCTGATAAATGGACCGACTGATTGGTCGGTCTAAATCTAGCTGTGTGTTAATCAAATGTAAAGTTCGGTGCGCTGGTTTGGTATGGTGCGCGGGTGATTCACCCGGCGACTGTGCTGGCTACCACATTTTCGTGGATCCAGGGTTGGTGAATTATCCAATAAGGGGTAGTTTTGGCTATCAATCGACAAGGAGAGAGCACGATGACCAGGGAACTGAACAGCTTGTTGGCCCGCCTCGAGGATGTGGTCGAGCGGATGCCGGATTGTTTCAACACCTATGAGTTTGCCCAGAAGCTGGCGCTGCAGCATCAGCGCGAATTTTTTGCCGCGGGTTACTCCCTGGCCGAACAGGAGGGGCGCCTGCTGCGGGTGCTGCACGAGAAGATTGCGGAAGCCCTGGCCGGCAGCGACAAGGTGATAGAAGGGGCGCTGCTGCCTTGTGTCACCCCCTGGGGGGAGAGGGCCACCTCGCCGCGCTGGCATCGCAAGCACTGAACCATCCGTTGAATCAACAACAGAACAGGGCCCGTCGTGGGCCCTGTTCTGTTGTTGCTGTCACTGGGTCAGGCGGCGCGCCTGCCAGTAGCGGCTGTTCCAGTAGACGTTGTCGAGGCGCGAGCGGATCACCCCCTTGCTGGTGGAGGCGTGGATGAACTCCCCGCCGCCGGTGTAGACGCCGACGTGGTATTGCTGCCAGCCGGTCTTGAAGAAGACCAGATCGCCGTGCTGCAGCCGGTAGCGATCGACCGGCCGGCCCAGGTTGGCCTGGGATTCGGTGGTTCTGGGCAGGTTGAAACCCATCACCTGCTGATAGGCGAGCTGGGTGAAGGCGGAGCAGTCGAGGCCGGCCCGATCCGAACCGCCCATGCGATAAGGGACGCCGCGCCACTGCTGATAAAAGCCTTCAAAGGCGCTGCTCTGCTGGCGCGGTGGGGCAGGCTCGGGCGTGCTGGAACAGGCAGCCAGCAACAGGGCCAGCAGGGGCAGCAGCAACTTGCAATCCATGGGGGCTCCTTCGAGACGACAACCTCTCCATCATAAACGGGGTTTGGGGCTCGAACATAGCCTTGCTTGCAAGAAACCACCTGTTGCTACCTCAAAAGAGGCGCAAATGGAGAGGCTTATAATATTGTTTGTATTCATTTGAATAATATTTTCTGATTATCTTGAATGAGTATTTCAATATTAAAGTAGTTATTCCAATCAGCCTGACAATGAAATGATAATTAACCTTGTTGACGTCACCCCGTGATCTGTGTCACGTTCTGTCTCAGGGCTAATTCGTTATGATGACGCCATGAAATAAATGGCAAGGGACCCCGCCATTTTCACCGCCAATATGACGGCAAAAAACAAGATATTTCTGGGTATATTCCCGCAACTGGTTCACATAATAATATTCAGTCAATGACTGGCGTTGGCTGGCAATATCACCAGACAGAGGAGGGCCGCCCCATGATATCCGGTCCGTAGCAGTGAGTGTTCCCTCGCACCAGGATGCCTGCGGCATCTGGCTGTTGTGCCATCGTTCAGGCCGATGAGCGCTACGTTAAAGCCAATGGGTACCATGCGAGGTTCAAGGCGCAGTCAGGCGGCCTTGAGGGAAGATCGCCATCAGATCGCGACTCCCGTGTAATAGCATCGGCGCATGCCGAATCGTCCACCTTAGATCGCTTCGCGATCCTTGTTCTGTCAACCATAAATACCTTCGCCAATCCGCTGTTAATTCACGGCGAAAATAATGAATGTCATGACAGACAAGCAGAATAACGCCCCGAAATATAACCGTGAATAATATGCTTATGCCATATTTGTTCGCTGTTTAAATAGCTTGGCGTGATTCGACAAGGAGATAACAATGAAAAACAAAAAACCACGCAAATTCATCACGCAAGCTCCCGCTCTCAGTCTGCTCGCGCTGGCCTTGTTGGCTGGCAGCGTGCAGGCCGAAGATATTGGCGAGCGTACCGACCAGGGCACCGCCATGCTGGCCAGCCTGCAATCCGAACAGGGACTGATTTACCTCAATGCCGACGTCTGGCTGAAGGGGCAGGGGGCGACGTCGCTGATGACCCGGGATCAGCTGCGCGAGCGGGTACTGGAACGGGGCGAGCGCCTGTTCATCGATTTCAGCGCCGTCACCGACAAGGCTGAGCGGCAGCAGGCCAGAAAGGCCATGGAGCAGCTGGCCGGCATCTCTTTTGATGCTGACTGGGTATTGGTGTCCGGCTACAAGGGGGAGTTGCTGTTCACCCCGCTGGGGGGCGTCGATGACCCGGCCTTCTATCAGGTGATGGAGCGGGTCGACAGCCTGGAAGGGCAGGGCAAACGCCACAAGCGCTCGCTGACCCAGCCGCCTGCCGCCGAGGCCGGTCTGCCCCACGTGGCCTTCTACCTCAACGTCAACCGCAAGATCAGCGATGCCGAGTGCACCTTCCCGCGCTCGCGCACCTGGAATCGGGGTGATCGGTTGTTCTGCGATTCGCCGAACATCTCGCTGGTCTACCGGGTCAACCTGGAGCGCTCCCTGCAATTTGGCAACACCGGTTCCGCCACGCCGGATGCCAAGATAGTGCGGATCTCGCTGGACGAAGAGTCGGCCGGTGCCGGCATCCAGCTCAACGAGGATCTCAGCTGGAGCGAGAACATCGCGGACTACCTGCTGCTGGACGGCTGGGCCCGCGACTATGCCACCGATGCCATCGCTCAGGATTATCGCTTCAGCATCGAGGCGTCCAACACCAAGGCGGCGGTGCTCAAGAGCCTGCCGACCAACCTCAACAGCAAGTATGAGCATCGCGAGATCTCGGGCTTCGAGGTGGGGGTCACCGGCGGGGTCGAGGTGAACAAGGATGGGCCCAAGGCCAAGCTGGAGGCCTCGGCCAAGTTCAGCCAGCAGCGCCAGCTCGCCTACAACACCCAGGATTACCGGGTCGAACGCTCGGCGCCGAGCGCCCAGAAGGTGAGTTTCAGCTGGGTGCGCGATCAATACGCGACCGCGGAGTCCCTGCTCTCCTCCAAGACGGCCACCGTCTGGGGCATGGGCTACGACGTGGACCACAACCGCATCCAGCCGCTCAGCTACAAGGGGTTCGTGCCGAATCTGGACGTCATCTACAAGGCAGCGCCGGACGAGACGGGGAGCACCGAGTTCAAGATCGACTCCTCGGTCAACATCCGCCCCATCTACACCGGCATCTACAAGCACTACTACGTGGTGGGGGCCCATGTCTCCTTCCAGGGCTTCGAGGATACCGACAAGCGCAGACGGGTGACGGCCTCCACCAGCTTCAAGGTGGACTGGAACCACCCGGTGTTTACCGGCGGTCGCCCGGTCAACCTGCAGCTGGGGGGCTTTGACAACCGCTGCCTGAGCGAGGATGCCAACCACGGTCTGAGCGCGGTGACCTGTGACGAGACCTCCGCCGCCCAGTCCTTCATCTATGACCAGTACGGCCGCTATGTCAGCGCGCAGGATACCCGCCGCTGCCTGGACGGCAACAACCTCGGCCAGCTGCAGAGCTGCAGCCTCAGCCTGGGCCAGCGCTGGGAGTGGAAAGCGGACAGCGATGCGCTCAGCAACCTGAGTGCCCATCAGTTGCTGGGTCACGACAAGCAGAGCGGGGTGCTGGGGCTCTACGACGAGAACGGCAATCCGCAGAATGTGAGCGTACGGACCCTGACCTCCTACACCCGCATCTTCGGGCCACCGGCCAGCCACTGACAGAGCAGGGCCTTGCGCCCATGACAACAACGCCGGCATGTGCCGGCGTTTTTTATGGGAGTGAGCTTCAGCCCTTGTTGTCGATGAGCGGGGCGAGCAGCTCCGCCAGCTTGTAGAAGGTCTGCACCCGGGTGGTGCTGGGGCGCCACACCAGCCCGATCTCGCGATAGGGATGTTCTCCCGGCAGCGGAATGGCCACCAGATCCGTGTTGTCGAGGATGCCCGCATCGATGGCCATCTGCGGCAGGAAGGTGGTGCCGAGCCCGGCGCCGACCATCTGCACCAGGGTGTGCAGGCTGGTGGCGGCAAACGGGTTGATCTTGCTCTTGTCCCGCAGCCGGCAGGCGCTCACCGCGTGTTCGGTGAGGCAGTGTTCCCGCTCCAGCAGGAAGATGCTCTGGTTGGGCAGCTCCTTGTAGTCGAACGGGGTGTGCAGGCTGGCCGCCATGCTGGCGGGCATCACCATGTGGAAGGGGTCCTGGCCGACCGTCTTGCAGTGAAAACCGCCGATCTCCACCGGCAGCGCCAGGATCAGCAGGTCGAGCTGGCCCTGCTCCAGCTGCTTGAGCAGGTTGGTGGTGGTGTCTTCACGCAGCAACAATTCCAGCTCAGGATAGGTTTTGCCGCACTCTTGCAGCAGCTTGCTGAGCAGGAAGGGGGCTATGGTGGGAATGCAGCCGAGGCGCACCGTGCCGTGCATGACGCCCCCCTGATGCTGGCCGAGTTCCATCAGATCCCGCGCATCGGAGAGCAAATTGCGAGCCCGCTCGACGATTTCCATGCCGACCGGGGTCATAATGAAGCTCTTGTGGTCCCGCTCCACCAGTTGCAGGTTCATCATGTCCTCCAGGGTCTGGATCCCGGTACTCAGGGTCGACTGGCTGACATGACAGGCCTTGGCGGCGCGGTTGAAGTTCTTGTGCTCGTCGAGAGCGACCAGATATTGCAGCTGTTTCAGGCTGGGCCAACGTTGCATAGGAAAACCCGATTAATGCTATCTATTTAATTTGATTTAACTAATCTACCATCGGGGTTATAGTTTGTCGCTTTAATTAGACGGACTTGGCTCTAGGTAGCCCAATCCTGACAGGATTGTTCACTTCACATAAAGAGGAATTGAATATGGTATTGGTAGGCCGTCCCGCACCCGATTTCACCGCTGCTGCCGTTCTGGGCAATGGCCAGATCGTTGACTCCTTCAACCTGGCATCCCACATCAAGGGCAAGGCAGCCGTCCTGTTCTTCTATCCGCTCGATTTCACCTTCGTCTGCCCGTCCGAGCTGATTGCCTTCGATCACCGTCTGGAAGAGTTCAACAAGCGTGGCGTGGAAGTGATCGGTGTTTCCATCGATTCCGAGTTCTCCCACAACGCCTGGCGTAACACCAAGATCGAAGACGGCGGCATCGGCCCGGTCAAGTACCCGCTGGTTGCCGACATCAAGCACGAGATCTGCAAAGCCTATGACGTTGAACATCCGGAAGCCGGTGTGGCATTCCGTGGCTCCTTCCTGATCGACAAGAACGGTGTCGTTCGTCACCAGGTTGTCAACGATCTGCCGCTGGGCCGCAACATCGACGAGATGCTGCGCATGGTCGATGCCCTGCAGTTCCACGAAGAGCACGGCGAAGTGTGCCCGGCTCAGTGGGAAAAAGGCAAAAAGGGCATGACCGCCTCTCCGGACGGCGTTGCCAAGTACCTGTCCGAGAATGCCGCTTCCCTGTAATCGGGTCGGTACACCGGATAATGAAAAACCGATGCCCAGGCATCGGTTTTTTTATGGCCGTAATTCGGCACTCTCGTTTCACAATGTTGGCCAGCAACCCTTGTCCAGCAACCCTTGTCCAGCAACGCTTGCTCAGCAGGATTGCCGTTGCCGGCTACGTGCCGATAAACGGCAGGCATAAAAAAGCGCGCCCTTTGGCGCGCTTTTGTCATCCAGCTCCGGACTACTCGTCAAAGATACCGAAGTGATCCTTGGCGAAGTTGACCCGCTGCTCCACGTTCATCTTCACCTGGCCCAGCTTCTCGATGGTCTTGAGGTTGGGCACCAGGCCGCGGCCGTTGGCGATCTGGATGGCGAGGCCAGGACGGGCGTTGAGCTCCAGCAGCATGGGGCCGCGGAACTTGTCCAGCACCATGTCGGTCCCGATGTAGCCGAGGCCCGACATCTCGTAGCAGGAGGCCGCCAGGGTCAGCAGGGTGTCCCAGTGGGGCACCTTGAGATCGTACAGATCGAGGCCGGTATCCGGATGGTGACGCAGCGGATTGCCAAACTGCACTGCCCGCAGGGCGCGGCCGGTGCGCAGGCACAGACCCACCCCCACGGCGCCCTGGTGCAGGTTCGCCTTGCCGTCGGAGGCGGCGGTGGAGAGGCGCATCATGGCCATCACCGGGAAGCCCTTGAAGATGATCACCCGGGCATCGGGGACCCCTTCAAACGAGTAGCCGTCGAACACGTCATCGAAGTTGATGAGCCCTTCCACCAGCGCCACGTCAGGCTTGCCACCCAATGAGTAGAGCCCCGCCAGGATGTTGGAGACATGACGCTCCAGATCCTGGCCGTTGCTGGCACTGCCGTTCGGCTTGTAGAAGAGGCCGTCCTCCTGGCGCAGGATCACCAGGATCCCCTTGCCGCCGGAGCCGCGCGCCGGCTTGATGCAGAAGCCCGGCCAATCCTTCACCAGCTCGGTGATGCGGCTCACGTCGTGCTGGGCACGGATGGTGCCGATCAGTTCCGGCACCGTCACCCCCGCATCCAGCGCGATGCGCTTGGTCTGCAGCTTGTCATCCACCAGCGGATAGAGGCTGCGCGGATTGTAGCGGCTGATGTAGGAGTGGTTGCGCTTGTTCATGCCGAGGATGCCTGACTGAGACAGGCTCCACGGGGTGGTGTACTTTTCCCAGAACCACATCTGTTACTTGTCCTTACCCGGGGTGGCACCGGAGCGCATCTCGTCCACCAGCGGCTTGAAGCGCTTGAGTTCGCTCAGCTTGTAGCCGGTGTAGTTACCCATCAACAGCACGGTCGCCATCAGCACCAGCTGCAGACCGAGGAAGTTGAAGGTGAGGTGGCGGATCAGTTCGTTGTCCATGGCCAGGTAGGCGATGATGGCCACCAGCAGGGAGCCGCCGCCCTGGCGGAACACCTCTTTCGGACCCTCTTCTTCCCACAGGATGGACATCCGCTCGATGGTCCAGGAGAGGATGATCATCGGGAAGAAGGTGATCTTCATGCCGTCGGTCAGCCCCAGCTTGAAGGCGAACGCCGAGAAGATGCCGATCATCGAGATCACCATGATGATGATGGCCGATATCCGCGCCACCAGCAGCAGGTTGAGCCGCGACAGGTAGGAGCGGATCACCAGACCCGTGCCGACGATGAGCAGGAAGCCCACCAGACCTGTGATCAGCTGGGTCTGGATGAAGGCGACCGCGATCAGCACCGGCATGAAGGTACCCGAGGTCTTGATGCCGACGATGACCCGCAGGAACACCACCATCAGCACGCCGATGGGGATCAGCAGCAGGCCCTTGAACAGGGTCTGCTCTTCCAGCGGCAGGCTGTGGATGGAGAAGTTCATCATCTCCGATTTTTCAAACTTCTGGGCCAGCGCCACGCTCACCGGCTGCTCCTGCGCGATCATCGAGAAGCTCACCTTGGAGTTGTGGCCACCGGTCACGTCCAGCAGGGCACCGGAGTTGTACTCCCACAGCAGCAGGTTGGCCGGGCGGCCCTGTTCACCGGTTTGCGGGTTGAACAGCTTGTAGTCGGTCGGGCTGTTGAACACCTGCAGGTAATCCACCAGCTCCTGACGACGGCGACCGTCTTCCAGGCTCAGGGCATGGACGACCCGGGCCGGTACGTCGGCGTTGTTGAGCAGCTCGGCGATCAGGTTGGCGCGGCTCTTGTGCTTCTTCAGCAGCTCGGCGTTCTGCTCCTGCTTCTCGATCTCCTTGATGATCTCGCGCGTCAGGGTGTAGCCATCGGCGGAACGCTCCTGGGCACGCTCCAGGATCTGCTGCATGGCGGTGGCGTAGGGCTCGCTCTCGATCTGCTTCTCGATGGCCGGCGGCTGCGGATTGGCAGCCGGCTTGGCGTGGGCATCGGCCATCATGTCGACGCGGTAGTAGAGCTCCTGGCGGCCGGAGGCGGTGCGGATCGACCACTCGGCGCGGGCATCGCCATCCTTCTCGACGAAGGAGAGGCCGTAACCCGGGCTCGCGGCGTTCTCGTTCATCAGGGTGAAACCGGGCTGGGTGCCCGGAATGGCCAGGGAGGCGATCACCGGCTCGCCGGTGGCCTCGAACTCCAGCTTGGCTTCGATGGACCAGATCTGGCGTTTTTCACCCGGCGTGAGCGGTACGTCCAGCGCGATGTGGTGATAGAACGTCATCCCCAGGCCGACAATGTACAGCAGGGCAACCAGCAAATAGAACGGCTTACGGGAAACCATGGATTATTTCACATCCTTGAGCTTGGGTTTTGGTTGGATATATTCGCGGGCCACATCAACCACGGCGATGTCTTTCAGGAATTCACGACCCAGCAGCACGGGGAAGGCCATGTCGCTGCGATCTTTCAGGGTAAATTCGGCCTTCTCGGTCATGTCGCCGATACGTACGGCGAGGCGTACCACAGGGCGGCGGTCGAGATCGTCGGCGGAGGCCTGACGCACCCGCACGTGGCGCACCAGCGGCGCTTCAATCTGGATCTTGTCGTCCATCTCCTGATGGCTCAGGAAGAAACGCACCCAGTTCTTGCCGTTGCGCTCGAAGATGGTGATGTCCTGGGCGCTGATGGAGGAGGTGGTGGCACCGGTATCGACCCGCGCCTGGAAGGCGTCGTTGGCGGCGTCAACCCAGATCCACTCCGCCTCGCCGACCAGCAGCTTGCCGTCAACGGTGTGACCCTGGCTCGGGGCCTGGCACTTCTCGGTCGGGATCGCCATGGGTTTGGGCGGCTCGGGCGGCAGGTGTTCCAGCTTGCTGCCGACTTTGTTCACGGACTCTTTCATGTTGTTGACATCAGTGTTGAGCTGAACCAGCAGGTGCTGTTGCTGCACATACTGCTTCTGTTGCTGTTCCATGGATGTTTGCAGGCGCTGCTCGCTCAGATTGATCTCGTTGCGAAGCTCGGCCAGCGTCAGGGTAGGTACCGGGGGCGCTTTTTCCATCGTGACACACCCGCCGAGACTGAGCAGGGAGAGCAGGGTCATTCCTTTTAATTTGCTTTTCATGTCATTCATTTAACTGTGCTTCCTGGAATTGGGTCAGTGTAACTTCCACCGCGGCCATCGGCTAGTCTTTGGCCTTTCTGGCAATCAGTACGGCACGTTTGGGTGCCGGGTGTCCTTCTACCGTGAGTGCCGGATTGGCTGGATCCAGATAATCACTCAGGGATTCATTAATCATCCAGTCGGTACGACGCTGTTCGTCCGTGCTGGTCATATTCTCGTCGACTATCCGCACATCGGTGAACCCGCAGCGCTCGACCCACAGCTTGAGTGCCGCGCTGGAAGGAATGAACCAGACGTTGCGCATCTTGCCGTAGCGATCGGTGGGCATCAGCACGTCGTTGACGCCGCCGTCGATCACCAGGGTCTCCAGCACCAGCTCACCGTCGTCTTTCAACTGGTTGCGCAGCTGTTCGATGTGCTCGATGGGAGACTTGCGGTGATAGAGCACCCCCATGGAGAAGACGGTGTCGAACGCCCGCAGCTCCGGCAGCTCCTGAATGCCGAGCGGCAGCAGGTGGGCGCGCTGGTCGTTGCCGGCGAAGTGACGAATAGCCTCGAACTGGCACAAGAACAGCGGGCTCGGATCGATGCCGACCGCCAGCTTGGCCCCTTCGCCCACCATGCGCCAGAGGTGATAGCCGCTGCCGCAGCCCACGTCCAGCACGTAACGGCCGGCAAGCGGGCTGATGTGGGGCAGCACCCGATCCCACTTCCAGTCGGAGCGCCACTCGGTGTCGATGTGGATGCCGTGCACCGTGAACGGGCCCTTGCGCCAGGGCATGAAGTGGCGCAGCAGGCTCTCCACCTTCTTGCGCTCCCCTTCGCCGAGGCTCTCGGCCGAGCCGATTTCGACCCGGCTGGTCAGCTCGACGTGGCCGGGGGCCACCTGCGGCAGCTTGTTGAGGGCACGGTTCCAGCGCGGCAGATCGCCGTGCTGGTTGTCATGTTGCCAGGCGTGCAGCTGGGCGGGCAGGGTGTGCAGCCAGTGGCTCAGCCGGTTCTTGGCGATCAGCTGATAGAAATTGGCAAAGTCGATCATGGCTGGGCAGGCTCGCTCGATTTGATGGCGATCATGGAGCCGAAGTTGAAGCACTGGAACCAGAGATCCTGATGGGCGAAGCCGGCCTCCCGCAGGCGGGCCTGATGCACCGGCAGGCTGTCGGTGCGCATCACGTTCTCAAGGGCGGTGCGTTTCTGGCTGATCTCCAGCTCGCTGTAACCGTTGGCGCGCTTGAAGTCGAGGTGCAGGTCGATGAGCAGCTCGTTGACCTGCTCGTCCTCGAAGCGGAACTTCTCGCTCAGGATCAGGATCCCGCCCGGGCGCAGGCCGTCAAAGATGCGCTGGATGAGGGCGGCCCGTTTCTCGGGCGCGACGAACTGCAGAGTGAAGTTGAGCACCACCACGGAGGCGTTCTCAATCTCGATGTCGCAGATGTCCGCCTCGATGAGCTCCACCGGCACCTCGGACTTGAAGCCTGAGAGGTGGGCACGCGCCCGCTCTATCATGGGGTGGGAGAGATCCACCGCCGTGATGCGGCAGCCGGGCTGGGCAACATGGCGACGCATCGCCTGGGTGGCGGCACCCAGGGAGCAGCCGAGATCGTAGAGTCGGCTCTCGGGCTGGGCGTAGCGGGCGGCCATCATGCCGATGGCGGAGATGATGTTGCTGTAACCCGGCACCGAGCGCTGGATCATGTCGGGAAAGACATCGACGACCTGTTCGTCAAAGCAAAAATCCCCCAATCGGGCGATGGGGGCGGCAAAAATCTGATCGTGCATGCTGGCGCAACCTGACAGCCGGTGCGCGAACCGACTGTTTTGTTCAATTGAATCGTTGGGTGACACCCGTCCGGGTCGTGTCGTCACCGGTTCACGAACGGGGTGGCGGGCCTTGAGATCCATCGGGCCGCTTCCGTTCGCAATGGACCATCATCCTGGTCCTTTTGATGGGCTGCGCCCTGGGCGACAAGCGGTTGTCGTCAAGGGGCGTCGGGGCCCTGTTACCGGAGCCGGATGCTCGCCTGCAACGAAGTGCGATGGGCGGGCAGACCGGGTCCTTGCATGGGGCGCTAGTGTAGAGGAAAGGCGGCCGTTTGTCTTGACGCCAAGCCCCGTCAGATCAGAAAAAAACGGCTTTTTTTCGCGCCGAAGCGGGGGCGGCGAAAGCGCCGCTCAAAAGGGCAGCACGCCCTGGCGCGCGCGATCGTTTTCCCCCGGCCAAGGGGCCATCTCCTGCCCCAGCAGGCGGGCCACCTGACGGGCCAGTTCGGGGGCCTGGGCGTTGTCGGCAGTATGTATAAAGAGGTATAGGTCTTTTCCCTCCGCCAACCACTGACGCCAGTGAGGGAGCCAACCTGGCAGGAAGGGGTGGTTGTCCTCGGGATGTGGCAGGCCGATGAGCCGCACCACGGGGGCATCGGCGGTGGCCAGCAGGTGCACCGGCAGCCTTGGTTTCTTGCCCTGGGCATCGATCATGGCCGCCGTGGTGGCGGGCACCGAGAAGAGCGGCCGGCTGTCGAGCATGATGCGGTTGATACCTCTCTCCATCAGCAGCCGGTTCAACTGCCGCTCCGCCTCGCCCTTGGCGAAGAAATCGGGGTGGCGCACCTCGAGGGCATAGCGAAATGCAGGTGGCAGCCGTTCGAAGAAGGCCGCCAGGCGAGGAAGACCGTCGGGTCCAAAGCGGGCAGGCAGCTGCAGCTTGAGCAGCCCCAGCTTGTCATGCAGGGGGGCCAGCAGGCGGATAAAGTCGCTTACTTGCTTGTCGGCGCTCACCAGATCGCTCTGGTGACTGATGGTTTGCGGAAACTTGAAGCTGAAACGAAAGCCCGCTGGCACCGCATCGGCCCAGCGCCGGACCGTGTCGGGGGTCGGCGAGGCGTAGAAGGTGGTATTGCCTTCCACCGTGTTGAAGACCCGGGCATAGTGGGCGAGGTGCTCGGCGGGCTTGGCGCCCACCCCCAGCAAGTGACCGGGCCAGGCCGGGTGCGACCATTGTGGCAGGCCCAAAAAGAGGCTCATGAGGGATCCTGTCTGCGGGTTTGTCTCGATTTTCCCCTTTTTTTGCCCCGGGATGTAAAAAACAGGGCAAAGGAGGCTGCTGGCCATTTTACCCAAATGGGGGTTTTCCTCTATAATGCCAGCCCTTTTGTTTGCCAATTTGTTGTGACTCACGCCGCTGTACGCATATTGTGACGACGGCAGCGGCCATGATGCGGCCAAACAACAATCGCTTGCCGATGCCCTCCGCCCGACAACCCGGCAGCTTGCCAGCCGCCTCTGGTCGAGCCGATATCGGCGGCAGGTGTCCGATCCCGGCGGTCGGACGGTACGAGACAGATTTCAAACCGGGCAAGAAGCAGGATCTGGCCAGCTGTGAGACAGACGGTGCTTGCCAGTCGTGCCCGGCGACCCAGGTTAACCGTCTCTCTACAATTTCGAAGGAAGAAGTCCATGCGCTCTATCTATTGCGGACAGGTCAATGAGGCCCATGCAGGGCAGACCATTACATTGTGCGGTTGGGTCCATCGTCGTCGCGATCTGGGCGGCCTCATCTTTATCGACATGCGTGACCGCGAGGGCATCGTCCAGGTGTTCTTCGATCCGGACAAACCGGACGCCTTCGCCCTGGCCTCCGAACTGCGCGGCGAGTTCTGCATTCAGGTCTCCGGTGTGGTGCGCACCCGTCCCGACTCCCAGCGCAACAGCGACATGGCCACCGGTGCCATCGAGGTGTTTGCCCACGAGCTCACCATCATCAACCGTGCCGAGCCGTTGCCGCTGGACTTCAACCAGGTCAACAGCGAAGAGGTGAGCCTCAAGTATCGCTACCTGGATCTGCGTCGCCCCGAGATGGCCAAGTACCTGAAAACCCGCGCCAAGGCCAGTGCCTTCGTGCGTCGCTTCATGGACGAGCACGGCTTCCTCGACATCGAGACCCCGATGCTGACCAAGGCCACCCCGGAAGGGGCCCGTGACTATCTGGTGCCGAGCCGCGTGCACAAGGGCAAGTTCTACGCTCTGCCGCAGTCCCCCCAGCTGTTCAAGCAGCTGCTGATGATGTCCGGCTTCGACCGTTACTACCAGATCGTCAAGTGCTTCCGTGACGAAGACCTGCGTGCCGACCGTCAGCCGGAATTCACCCAGATCGACGTGGAGACCTCCTTCATGACCGCACCGCAAGTGCGTGAAATCATGGAAGAGATGATCCGCAAACTGTGGCTGCACATCCTGAACGTGGATCTGGGCGACTTCCCGATCATGACCTTCGACGAAGCCATGCGTCGCTACGGCTCCGACAAGCCGGACCTGCGCCTGCCGATGGAGCTGGTGGATGTGGCAGATCTGCTGACCGCGGTCGAGTTCGCCGTGTTCGCCGGCCCCGCCAACGATCCGAAAGGCCGCGTGGCTGCCCTGAAAGTACCGGGCGGCGCCGAGCTCTCTCGCAAGCAGATCGACGAATACACCAAGTTCGTCGGCATCTACGGTGCCAAGGGCCTGGCCTGGATGAAGGTCAACGAAGCCGCCAACGGCATCGAAGGCGTGCAGTCCCCGGTGGCCAAGTTCCTCTCCGACGCCATCGTGCGCGAGATCCTGACCCGCACCGGTGCGATGGATGGCGACATCATCTTCTTCGGCGCTGACTCCAAGAAAGTGGTGTGCGATGCCATGGGAGCCCTGCGCTTGAAAGTGGGCCGCGATCTGGGTCTGCTGGAGAACAGCTGGAAGCCGCTGTGGGTCATCGACTTCCCGATGTTCGAAGAGGATGGTGAAGGCGGTCTGGCTGCCATGCACCACCCGTTCACCGCGCCGAGCGGCCTGAGCCCGGAGCAGCTGAAAGCCAACCCGGTAGGCGCTTACGCCAACGCCTACGACATGGTGATCAACGGCTACGAAGTGGGTGGCGGTTCTGTCCGTATCCACAACAGCGAGATGCAGGCCACCGTGTTCGACATCCTGGGTATTACCCCGGCCGAGCAGCGCCTGAAGTTCGGCTTCCTGCTGGATGCCCTCAAATACGGTACCCCGCCGCACGCCGGCCTGGCCTTCGGCCTGGACCGCCTCAGCATGCTGCTGACCGGTACCGAGAACATTCGGGACGTGATTGCCTTCCCGAAAACCACGGCGGCCGCCTGTCTGATGACCGACGCCCCCAGTTTTGCCAACCCGACCCAGCTGGGCGAGCTGGCGATTGCGACCACCGTCAAGGGTGACGAATAAGCCTTTATCGGCAACCAGGGCCGCAGCAATGCGGCCTTTCCCGTTTCCCCGGGTAGTCGCAACCTGTGTTACTGAAATTTCAAACTATAACGGAGAGTCCCTATGGCAGGTCACAGTAAATGGGCCAACATCAAACACCGCAAGGCGGCGCAAGACGCCAAGCGCGGCAAGATCTTCACCAAGCTGATCCGCGAAATCACCACCTCCGCGCGTCTCGGTGATGCCGACCCGGCCAACAACCCGCGCCTGCGTGCGGCGGTGGCGGCGGCCCTGACCAGCAACATGACCCGTGACACCATCAACCGTGCCATCGCCCGTGGGGCCGGCGGTGGTGACGGCGAGCAGCTCGAAACCATCGTCTATGAAGGTTACGGCCCGGCCGGCTCTGCCGTCATGGTGGAGTGCCTGACCGACAACCGCAACCGCACCGTGGCCGAAGTGCGTCACGCCTTCAGCAAGTGCGGCGGCAACCTGGGTACCGACGGCTCCGTGGCCTACCTGTTCACCAAGAAGGGTGTACTGACCTTCGTAGGCGCCGATGAAGATGCCCTGATGGACGCCGCTCTGGAAGCGGGTGCCGACGACGTGGTGACCGAAGAAGATGGCACCATCGAGGTGTACACCACCCCGAACGACTTCGGCACCGTGCTGGACGGTCTGGAAGCCGCTGGCTTCAAACCCGAGAGCGCCGAAGTGACCATGATCCCCTCCACCGAAGCGGAGCTGGATGCCGAGACCGCGCCCAAGCTGATGCGCCTCATCGACATGCTGGAAGATCTGGACGACGTGCAGGAGGTGTACCACAACGGTTCCATCTCCGACGAAGTTGCCGCCACCCTGTAATCAGGTCGGCAATATTCCTCGAAACGGCAGCCTCGGCTGCCGTTTTTTTTCATCCGTATAACCCGCATCGACCCGCCCTTCGGCCAGAACAGGCCCCGCCTTAATTCTCCCTTAAGTTTGGTTTTCTACCCTGCCTGCGTCCCGGGGCCCTCGCGCCCACGGCCGGTCTGCACCTCGGGAAGAGGGCTCCGGCGCGGAAGATCCAAAGAGGGGCTGTTGCCAAGCCCCCTGTCTTGTCTGGTTTGTCGGAGTATCGTTATGCGTATCACCTTGGGTGTGATGAAGGTGAATCTGTTGTTGGTGCTGCTGTTTGCACTGCTCTTCAACTGGCCCATTTTCCTCCACTTCTACACCATTCTTACCAAGCTGGAACACGTCAAGGCGGGCTTCGTCGTCTCGATCCCCTTCGTGCTGCTGGCCGCGCTCAATGCGGTGTTCCTGCCTTTTACCTTTCGCTATCTGCTCAAGCCCTTCTTTGTGCTGCTGATCCTGATGGGATCCGTGGTCAGCTACGCCATGCTGAAATACGGCGTCATCTTCGACGTGAGCATGGTGCAGAACATCGTCGAGACCAACAGCGGGGAGGCGGCCTCCTACCTCAATGGCTCCGTGTTGCTCTGGTTCGCGCTGACCGGCCTGCTGCCGGCCTTGGCCCTGCTGTGGGTGAAGATTGACTATCCCCGTCCTTGGTACAAGGGGCTGGGCCTGCGGCTCGGCTCCATCGCCCTCTCCTTGCTGTTTCTGGTGGGGGTAGCCGCCCTCTATTACCAGGATTACGCCTCGGTCGGGCGCAACAACAAGTCCCTCGGCAAGGAGATAGTGCCCGCCAACTACGTACACGGCCTCTATCGCTACGCCACCGACATCCTGTTCGCCACCCCGATCCCGTATCAGCAGCTGGGCACGGACGCCAGGGTGGTGGGGCAGGGCAGCAAGCCGACCCTGATGTTCCTGGTGGTGGGGGAGACGGCGCGCAGCCAGAACTACTCCCTCAACGGTTACGGCAAGGCCACCAACAGCTTCACCGCGAGGGAGTCGGGCATGGTCTCGTTTCGCAACGTGCGCTCCTGCGGCACCGCCACCGCGGTCTCGGTGCCCTGCATGTTCTCCAACCTGACGCGACGCGGCTATGACGACACCCTGGCCCAGTCTCGCGACGGCATGCTGGATGTGCTGCAGCACGCCGGTGTCTCCGTGCTGTGGAAGGAGAACGACGGCGGCTGCAAGGGGGTGTGCAAGAACGTGCCCACCATCGAGATCGAGGCCAAGGATTTTCCCCAGTACTGCCAGAAGGGATCCTGCTACGACGAGGTGATGCTGGAGGGGCTGGATCGGCAGATCGCGCAGATGAAGGGCAACAAGCTGGTGGCCTTCCACCTGATGGGCAGCCACGGCCCGACCTACTATCGCCGCTATCCCGCCAGTGAACGGACCTTCGTGCCGGACTGTCCGCGCAGCGACATCGAAAACTGCACCAATGAAGAGCTGGTCAACACCTACGACAACACCATCCGCTACACCGACAAGGTGGTGGCCCGTCTCATCGACAAGCTCAAGACGCTGGAGCAGGATTACAACGTGGGGCTGGTTTATCTGTCGGATCACGGCGAATCCCTGGGGGCCATGGGGCTTTACCTGCACGGCACCCCCTACAAGTTCGCGCCGGACGATCAGACCCGGGTGCCGCTGATGACCTGGTTCTCCCCCCAGTTGCAGGCCGACCGCAAGCTGGATCTGGATTGTCTGCAGCAGGAGGCGGCCGGCAAGCGCTTCTCCCACGACAACCTGTTCCACTCCATGCTGGGGATCATGGATGTGCAGACCCAGGTCTACAACGGCGCGCTGGATCTGTTCAAGCCGTGCCGGGCGGGATGAATGGGCTAGAGAGGTTGAGCGGCACGACAACCTGTTGCCCCGCGCCATGTTGGGGATCATGGATGTGCAGACCCAGGTCTACAACGGTGCGCTGGATCTGTTCAAGCCGTGCCGGGCGGGGTGAATGGGCTAGAAAGGTTGAGCGACACGACAACCTGTTGCCCCGCGCCATGCTGGGGATCATGGATGTGCAGACTCAGGTCTACAACGGCGCGCTGGATCTGTTCAAGCCGTGCCGGACGGGATGAACCGGCGAAAGTGACCAATAAAAAACGGCAGCCACTGGCTGCCGTTGTTGTTTCGCAAGGCCTCGGCCCTACTTCTGCTCCATGATGATCTGCAGCAGGTCTCCCTCCAGCAGGGCCCGCTTCACCAGCGCGAAACCGCCGACGGTGGGCTGGTTCTGGAAGCGTGCCTTCACGATGGGCAGGCCACGGTGGAAGCTCGGCAGGGACTGGTGCTCCACGCAGCGGCGGATGGCCGGGAACAGGATCTCCTCGGCGGCGGTGATTTCGCCGGCGATCAGCACCTTCTGCGGGTTGAACAGGTTGACCGTGATGGCCACCGCCCGTCCCAGATGCTCACCCACGTTCTCGATCACGCTGCGGGCCAGCTCGTCACCGGCCATGGCCGCCTTGCACACCTCCTGGATGGTGATGTGCTTCTCCTGCAGCGAGCTCAGGTGGCCGCGGCTGATGAGCTCCTTCACCTTGTCGACGAT
Organism: Aeromonas sp. s2; assembly: GCF_040907935.1. NCBI lineage: Bacteria > Pseudomonadati > Pseudomonadota > Gammaproteobacteria > Aeromonadales > Aeromonadaceae > Aeromonas > Aeromonas sp. s2. Next base: position 323,075 of record NZ_JBFOCR010000009.1, on the reverse strand, counting down.
GGCCTCGTTGGAGGCGATGGTCTCCAGACAGCCGAAGTTGCCGCAGTGGCAGCGCTTGCCGAGCGGCTCGACCTGGATGTGGCCGATCTCGCCGACGTTGCGGTTCTGACCGAGGAACACCTTGCCCTTGGTGATGATGCCAGAACCCGCCCCCTGATGGACACTCACCAGAATGGAGTCCATGCAGTCGCGGGACTCGCCGAAGAAGTGTTCGGCCAGTGCCAGCGAGCGGGTGTCGTTACCCACGTAGCAGGGCAGGTTGAAGTGGTTTTCCAACAGCTTGGCCAGCGCCAGATTGCGGATCTGGTACTTGGGGGTGTAGATGACCATGCCCGATTCCGGATTGACCAGGCCCGGCATGGTCAGCGCTATGCTGATGAGGTTGCGGCTGCGATCCTGCTGGGAGTCGATGAAGGCACCGATCTCCCGCAGCAGCATGTCGACCACCGGCTGTTGCTCGATCTCGGTCACCTGGGTGACATGCTGGTCGAGCTCCTTGCCGTCGAGATCATAGAGACTCAGCTGCAGGTAACCGCGACCCAGCTTGGCGGACACAAACTGGAAGCGATGCTTGATGGTGGTCAGGGAGATGGCGCGCCGTCCACCGGTGGAGGCTTGCGGCGAGGTCTCCTTGATCAGGCCATGCTCGATCAGTTGCCGGGTGATCTTGGTCACGCTGGCCGGGGCCAGCTGACTCAACTCGGCAATTTTGACCCGCGAGATGGGCCCCTGCAGGTCGATGAGCCGATACACGGCTGCACTGTTGACCTGCTTGATAAGATCTACGTTTGCTATTTGTCCGCCAGTCATAGTGTCACTGTGTTGTGTAGTGTCCGTTAACCACGGTCCCGCAGACCGTGAAGGCCTGATCAAAGACAGTCAGGTTGGCTATTTTTCCGACCTGGATACTACCGAGACGTGAGTCCCATCCAATGGCGCGTGCAGGGTAAAGGGTGGCCATTCTCAGTGCTTCATCGAGCGGTAATCCGACCTGTTTGACCAGATTTTCCACCCCCTCGATCATGGTGAGGGCAGAGCCGCCGAGTGTACCATTCTCGTCGACGCACTGACCATCGCGGAAATAGACGGTTGCGCCACAAAAATCAAACTTCTCAAAGCCTTCCGGTGCCCCTGCCGGCGCGGTCGCGTCGGTGACCAACACCAGCCGTTCCCCCAGCATCTTGTGCGCGAGACGCACGTTGGCCCAGTGCACGTGATGGCCGTCGACGATGACGCCGGCGTAGACATCCTTGCGATCATAGATGGCACCCACCACGCCGGGCTCGCGGCCGTTCAGGGTCGGGGTCATGGCGTTGTAGAGGTGGGTGGCAAAGCGAATGCCGCTGTCAAAGCCCGCCATGGCCTGATCGTAATTGGCGGCGGTATGGCCGGCGGAGACCAGAATGCCGGCCTCCACCAGGCGGCGGATGTGCTCGGGCTTGTTGCGCTCCGGCGCCAGAGTGATCTTGGCGATGGCATCCGCGTTGGCGCAGAAGAAGTCGATCATCTCGTCGGCGGGCTGGCGGATCTGCTCGGCCGGGTGGATCCCCTTGCGCTTGAGGTTGGTGTAGGGGCCTTCCAGGTGCACGCCAAGGACTTCGTTGGGGTGCGCCGCCATGTAGTCGCGGGTGACGGCGACGGCCTGCTTCATGTCCGCATCCGGACTGGTGATCAGGGTCGGCAGGAAGCTGGTGGTACCGGATTTGAGGTTGGCGGCCTGCATGGTCGCCAGGGTCTCGGTGGTGATGTGGCCGTTGAACATGACGCCGCCGCAGCCGTTGAGCTGCACGTCTATGAAGCCGGGGCAGAGGTTGGCACCCTTGAGGTCAATCTGTTCGATGCCGGCCGGCAGTTCGGCCTGGTGGGAGATGGCGACAATCTGGTCGCCCTCGATCACCACCCCGTAACCGGTCAGCACGCAGCTGCCGGTGTAGAGGGTGCAGTTGGTCAATGCGTACATGGTGACTCCTTACAGACGGCCGATGTTGGCGGCTTCGAGCTGCTGGAAGTAGCGTACCGTCTTGACCTTGAGCTCCATGGTGGAGGGCTCGTCACACACCATCATTCCCTTCGGATGCAGTTGCAGGGTGGAGATGGTCCACATATGGTTGACGCTGCCTTCCACCGCGGCCTGCAGGGCCTGCGCCTTGCCGTGACCGGTCACCAGAATCATGATCTCCTCGGCGTCCATCAGGGTGCCGACACCCACGGTCAGCGCCAGCTTGGGCACCTGCTCCATGTCGCCACCGAAGAAGCGGGAGTTGGCGATGCGGGTGTCTTCGGTCAGGGTCTTGACCCGGGTGCGGGAGGAGAGGGATGAGGCCGGCTCGTTGAACGCGATGTGACCGTCATTGCCGACGCCGCCCATGAACAGGTGGATCTTGCCGTAGGACTTGATCTTCTCTTCGTAGCGCTTGCACTCGGCCACCAGATCCGGCGCGTTGCCGTTGAGGATGTTGATGTTCTCGGGGCGAATGTCGATGTGACTGAAGAAGTTGTTGTGCATGAAGCTGTGGTAGCTCTCGGGGTGGTCTTCCGGCAGGCCGACGTACTCGTCCATGTTGAAGGTGACCACGTTCTGGAAGCTCACCTCACCGGCTTTATGCAGTTCAATCAGGCGCTTGTAGGTGTTGAGCGGAGTGCCGCCAGTGGGCAGGCCCAGTACGAAGGGGCGATCGGCAGTGGGTTTGAACGCATTGATACGGTCAACGATGTAACGGGCGGACCACAGCCCCACTTGGCTGGCAGATTTCAACGGGATCAGGCGCATTGTAGATACCTCTGTACGGGTTGCGGCCGGGATGTCGGCGGCAAGAAGAGCGGGACGGATTTAAGTTGTTTTATAGCGTAAATAAAGATTGCGAACTAAGCCACATCTATCCGCCACCTTTATCTCGTTTGGGTGATAATGATCACGATTACAGGTTTATTAATTTGCGCAGCGAAATAAAAGCCCTAGACTGCCAATCAAGCCTTGATGGCTTATGCGTCAAACGTGATAAGCACTTAATTTCTAGAAAAACATTAACTAAGGAGAGGAACCGTGAACATTCTCGGTTATTTGCAAAAGATCGGCCGGGCCTTGATGGTGCCGGTAGCGGTATTGCCTGCCGCCGCGATCCTGATGGGGGTTGGCTACTGGATTGACCCGAATGGTTGGGGTGGTGACAGTGCGCTGGCCGCCTTCCTGATCAAGGCGGGTTCCGCCATCATCGACAAGATGGCCATCCTGTTCGCCGTGGGTGTTGCCTATGGCATGTCCAAAGACAAAGACGGTTCTGCCGCGCTGGCCGGTCTGGTCGGTTATCTGGTGGTGACCACCTTGCTGAGCCCGGGCGCGGTATCACAAATCCAGCAGATCCCGCTGGACCAGGTGCCTGCTGCGTTTGGCAAGATTGAGAACCAGTTCATCGGTATCTTGACCGGTGTGATCGCGGCCGAGCTCTACAACCGTTTCAGTGGTGTGGAACTGCACAAGGCGCTGGCCTTCTTCTCCGGTCGTCGTCTGGTGCCGATCGTGACCTCCGTGGTGATGATCGTCCTCTCCTTCGTTCTGATGGCTGTCTGGCCGGTCATTTACGGTGGTCTGGTGAGCTTTGGTGAATCCATCGTCAACCTGGGTTCCACCGGCGCCGGCATCTACGCCTTCTTCAACCGTCTGCTGATCCCGATTGGTCTGCACCACGCCCTGAACTCCGTGTTCTGGTTCGACGTGGCCGGCATCAACGACATCCCGAACTTCCTGGGCGGTCAATCCTCCATCGACGCCGGCAAGGCTGTCGTGGGTGTGACCGGCATGTATCAGGCCGGCTTCTTCCCCATCATGATGTTCGGTCTGCCGGGCGCCGCACTGGCCATCTACCACTCCGCCAAGAAAGAAAACAAAGAGAAGGTTGCATCTATCATGATCGCCGCCGCCTTTGCCTCCTTCTTCACCGGGGTGACCGAGCCGCTCGAGTTCTCCTTCATGTTCGTGGCGCCGGTACTGTACGTCATCCACGCGTTCCTGACCGGTATCTCCGTGTTCATCGCCGCCAGCATGCACTGGATTTCTGGCTTCGGCTTCAGTGCTGGTTTTGTCGACATGTTTATCCAGTCACGTAACCCGCTGGCAACCCACTGGTATATGCTGATCCCGCAGGGTCTGGTGTTCTTCGGCCTCTACTACGTGGTCTTCCGCGCAGTGATCGCCAAGTTCAACCTGAAAACCCCGGGTCGTGAAGATGACGAAGCGGTACCGGTACAGGCTCAAACCACCGACCGCACCGAGCTGGCCAAGCAATACCTGGAAGTGCTGGGCGGCCAGGAAAACCTGGTGACCATCGATGCCTGCATCACCCGTCTGCGTCTGACCCTGAAAGATCGCAGCATCGTTGACGAGCGCAAGCTCAAAGCCCTGGGCGCGGCCGGAGTGGTCAAGCTCGGTGAGCAGAACCTGCAGGTGATTTTGGGCCCATTGGCCGAAATCATCGCCGGTGAGATGAAGGCCCTGCGTTAATCGGGCGCCAAGCTCGCCTCAAGTCTAAGTCCATTGTTGACATAACTAAGGGCCCCGCCTCGGGGCCCCATATAAAAAAAGCCAAGAAAATCCAACCTTTACTTCAAATGAGAGCAGCAGTTATGAACTTGAAACATTCTCTGTTAGCCATTGCCATGTCTACCGTTTTCGCCGGTCCGGCACTTGCAGCCGATGCCGCCAAGCAAGCCGTGGTCGACGCCCTCGCCAGCAACCTGGTGGTCAAGTATGAAGTCGTCACCAACGACGGTGCCGGCGCCGGCCTCGACTGCCAGGCGCTGGGCTCCGAGTGGGCGAGCTGCGGCGTTGCCAAGCTGCACCTGACCAATACCGGTGCTGACGTCACCTCCAAGGACTGGAGCATCTATGTCTCCTCCATCCGTCGCATCCAGCGGGTTGACAACGACCAGTTCACCATCACCCACCTGACCGGCGACCTCTATCGTTTGACGCCGACCGAGAAGTTCCAGGGCTTTGCCAAGGATGCCACGGTCGAAGTGCCGCTGGTGGTGGAGTATTGGGTACTGTTCGAATCTGACATCATGCCGAACTGGTATGTCGCCAGCGAAGGGGCCGAGCCGAAAGTGCTGGCCAGCATGAGCAACATCGACGATGCCACCACCTACGAGAAGCCGATGCCGGCCGACGGCTGGAAGCGGACCAAGGATGACAACAACATCCTGATGAACAGCGAAACCCGTTTCGCCGCCAACCAGACCAGCACCTTGCTGCCGGCTGGCAAGGTCGACAACCAGATCCTGCCGACCCCGATGAAGCAGGTGGTCAAGGCCGGCCCGCAGGTCGACTTCTCCACCATCAAGCTCAATGCCCTTGACTTGCCGAGCGATCGCGCCGAAGCCCTGAAGGCTCAACTGACCAAGCTAGGTGTTACCCTCTCCGACACCGGCTACCCAGTGACCATCAAGCTCGGCAGCAAGCTCAAGCAGGCCGAAGGCTACGACATGACCATCGGCAAGAAGGGCACCGTCATTCAGGGGCACGACATCGAAGGTGCCTTCTGGGGTGCCCAGTCCCTGATCTCCCTCTTGGGAGTCAACGACAAGCTGGTGAGCCAGATGACCGTCGAGGATGCCCCGCGCTTTGAATACCGCGGCATGCAGACCGACGTGGCCCGTCACTTCAGAAGCCCCGAGACCCTGAAGAAGCTGGTGGATCAGATGTCCGCCATGAAGCTCAACGTGCTGCATCTGGGACTGACCAACGATGAAGGCTGGCGTCTGGAGATCCCGGGCCTGCCGGAGCTGACCGACGTCGGCAGCCAGCGTTGCCACGACGAGTCCGAAACCAAGTGCCTGATGCCGCAGCTGGGCTCCGGCCCGACCAGCGACAATCAGGGTTCCGGTTTCTACAGCAAGGCCGACTACATCGACCTGGTGCGCTATGCCAAGGCCCGCGGCGTGACCGTGATCCCCGAGATCAACATGCCGGCCCACGCCCGTGCCGCTGTGGTCTCCATGGAAGCGCGCTACAAGCGCCTGATGGCTGAAGGTAAAGAGGCCGAGGCGAACCAGTTCCGTCTGACCGACCCGGCCGATACCTCCAACGTCACCTCGGTGCAGTTCTACGACAAGATGTCCTTCATCAACCCCTGCCAGCCGGGCGCCGCCACCTTTGTGGCCAAGGTGATGGACGAAGTGGCCCAGATGCACCAGGCCGCCGGTCAACCGCTGACTGCATGGCACTACGGTGGTGACGAGGCGAAGAACATCATGCAGGGCGGTGGTTACCAGGATCCTGCCGTCACCAAGAAAGAAGATCTGGTGGCCTGGAAGGGCAACGTCGACTCCAGCAAGCAGGACAAGCCGTTCGGCAAGTCCCCCATGTGCCAGAAGATGGTGGATGAGGGCAAGATCAAGGACGTGGCCGAGCTGCCGGTCTACTTCGCCAAGGAAGTGAGCGAAATGGTCAAGGGCCACGGTTTCTCCACCCTGCAGGCGTGGGAAGATGGTCTGAAGTACGCCACTGACGCCAGCGTGTTCGCCACCGACAAGACCCGGGTCAACTTCTGGGAAACCCTCTACTGGGGTGGCTTCAACGAAGCGATGAAGTGGGCGCACAAGGGCTATGAGGTGGTGCTCTCCAACCCGGATTACCTCTACTTCGACTTCCCGAACGAGGTACACCCTGCCGAGCGCGGTTACTACTGGGCCACCCGCTTCAACGACACCCGCAAGGTGTTCGCCTTCGCCCCGGAAAACCTGCCGCAGAACGCCGAGACCTCGGTTGACCGCGACGGCAACGCCTTCGTGGCCAAGGGTGACCAGGATCCGGTCAAGTTCAAGGGGATCTCCGGTCAGCAGTGGAGTGAAACCGTGCGTACCGACGCGCAATACGAGTACATGGTCTACCCGCGTATCTTCTCCATGGCCGAGCGTGCCTGGCACAAGGGTGGCTTCGAGCTCGACTACGTGAAGAACCGCGAGTTCTCCGGCACCACCAAGTTCGTCAACAAGGCCACCCTGAACAAGGAGTGGAACCAGTTTGCCAACGTGCTGGGTCAGCGCGTGCTGCCGAAACTGGACCAGGCCGGGGTGGAATACCGCCTCTCCGTACCGGGCGCCAAGGTGGTGAACGGCGTGTTGGAAGCGAACGTGGATCTGCCGGGTCTGCCCATCCAGTACAGCCTGGATGGCAAGAGCTGGAGCGCCTACGACGCTGCCGCCAAGCCGAGCGTCAACGGCAAGGTCTACCTGCGCACCACCAGCTTCGATGGCAAGCGCACCAGCCGCGTCACCGAGCTGAACTGATAGCCCTCAATCCATAACGCAAGGTGGGTCGCAAGACCCGCCTTTCCCAAGGACGATGGTCATCGGGCTTGGGAAAGGTTGACTGTGCGTGTGAGCCTTTGTTGTGTGTGTATTGTCTGTTTTTGTTTTTCATCACCTTGAACCCCGCCTCGTGCGGGTTTTTTTGTATATATTGCATTCACATAATATTTTCTCACAAAAATGGGTTGACAATATAAGTAGGGATAAAAATCTCCTGCTATGTTATCTGGTATTACCAGTATTCTATCAATTTAGAGAGAATAGCCGCCATCATGAGTCGAGGTGTTAAATGACAGTGTTTTGTTATCTATTGATGCTTTTTAATGTAATATTTATATTGTTTTTTCGAACGCGTAAAGGACATGGTTTAAATATATATTCTTCTTGATGGCGGATTGTTTTACGTATTCTGATGGATAGAACAGTTATAAAAAATCCTACAATCGTGATCTTTTTCCTAAAACTTTAGTTTTATGGCTGGCAATGAACCGTAGACAATAGAGTAATAAATAGAAGCGTATTTTTTGTTAACAGAAGGATGTGATTATGTAGGTAATAATGAGTTGCTCATATTAATGCAGAGGCTAGTGCATCAGACTTGTTGATTCAAAGTATTCGGCGGATAGATATTACTAATAAATGCTTAAGTTTGTTTTTTCGTGGGTTTTGTGTCGAGCAATTCAATCAATATTACCTGTATGTAGGTTGATGGTAGTGGGAACTCTTACTTTCTCATGGGGCGCATAGATATGTCTGATAAACCGAATGCAGAGCTGGTAATGATAATATTTGTGATGGACAATTTTAGCAAAGGCGATTGTCCATTCGTTATGCACTTCATGACATTGAAAGTAATCAACACGGTGCCCAAGTCTTTAAATAAAGGTAGATGTTATATCACATTATCCTAAGTATGAATCTGCTTCATAATTTATTGGGAGTAGAGCTGATGTTTAGAATGACCAAATAATCTAGTGAGGTTGATGGTAAAATTATGCAAGGATCCCAGGGAAGTTCAGGGGGCAGTAACTGTCTATCTAAGATAGCGCCGTACAAAAGTTGTATAAATAAGACATCAGCGTAAGACTAATGTCTTATTTTTAATTATTTTAAAGTGATTATTCTATCTGCAGAATTTATAGTTACGTCTCTGTGTGCAACCATTAATGTTGTTACGTTAGTTTCGCTGATATAGTTATTTATGGCTTTTTCGCTTGTTATATCAAGGTTACTGGTTGCTTCATCTAGGAGAAGTATTTTAGGGGTTCGATATAGAGCTCTTGCGAGAAGTATTTTCTGTTGTTGTCCTGCAGACAAAGAAACTGACATGCTATTTATAGGGGTATGAAAACCAAGAGGAAGTGCATTGATAAAATCAAGTATATGAAGAGATCTTGATATATCTATTAGTTTTTTTTCATCATATATTCTGTCCGTTAGACAGATGTTTTCAACTATACTTCCAGAGAATATATAGTCGGATTGAAATGTACTGGAAATAATACTTCTAAGCTCTGATGTTGGTAAGTTTTGTATGTCCACATCATTTATTAATATTTTCCCTTTTTGAGGTTTGTATAATTTATTAATAAGTTTTAATATTGTGCTTTTACCACAACCGTTGGGTCCAGTGATTACAACCTTTTCTGATGGTGAAACTTTAAAGCTCAAATTTCGGATAATCCATTCATCGTTATCATTATACCTAAAGTAAACATTTATAAACTCAATAGATAGTTTCTCATGGTCTTTTAAGATATTTGATTTACCACATAAAATGGCTTGTGATTCTCTGTGGCCATGTTCCTGCTCCTGTTCCTGCTCTAATATATCAGATATCCTGAGCCAATGAAGATTGAGTAATTTTAATGACATAACACTATCGACCAAACTACTGACTCGTGATGAAAATTGAATATTGTAAGCAATAAAAGCTAGGTACATACCAATAGAAAACTCGTTGTTAATAACTTGGTTTGCTCCAATCCAAAGAATTGCCGAACCTTCTAACCCGATTATTATATTATTTGTTGCAGAATATAAAACTGACATTTTCTGAAGTTTCACAGATGAATTATTTTGTCTAGTAATTATGTTCATCCAAGAAGCTTCCCTTGGAAGTAGATAATTATTGGTTTTTATTGTCTGGATACCTTTTAAAGTCTCGATGAAATAATTCTCCTCCTCCGCTGATAGTTTCAATAGATTCTCATTTTCAGTATATAGATAGGAATACCAAAAATACCTGGCGATAGTGTAAGTAAATATTCCAATAAGAGATATCGACGTCATGCTCGGACTATAGAGAAACATTAACATTAAGGTTATAAATGAAACGGTACCATCTAAAAAAGAAGTTAAAATAAAATCTGTTATTGTTTTCTGGATGGCGTGTAGGCTATTGAATCTTGATGAGATATCACCATACGTTCTTGAATCAAAATATTTTGTTGGTAGTTTTGTTAAGTGGTGAAACAAACTATTTAACCAAGAAAGCTTAATGAAAGAACTGAGGTTTATAATTATTATTGAGCGGGCTGATGATATCAATATATTAATTGAAAGGATTATTAATGTGCCTGCTAGAATGGTTGATAATAATGATTTGTCTGAAGTTGTAAATACAGAGTCAATAATGGTCTGAGTTATTATTGGAGATGTTATGGAAATAATCTCTAATGCGATAGACATTATTAGTATATGTAAGAAAGTATATTTTATTTCTTTCGTGAAACTAAAAAATGCGGAGAGTCTATATTTTTTTTTCTCCTTTATTAGTTCAATGTCAACTCTTGGAGTGACCTCCAGAACAATGCCTGTATAGGAGGTTAGAAACTCAGGGTTAGGTATTAATCTTCGGCCGCTAGCTGGATCATTTATGATAATGCCATTATGCTGTATTTTACATAATACAACATAATGGTTCATATCCCAATGTATTATACAAGGTAGCTTTATATTATTTAACTCATTAATTTCGGATTTAATAGCTCGTGTAGAAAAACCTAATTGTGATGCAGTATGTATTAACTCATTTAGTTTCGTACCTGTTGATCTACAGGGGAAATGATCTCTCATATAGCGCATTGATACACGATGCCCGTGATATATTGCTAGCATATTTAGACATGCTAGTCCGCACTCTGCGACTTCTGATTGAGTTACAACTGGCACCTTTCTTGGAAACAGAATACCCATCATATTCTTCCCTGTAAAGTTAGTATTGGTTCCAATATCCACTCATATATGTACCTTTTATCAATGTAAATATCTGCATTAAGTGATATAGATGGTTTTAATTTAATAGAGTGACCATAAGCAATAATGGTTTGCTTATCTAAAGAAACCTTCACGACATAAACAGGCTCTTTAGTTGTTAGGTAATATGGTTTGACTTCTTCGGGAGGTATTGTTGTGTTGGATATGGATATGATCTTCCCCGTCAAATACCCAAATTTTTGATATGGATATGGATCTAACTTCATTTTTACTGCTTCTCCTCCTTTTAAAAAACCGATTGCTTTATTAGTGACGTATAATGTGGCTTCTAGTGGTTTTTCATTAGGTACTAATGTCATTAGTAATTGCTGGCTAGACATGTTTTGACCTGGTGTTATATTTATCGTGCCGATGTAGCCGCTCACTGGTGAAGTTATTTCTTTATTCCAGAGAGACTCTAGTTCAATGATATTTTGACTTATTACAGAAAGTGATTCTTGTAATGATAAAATTTCTTCATCTCTACTTAAAGTTGCTTCTTCAATTTTGTTATCTAATTCTAGGATCTTTAATTTTAGCTCATTCTGCTTTTGAGATAATTGTTTGTAAGTTATCTGTGAATCTAACAGTTCAAGCTGGCTATCCTGCAGCTGTTTTTTTGCGATACTGTTTTTGTAGAAAAGTTTTTCTAATCTACCTAGATTCTCTTTAGTTATATTATTTTTTTTATTGGATGCATTCACCATATCTATAGTCGAATTTAATATTTTTTCATAAAAATATTTTTCATTTTTTATGTGTTGGCTTTTTTTTATAAAATGGGATTTTGTTATCTTGATTTTTCTTTTAACTAGATTGAGCCTATTTATTAGATTTTCTCTTTGTAATTCATAAGGAGAGTTATTTGTGTTAAGTTGGCTATTGGTTATGGATAAAAGGGCTGCCCCTTTATTTACCTCATCGCCATTGTGCACGTTTATGGACTTCACAATACCAGAGATGTTTCCATATATATTTATTATGTCTCCATTCGGAGAAATGTGACCTTGGACATTAATTCTACTTGTGTATGAACCGAAAAATATAATAGATAATGATGATAAAATAATCATAAAGGCCAAGATTGATATCAGTATGGATGATATCGATATCTTGTATCCTCCTGTTCCAAAAAGTCCCAGGTTTTTATTTTTTACTGATGTGGTAAAGCTGTCTATAAAAATGTTATCTTTAGTCATTTCATATCTTTTTTATATACTTGCTTATAAGAAAAGGTCGCTATTTATATTGCATTTTTATTTATATGTATACCCCTATCTGGGGGGGAGGGGATTGTTTTTTTATAGTATATGATGTTTCCGGAAGTATTGTGTTATTAAAGGGGCGCAGTACCTCTAGTATTTTATATATTGGTAATGCTTTTGTCCTTCACTGGCCAGATGATATTTGGTTGGGTAAGGTTTTACAAATTTATACACATATTATAATGGGGTGCTTTATATATGAGAGAGCTTTCTCTGGATGAATTAGAGGTAATTGCTGGTGGATGGCAAAGTAAAGGTGCTACAACTAGTGATATGGGAAGTCCACATGAAGGAAGAAGAAATAATAGTGGAGGAGGGAATGGGGGTAATAATAGAGGGCTTAATACCCATGAACAATGGGCTGTTATGTCAAACAGTGCCTTTGCTGTTCTAGGTAAGCAATACGAATCTTGCACTAGTGGTGTATTAGGTGCAATTGGTAGTAGAGGTGGTAGTGGCGGATATCAAAGTGGTAGCAGTCATACAAATAGAAATAATGGAAACCACTAGGATTCAAAAGTAAGGTTTTAAATGATGAACCAAGCTTTTTACCTGCTTGGTTCATCTCTGGGAATAAAAATGATTGATATTGCTGCCGTTGTAATTTGTAAGAATGAAGAGAGATACATTAAAAGATGCCTAAATAGTCTTGTTAATAGATTTAGTCGTGTAATTGTAATTGATACTGGCTCTACAGACAGGACATTAGAGATAGTTAAAAGGAGTTTTTATAATTATGGTGTGGAGCTATTCGAATATTCGTGGAAGGGAAGTTTTTCACTAATAAGAAATTATGCACTATCTATAATTACTTCTGAATTTATATTTTTTATAGATGGTGATGAGGAGTTTTTATATAATCACCAAGGCTGGGCATCATTTGAGAAAATGATTGAGTCTTGTTGTTATGATGTATTTAGTGTAAAAATACTAAGTTCGTCAGATGGTCGATGGGGAAATGTACCGAGAATAATAAGAAATAAGTCTGGGTGTTATTATTATGGTAATGTTCATGAGATGATATTAAATAATGATTTGGAAGTGAACCATTTCCCTACTAATCTTGAGTTAAAACATTACGGTTATCAACCTAATTTATTATGGGGTAATGGCAAACTATATAGAAATATATCATTGGTTAGGCCCCATGTTATATCTGGACCTTACAAGGATAGATGGTTGTATTTTTATATTAGAGATTCAATTTTAAATGGTTGTTTAAGTAAAAGAATATTTAAAATGTCAGTTGATTTCATAGACAAATTATCACCTGAAAATGATCATTTTTTAGATAATAGAATCAACATAATAAATCTCATTATGGAGATGGCTATAAAAAAAGAACAGTATAATGTTGTAGCATTTTTTTATTTAAGATATAGGTTTATATTGGCACATAATCCATTTATGTTTTATTTATATTTTTTGATGATATTAGAACGCCCCCGAACAAATGGAAAATTATATTTGGATATAGCTTGTAAGGAGTCATTTAAAAGTGACTTTGAATGGTTAAATAAAAACAACATATATGTATACACTTTATCTAATGATAAATTGTATATTAAAAGTTTAGAAAAAATAGTAGAGACACTTTTGTAACAAATGCTCTACATAATAGAGGCGTGATAGGTGTCTGTTCTTGTTGAGTAAAGTGATCTTTTCGTAGATCATTAGCTTTTATTGGATGGATAAAGCAATATAAGTTACCTTTATTCTATCAGAACTATCACCTTTGAGGTATTGCTAATGGCTGCGTCTCTCAATTCTACTAACTTTATTCGTCAGATCATTGATGAAGATCTGGCCAGCGGTAAGCACAAGAGCGTGCATACCCGTTTTCCGCCCGAGCCGAACGGTTATCTCCATATCGGTCACGCCAAGTCCATCTGCCTGAACTTCGGCATCGCCCGCGACTACCAGGGCCAGTGCAACCTGCGCTTCGACGACACCAACCCGGTGAAGGAAGATATCGAGTACGTTGAGTCCATCAAGCAGGACGTGCAGTGGCTCGGCTTCCAGTGGAACGGCGAGATCTGCTACTCCTCCGACTATTTCGACAAGCTGCACGGCTATGCCATCGAGCTCATCGAGAAGGGGCTGGCCTACGTGGACGAGCTCTCTGCCGAGCAGATGCGCGAATACCGCGGTACCCTGACCGCGCCGGGCAAGAACAGCCCGTTCCGCGATCGCAGCGTGGAAGAGAACCTGGCCCTGTTCGAGAAGATGAAGAACGGCGAGTTTGCCGAAGGCACCGCCTGCCTGCGCGCCAAGATCGACATGGCTTCCCCTTTCATGGTGATGCGTGACCCCGTCATCTATCGCATCAAGTTTGCCCACCACCACCAGACCGGTGACAAGTGGTGCATCTACCCCATGTATGACTTCACTCACTGCATCTCGGACGCCCTGGAAGGGATCACCCACTCCATCTGTACGCTGGAGTTCCAGGACAACCGTCGCCTGTACGACTGGGTGCTGGACAACATCACCATCGACTGCCACCCGCGTCAGTACGAGTTCTCTCGTCTGAACCTCGAGTACACCGTCATGTCCAAGCGCAAGCTGAACCTGCTGGTGACCGAGAAGCACGTGGACGGTTGGGACGATCCGCGCATGCTGACCGTCTCCGGTCTGCGCCGCCGCGGCTACACCCCGGCCTCCATCCGCGAGTTCTGCAAGCGCATCGGTGTCACCAAGCAGGACAACATCGTCGAGATGAGCATGCTGGAAGCCTGCATCCGCGAAGATCTCAACGAGAATGCCCCGCGCGCCATGGCCGTGCTGCATCCGGTGAAGGTGGTCATCGAGAACCTGGCCGCCGACGAAGTGCTGACTGCCCCGGCGCATCCGAGCAATGCCGAGATGGGCACCCGCGAGCTGAATTTCACCCGCGAGATCCTCATCGATGAAGCGGACTTCAAAGAAGAAGCCAACAAGCAGTTCAAGCGTCTGGTACTGGGCAAGGAAGTGCGTCTGCGCAACGCCTATGTCATCAAGGCTGAGCGGGTCGAGAAGGATGCCGACGGCAAGGTCACCTGCATCTACTGCTCTTACGACCCCGAGACCCTGGGCAAGGATCCGGCGGACGGCCGCAAGGTGAAAGGGGTGATCCACTGGGTCAGCGCAACTCACTCCCTGCCGGCCGAAGTGCGCCTCTACGACCGCCTGTTCAAAGTGCCGAACCCAGGCGCCGAAGAGGACTTCGAAGCGGCCCTGAACCCGGAATCCCTGGTGATCATCGAGGGTGCCCGCGTGGAAGCTTCCCTCAAGGATGCCAAGCCGGAGCAGGCTTACCAGTTCGAGCGTGAAGGGTATTTCTGCGCCGACAACAAGCTCTCCAGCCCGGAGCACCTGGTGTTCAACCGCACCGTGGCCCTGCGCGACGTGTGGGGCAAGGCCGAGGCCTGATGAAGGAGGGCAGGGGAGACCCTGCCCTTTCTTGTCCGGAATATGGCAATAAAAAAGCCAGCATCATGCTGGCTTTTTTATTGCGCGGGTTCTGCCAATCAATCGTCGTGCTTGCAGTCGCCGGCGGCGCAGTGGCCATAGAGATAGAGGCTGTGATTGGTCAGACGGATGTTGTGCTTCTTGGCGATCTCGGTCTGGCGCTGCTCGATCACCTCGTCGGAGAACTCGATCACCTTGCCGCAGTCGAGGCAGACCAGGTGGTCGTGGTGTTCCTGGGTGGCCAGCTCGAACACTGACTTGCCCCCTTCGAAGTGGTGACGGGTGACGATACCGGCATCATCAAACTGGTTGAGAACGCGGTAGACGGTAGCGAGACCAATCTCTTCACCCTGGTCGATCAGTCGTTTGTACAGATCTTCCGCACTGGTGTGCTGGCAGTCCGGCTGTTGCAGGATTTCCAGGATCTTGACACGGGGCAAGGTGATCTTGAGCCCGGCCTTTTTTAACGCTTGGTTGTTGTCTGCCATTTCTATTTATTCGCATTCTCGAAGGTGTGGTTATTCTGATTGACTGCCGCTGTAATGGCAACCACGAACTCGCTTGGCCTGTCATTATAGGTCGTAGCTCACCTAAAAATAAACCCAGTAATTCAAGGGCTTTAGCGCGATCGACCGCCTATCCACGAATTGTGCGGATTGTGACGGCGGCTTGCTCACCCGCCGAATGTTGATAAAATGTAACCTTCTTCACTCTGGTCGGATGAGATCCATGGATTGGCTTTTTGACAACGCGGCCTGGGTGCGCCGCGCCCTCAACGCCTGGCCCCCCTTCTGGGGCGCGGGCATCAAGATAGAGACATTGAGCGATGATTTTCGCTTCTGCCGGGTCACCCTCAAGTCCCGCTGGTGGAACAAGAACGCCAACCGCACCCAGTTCGGCGGCAGCATGTTCGCCATGACGGATCCCATCTATCCGCTGATGCTGATGGGCTATTTCAGGAACCGCTATTACGTCTGGGACAAGGCGGGCAGCATCAACTACATCAAGCCGGGCAAGGGCAAGCTGGTGGCCGAATTCAACCTGACTGACGGCAAGCTGGCCGCCATAGTCGCGGCGACCGAAGGGGGAGACAAGCACTTTCCCGAGTTCGAGGTGACGGTACAGGATGGCCAGGGCGAGCTGGTGGCCCAGGTCAAGCGCACCCTCTATGTGCGGGCCAAGCCCGAGCACAGGGGCGGCGAGAGCGTATGACCAGAAAACAACAAGGGCCCCGCGGGGCCCTTGTTGTCAGAGGTGCTGGCAAGCGTGGATCACTCCAGCTCGGCCAGGCACATCTCTTCATGCAGCTGTTTGCACCAGCCCTTGACGCGCTCGGCAGTCATCTCGGGTTGGCGATCTTCGTCGATGCCCAGACCCACGAAATGCTTGTCGTCCACCAGCGCCTTGGAGGCTTCGAACTCGTAACCGGCGGTCGGCCAGTGGCCGATGACGATGGCGCCTTTGGCTTCGACGATGTCACGCAGGGTGCCCATGGCGTCGAGGAAGTACTCGGCATAATCTTCCTGATCGCCGCATCCGAAGATGGCGACCAGCTTGTTGGTGAAGTCGATCTCTTCCAGCTCGGGGAAGAAGTCGTCCCAGTCGGCCTGGGCTTCGCCATAGTACCAAGTCGGGATACCGAACATCAGCAGATCGAAGCTGTCGATGTCGGCCTTGCTGCTCTTGGCAATGTCACGGACTTCAATCAGTTGTTTGCCCAGTTCTTTCTGGATCATCTTGGCGACAGCTTCGGTATTACCGGTATCGCTGCCGAAAAACAGACCTACACTAGCCATAGTGTTTAGTTACCCGTATCTGGTGTTAATGCTTAACGGTCAGATTGCGATGCCTGCTGCATGTGCAGACTCAATCTGTTGCTTCAGGATAGATTGGATCAGCTCGGCTCGGCTGACGTTCTGTTGTAACGCAAGTTGGTTCAGGCGCTCCAGCAATTCGGCCTCCACCTTTAACTCTACCCGCTTCAGGCCGTTCTCTCGATCGCGCTTGAGCTGGTTGCGCTTGTTGATCTTGAGCTGGGTCTCGCGGGGGAGTGGGTTGGTCTTTGGCCTGCCGGGGCGCTTCTCGTTTGCGAACAGATCCAGTGTTGTTCGATCAGTTTGCTGTTTGGCCATACATCACAGATGGAAATAAGTTAGCCGATGCCTGAGCCTTCCCAGCCCAGTTCGATCAGCCCCTTGGCGACAAAACCTGCACAACCCAGAAAGAGTACCAACCAGACGATGAATCGGCCGAAACGGGGCACATTGCCGCGTTTGAGCACGTCCTGAATGGCCAGGCCAATCAATACGAAAATGGCCACAAAGAATAACTTCAGGCCCAGACTCTCGATCAGGTCGATATGTTCACTTAGCATGGATTGCGCACACTCCTTATGACGGGCGCACTATATCACAAAGGATTTGAAACTGTTAACCGCCTGTCGACAGGAAATCCACAACCAGTTTGTTGAACAAAACCGGCTTTTCCGCGTGCAGCCAGTGACCGGTGCCGGCGATGACCCGGGCCTTGGCGGCGGGAAATTGCGCCATCACCGTCTCGGTATGCGCGGGCAGCATGTAGTCGGAATCACCCCCCTTGATGAAGAGCGCAGGCCCTTCGAAACGGCTCTGTGGATCGGGCCAGCCCATGATGTTGGCGTAGTTGCGCTCAAGGGCCGGCACGTTGAAACGCCAGCCCCAACCCGACTCTCCCTTGGCGAAGGACTTGAGCAGGAACTGGCGCACGCCGGCGATCTCGACATGCTCGGCCAGGATGGCTTCCGCCTCGCTGCGGCTTTGCGGAGTGCTCGCGAGCGTGGCATTGAGGCCGGCAAACACGTTCTGGTGGCGGGCGTGAGGGTAGGCGACCGGCGCTATGTCGGCCACTACCAGCCTGGCGACGCGGGTCGGCGCCTGCTTGGCAACCTGCATGGCCACCTTGCCCCCCATGGAGTGGCCCACGATGGCCACCTGTTCAAGCCCGAGCCGATCCAGCAGGGCGAGCAGGTCGGCGGCTTGGGCCGGGTAGCTCATCTCATCGGAGTGAAAGGAGGCGCCGTGGTTGCGCAGATCGACGCTGATGACCCGGTATTGTTCGCTCAGCGGGCGTGCCAGCAGGCCCAGGTTGTCCAGGCTGCCGAACAGCCCGTGGATCAGCACGACGGGTTGGCCCTGGCCCTGCTCCTTGAAGTTCAATAATGGGTTTTGTTGCAAAATGACACCTTGTCGGTCGTGAGTACGTTGCTCGCCATGATTTAACGCACTGGAAAGAAAAGGATTTCACTCATCACGGAGCAAAAAAGTGTGGTTTTTTTCCTAAAAAAAGCCAGCCAGATCGGCTATCAGTGCGACGGATCACACACTTGGGCCGCTATTATGCCGTATTCTCGATGAGATTCATGCACATCTGTCCGCCCCTTGCTTGGGCTGCCGGGTTTGCCTATGTATAATCGCCGCATCCGAATTTCGACGAGTCCAGCGCATCCCTATGAAAACCATCGAGCTTGATGACGATCTCTACTTCTATATCGCCAGCCAGACCCGGCACATCGGTGAGAGTGCCTCCGATATCCTGCGCCGCCTGCTGGAACAGCCCGCCCGCCAGGCCTCGCCGGTCGCAGCAGAGGTGACGGCGGCTCCGTCGCCTACCGTGGCCGACGCCATGGGGCTGGAAACGCTGCTCGATTCCGGCGAGCTGCAAAAAGAAGAGAAGTCCATCAACCGCTTCATGCAGGTGCTCAGTACCCTCTACCGGGATGATCCGGTCGGGTTTACCCAGGCCACCGAAATCAAGGGGCGCAAGCGCGTCTATTTCTCGCGGGATCCCGATGCCCTGCGCGCCAGCGGCAGCACCACCAAGCCCAAGCAGGTGCCACAAACCCCGTTCTGGGTGATCACCAACACCAACACCAGTCGCAAACAGAACATGGTGGCCCAGCTGATGGCCAGCATGGGGTATGGCGACGAGGTGATTGCCCGGGTGTGCGGCGCAATCTAACGGTTTATCAGACTCAGGCCTTGCCGGGCAAGGCCGCCATCAAGCAAGGACAACGCCATGGCACAGCATTCCCACGCCGGTCAGCCGGCCCGTTTGAGCGACCTGACCAACATTCCCCGTCTGGTCAGCGCCTACTACCTCAACAAGCCGGACATGAGCCGCCCCGAGCAGCGGGTTGCCTTCGGCACCTCTGGCCACCGCGGCAGCGCCTTGCACAATGCCTTCACCGAATCCCACATCCTGGCGGTGACCCAGGCGCTGGTGGAGTATCGCCAGCAGGCCGGCATCACGGGCCCGCTGTTTGTCGGTATGGACACCCACGCCCTGTCTGAATCCGCCTTTGCCAGTGCGGTGGAAGTGCTGGCCGCCAACGGCGTCGAGACCCGCATTCAGGCCGGCCTCGGCTTTACCCCGACCCCGGTCATCTCTCACGCCATCCTGCGCCACAATGCGGGCAAGCCTGCCGCGCGCGCCGACGGCGTGGTGATCACCCCGTCCCACAACCCGCCGGAAGACGGTGGCTTCAAATACAACCCGCCCCACGGCGGCCCTGCGGAAGGGGAGATCACCAAGTGGGTGGAGGATCGCGCCAACGCGATTCTGGAAGCGGGTCTGGCCGGCGTGAAACGGATGCCGTTCGCCGAGGCCCTCAAGAGCCCGTTCGTGGCCCTGCACGACTATGTCACTCCCTATGTGGATGACCTGAAGAACGTGCTGGACATGGAGGCCATCAAGCAGGCCGGCATCAAGATCGGTGTCGATCCGCTGGGCGGCTCCGGCGTCGCCTACTGGGACGTCATCGCCAAAACCTATGGTCTGAACATTGAGGTGGTGAACTACAAGGTCGACCCGACCTTCTCCTTCATGACCCTGGATAAAGACGGCAAGATCCGGATGGACTGCTCCAGCCCGTTCGCCATGGCCAGCCTGATTGCCCTCAAGGACAAGTTCGACATCGCCCTTGGCAACGACCCCGACTACGACCGTCACGGCATCGTTACCAAGTCGGGCCTGATGAACCCGAACCACTATCTGGCGGTGGCGATCCAGTATCTGTTTACCCATCGCACCGGCTGGTCTGCCGATGCTGCGGTCGGCAAAACGCTGGTCTCCTCCTCCATGATCGACCGGGTGGCCGGCGAGATTGGCCGTACCCTCAAAGAGGTGCCGGTCGGCTTCAAGTGGTTCGTGGATGGCCTCTACAGCGGCGAGTTCGGCTTTGGCGGCGAGGAGAGCGCGGGCGCCTCCTTCCTGCGCAAAGACGGCACCGTCTGGACCACCGACAAGGATGGCTTCATCCTGGCGCTGCTGGCGGCCGAAATTCTGGCAGTGACCGGCAAGGACCCGCAGGCCCACTACGACGCGCTGGAGGCGAAATTCGGCCGCTCCAGCTATCGCCGCATCGACGCCCCGGCCAACAGCGCCCAGAAGGCGGTGCTCTCCAAGCTGGATCCGGCGCTGGTGGAAGCCTCCACTCTGGCCGGCGAGCCCATCGTCGCCAAGCTGACCAAGGCGCCGGGCAATGATGCTGCCATCGGCGGCCTCAAGGTGGTGACCGAGAACGGCTGGTTCGCGGCGCGCCCCTCGGGTACCGAGTCCATCTACAAGATCTACATGGAGAGCTTCAAGGGCGAGGCGCACCTGGACCTCATCCAGCAGGAAGCCCAGCAGATCGTCTCCGCCGCTCTGGCCAAGGCCGGGGTCTGAGTTCGACTCAAATACCCGCGGAATGTGAAAGAGGAGCCTTGATGGCTCCTCTTTTTTATTGCGCTTGAGCTGGATGGGTTGTGCTCACGGCCTGCCGCACTGACCGGTGCTCGCCCGGCGGGCCTGCCAGCGCTTGAAGAAGGGGCGAGCAGGCAGCTTCATCAGGAACAAAGAGAGCAGGATCACCCCGATACCGAGCCATTGGCGAGCGTCCAGCGTCTCGCCCACCATCAGCACCCCGCAGGAGACCGCCACCATGGGGTTGGTGAGGGCCAGCATGCCCATCACCTCCGGGCCGTGGCGCTTGAGCCCCCACAGCCAGGCCCAGTAGGCCAGCGCCGTGTTGAGCAGGATCAGCCAGAGCAGGCCGGGGGCGCTTGCCGGCTGTGGCAGCGGCATGGGGCCGGCCAGCCACCAGGCGAGCGGGATCAGCATCAGGCCACCCAGCAGCAGCTGCCAGGCGGTCAGCGCCAGCAGATCGCTCACCGGCCAGTGGCGCATCCAACGGCTGGACTGGCCGATGAGCAGGGTGGCCAGCAGGGCGCAGGTCACGCCGACAGGGTCCAGATTGGCGGAAGGGTTGAGCAGCAGCAAGACCCCGCCCAGTCCCATCAGGCCCAGCAGCAGCCATTTCAGGGACGGTCTGACACCATCCTGCAGCCAGGCCAGCAACATCAGGATCAGCGGCAGGGTGGCACCGAGCGTACCCGCCACGGCGCCCGGCAGCCGGAAGGCGGCCACGAACAGCAGGGCGAAGAAGGCGGCGATGTTGCAAAACGCCAGCAGGCTCTGTTTGCCCCAAGGCAGGGGCGGCAGACGCGGGCGTACCAGCAACAGGAGCAGGCCGGCCGGCAAGGCGCGCCACACCGCCACCCAGTAGGGGGAGTAGTCGGTCAGATAGAGGCTGACGACGGCATAGGTGCTGCCCCAGAGCAGGGGGGCCAGCAGGGCGATCAGCATGGGCATGTATTTGTCTCTTTACAAAGTATCTTTAAGTAAAGATAAATTAGCCTCAAATTGTTTTACCATCAAGTATCTCGATAAAAAGATAAGTGGCCGAAGATGGAATCAGATCATGTAGACCTGCTGCTGGCCCAGTGGGCCCGGCAGCGACCGGATCTCGACTGCTCTCCCATGGGCGTGCTGGGACGGGTGGCGCGAATGGCGGCGATCGCCGGACGGGAAGTGAGCGAGGAGCTCAAGGAGTGCGGCCTGCTCGGCAGCGACTTCGACATTCTGGCGACCTTGCGCCGGGCCGGCGAACCGCTCACCCCGACCGTGCTCTATCAATCCGCCATGTTGAGCTCGGGGGCCATGACCGCCCGCCTCGACAAACTGGCAGAGCGGGGCTTGATCGAACGCCAAGCCGCCCCGAGCGATCGGCGCAGCTTGCTGGTCTGTCTGACCGAGGCGGGTCGAGAATTGGTTGACCGGGCGGTGGAGCGACACGTGGCCAATGAGCGGCGCCTGCTGGCGCCATTGAGCCTGGCCGAGCAGGAGCAGCTGGCCGCCCTGCTCAAGCGCTGGCTGCTGGAAAACGAGTGACCCCCAGAGCCTGGTGAGCGGTCGTCACGCGTCCGCAGACAAGATGGCCTGCATCTGGGCCAGCACGGCGTTCACCTTGGCGGCGGGCGGATGGGTGCGGCCCAGCACGCGCAATCCCCACACCATGGTCATCAGCAAGGCGGCGGTGGCGTCGACGTCGCGCCCGGCGGCCAGCTCCCCTGCCGCCTGCGCCTGGCGCAGGGCTGCACTGACCCGCAGCTCGACCTCGGCGAGGTGGCTGCTGACGGTCTCCTGAATGAGCGGGTGGTGGCGGCCGATCTCCAGCAAGGTGTTGACCAGCAGGCAGCCACGGTGCGCCTCGCTGGCGATGGCATCCCGGGCCACTGCATCGAGCAGGGCCTGCACGCCCGCCAGGGGGGAGGCAGCCGAACCCAGGATCTGCTCGATCTGCGCCAGGCTCTGTGCCGAATAACGCTGCAGCACCTCCATGAACAACCCCTCTTTGGAGCTGAAGGCGCCATACAGGCTGCTGGGCTTGAGTCCCATCCGTTCGACCAGCGCGGCAATGCCGGTGTTGCTGAAGCCGGTATCCCAGAAGGCGTTGAGGGCGATTTCCAGTACCTGTTCTCTGTCAAATGATGCGGGTCTTGCCATCTCGATTCCTGCCTTGTGAAACGTCATTCTGGAGTGATCGCTAAAAAACAACTTGACCATGGGGCGTGGTCCGTTTGATATTGTAGCGACCACTACAAAAAGGATGGTCATGATGCACACACTCGAGCAAAAAATCAAAGCGTACGATGAGCAGAAGCAACGCCAGGTGCCGGCCCCGGTACTGGCCCTGATGGAGGAGGCGACCCGCAGCCTGCAGGCAAGCGGGTTGGAGCAGGCTGCGCTGGGACGCGGAGAGCGGATGCCCGATTTCGCCCTGCCGGATCAGCACGGGGTGGTGCGCCCGCTCTCCCACTATCTGGCGGAGGGGCCTGTGCTGCTCAACGTCTACCGCGGTGGCTGGTGTCCCTACTGCAACATGGAGATGCAGGCGCTCAACGCCGTGTTGCCGGCGCTGCGCGAGCGCGGCGTGAATCTCATCGGCATGACGCCGGAAACTCCCAGTTCGGCGCAGGATACCCTCACCGCCAACGAGTTGGCGATCACAGTGCTGAGCGATGAGGGCAACCGGGTCTCGGCAGCGCTGGGACTGGTGTTCGAGCTGCCGGAGGCGCTCAGGCCCATCTATGCCGGCTTTGGCATCGACATCCCGGCGAGCAACGGCGACGAGAGCTTTACTCTGCCGGTGCCGGCCAGCTACATCATCGGCCAGGACCGCACCGTGCTCTACCACTTCATCAACGCCGATTACACCCGTCGGGTGGAGCCGGCCGCCCTGCTTGCCGAGCTGGATCGTCTGGCGAAGGCGGGGGCGCTGTAAACGCACACTGCGCCCGAAGGCGCAGTGTGGATGATTGGCGAGGCGGCCCCGAGGGCCGCCTTTTTTATCCGGCCGGATCAGTAGCCGCCGCGGGCATCCTTGACCGCCAGCCCCAGCTGCCACACCGCCATGGCGTAGTGGGTGCTGTGGTTGTAGCGGGTGATGGTGTAGAAGTTGGGCAGGCCGTACCAGTACTGATAGCCGGTGCCCACGTCCAGACGCAGCAGGCTCGCCTCGCTGTGGTTGCCGAGGGTGCTGGTGGGAGTCAGCCCGGCGCGGCGCAGGGAGGCGACCGGGTAGCGGGTCTGGAAGCCGTGTTCGTAGCCGGGCAGCTGGCCCTGACCGCGCACCGCTACCGGTTGTCCCTTCTCCCAGCCGTGGGCCTTGAAGTAGTTGGCCACGCTGCCGATGGCATCCACCGGATCCCACAGGTTGGTGTGGCCGTTGCCGTTGAAGTCCACCGCGTAGCGTTGGAAGCTGGAGGGCATGAACTGGCCGTAGCCCATGGCGCCGGCGTAGGAGCCCTTGGGTTCGGTGGGATCCATCCCCTCGTCGCGGGTCATCACCAGGAAGGATTCCAGCTCGCTGGTGAAGAACTCGGCCCGGCGCGGGTAGTCGAACGCCAGGGTCGCCAGCGCATCCAGGATGCGGGTCTTGCCCATCACCCGGCCCCAGCGGGTCTCCACGCCTATGATGCCGACGATGATCTCCGGCGGCACCCCATAGATCTGCTGGGCGCGGTTGAGCTCGTTCTCGTACTCACGCCAGAAGCTGACGCCGTTCTGTACGTTGTCCGGGGTGATGAACTTGGCGCGGTAGCGATTCCAGGCGCCGGTCGGGCCGGTGGGCGGCGTGGTGGTGGGGGCCTGGGCATCCATCAGGCGGATGATCCAGTCATAGCGCTCGGCCTGGGCCAGCACCCGGTGCAGCTCGGCGCCGTCGAAACCGTGCTTTTGCACCATCCGCTGCACGAAGTTGTCTACGTTGGCGCGATTGGCGAAGTCCCCCTTGCTGACTCCCGGCTGGCTCACCTGCCCGTAGAAGGGTTTGCTCGGCGGCGTCTGGTTGATGAAGGCGCTGTTGGGCTGGGGCTTGACCACGGGCTTGGCAGCCGGCGTGCTGCTGCAGCCATAGAGCATGGGAAACAGGGAGAGGGTGAGCACGGAGACAAGGCGACGCATAAGGTTCTCATGAGCCTGAAAAAGAGTGTCGCCATGGTAAAACATTGTCGTCCATGCGCAAGTGTTCCGTAGCGGCCTCCTCCCGCCGTCCTGCCTCAACGCAGGGTGTGGTAACCGCTCCAGAGCCGGGTCAGGGTGGTGATGGCGCAGAGCAGGGCAAAGCCGTAGGCGAGCGGGGCGAAGGCGGCGGGCCACAGGCACATCAGCACGAACAGGGCGATGGTCTCGCTCCCCTCGGTGAGGCCGCCCAGATAGTAGAGGGACTTGTGGTGGTAGACCGGATTGTCGATGCCCCGCTTGCCCGCCATGATGGCAAACGCCAGAAAGCTCGAGCCGGTGCCCATGAAGGCAAACAGCAGGGTGGCGGCGGGCAGCGCGTTGGCGGGGGCGGCGAGGGCAAAGCCCAGCACCACGGCGGCGTAGAAGATGAAGTCGAGCGTGATGTCGAGAAAACCGCCGCAGTCGGTGATGCCGGTCTCCCGCGCCACGGCGCCGTCGAGCCCGTCCAGCAGCCGGTTGAGCAGGATGGCCGCCAGCGCCCACTGATAGCAGGCAAAGGCCAGCAGCGGCAGCGTCAGCATGCCGATGGCAAAGCCGGTGAGGCTGACCTGGTTGGCGCTGATCCCGGCGCGACAGAGCGGTCTGGCGAGCCGGGCGAGGGGGCTGCGGATAACGGGGATCAGGTGGCGGTCAAACAAGGTGAACTCCTCGGTCAAAAACGGGATTCGGTGAGCTGGATTATGGTGCCCGGCGCGTCATCTTCGTCGTGGGTCACCAGAATGGCGGGGATGGCCAGTGCCTTGATCTGGGCGAACACCAGCGCGCGAAAGGCGGCCCGCAGCGGCTTGTCGAGGCGGGAGAAGGGCTCGTCCAACAGCAATGCCTCGGGCTCGGCCAAGAGCGCTCTCAGCAGGCTGACGCGGGCCTTCTGGCCGCCGGAGAGCGCCCCCGGCAGCTTGTCCGCCTGATTTGTCAGATCCACCTGTGCCAGCGCGGCCACCGCCTTTTCCCGCCGCGCCCCGTGCCCCTTCACGCTGGCCGGCATGCCGAACATCAGGTTCTCCGCCACCGTCAGGTGGTCGAACAGCAGATCATCCTGAAACAGCATGCCGATGCGCCGCGCCTGGGACGGCAGCTGGGTAAGCTGACGTTCGCCGAGGGTCACGTCCCCCTCCAGCCGGATGGGGCCGCTTACGGGCAATACCCCCGCCAGCGCCGCCAACAGCGAGCTCTTGCCACAGCCACTGGGTCCCATCAGGGTCAACACCTCGCCCGGCGCCACCTGCAGGGCGGGCAGCGAGAGCAGCAGGTTCTCCTCCAGATAGAGGCGAAGAGGCGTGGTGCTCAGCATATGGCTATCTCCATCATGAGAGTTCCTCGTCAGCGGGCGCCCTTGAGCGCCGGGTTGAGCCGGGCCGGCAGCCAGAGCGCCAGCAGATAGATAACGAGCGGCAGCAGCAGTTGCAGCAGGCCGTAGAGGCCCGCCAGCCGCCGGTTGAGGCCGCTGCCGATGGCCACCGCCTCGGTGGTGATGGTGACCACCCGGCCGGCGCCAAACAGCAGGGTCGGCAGGTATTGGGCCAGACTCACAGCCGCTCCAACGCCGAAGGCAAACAGCAGCGGACGGGCCAGCAGCGGCCCTTTCACCTGCCACCAGGCTCGCCACGGGGTTGCCCCCAACAGCAGGGCACTCTGGGTGATCCGTGGGTCGAACTGGCGATAGGGGCCCTGCAGGCACAAGTAAACGTAGGGAAAGACAAACAGCAGTTGGCTCCAGAGCACCCAGCCCCAGCCGATGCCATCGCCCCCCCACCCGAGGCTGAACCAGTCCACCCCGAGCCGAATGCCGAACAGCAGGCTGGCCTGTGGCAGCAGCAGCGGCAGACAGATGAGCCAGAGTGGCCAGGGGCGGCGGCCCGCCTGTGCCTCCAGGCTCAGCACCGCCATCACCAGCGCTATCGCCCCGCTCGCCAGCGCCAGCAGCATGCTGGTGGTCAGCAGCGGCGACAGGGTCGGCAGCAGTTCGAGCCAATGGCGGCCGCTCCACTGGCTCGGCCAGAGGGCGGGAAAGGGCCAGCGCCGGGTCAGCGACCAGAGCAGCAAGGCCCCCAGTACCGCCAGATTGAGGGCAATCAGCGTCACCACGCTGCCGGTGGCAAGGGTGCGGCCAAGAGCGCTTGGATTTGCTCGTCTGCCATCGAGCCAGCCGGGTTTGCCAAGGGTTCGATGGGCCAGCTCGAGCAGGCGCAACAGGGCCAGCAGCAGCGCCGTGATGGCGAGCAGCAGCAGGGCGCCGCTGGCGGTGGCGCCGCGCCAGGCTAGATCCGGGTCCTGATACCAGAGCCACAGGCGCACGGCCAGCGGAGCGGGAGCATCGGGCCCGAGCAGCTGGGCCAGATCCACTACGGCTACCCCGTAGGCGGCCACCGCGTAGAGGGGCAGACGCAAGGCGGGCCACAGCGCCGGCAGCAGCAGGCGCCACCAGATCTGGGGGGCGCTGAAGCCAAGGCTCGCCCCCAGCCACTGCTGACGCGCCACCCTGGCGGGGTCTTGTGTACCGAGCGCCATCAGCAGCAGGAATGGGGTCTCCTTGAGGGTCAGGGCGAGGATGAGCCCGAGCCCGGCGGGATCGCGCAGGGTCTGCCAGTCGGGGGGCAGCTCGAACCCGGTGAGGGTCGGCGAGAGCAGGCGCAGCAGCCAGCCGGAGGGGGCGAGCAGAAAGGCAAAGCCGATGGCAAAGGCGACGTGGGGCAGTGCCAGCAAGGGCGATAGCAGCCGACGCAGCCAGCCGACGGCCCGGCTGTCGCTGTGGGCCAGCAGCAGGGCGGTCAGCAGCAGGCTGGCCAGGGTCGAGGCGGCGCCAATCCACAGGCTCAGCAGCGCCGAGTGCCAGATGCCCGGCTGGGCCAGCAGCCGCTGCAGGTGGGCCTGACTCAGCCCCTCGGCCAGCAGTTGCCAGCCCCCCGCCAGCAGCGGGAGACCGAAAACCAGGGCGCACCCGGCGGTGAACAGGGGGCGCCAAGCGGATGCAGTGCTGCCAAACCGGCTCATCAGTGGCCGTAGCGCTCGGCCCAGGCCGCTTCGAGCCTGAGCTGCCAGCTGGGGTGGGGCTCTGCCACCGATTTGAAGCGCAGTGCCGGCGCCTGCTGCTGGGTGGCGGGCAGGGCATCGGCGCGCAGCACGCTGGGATCGCCCCAGAAGGCGGGCTCGGCCTTGCGCTCCTGGGCGGCGGGGCTCAGCAGGAAGTTGGCCACCACCTTGGCACCGGCACGGGCGTTGGCATTGAAGGGGATGGCGAGGAAATGGCTGTTGGTGAGCGCCCCTTTCGCCATGGCCACCGCCACCACGTTGGGGGGCAGGGTGCCATTTTGCACAGCGCTCTGCGCCTCCTGCGGGTTGAAGCTGATGGCCATGGCGAGCTCACCGTCATCGAGCAGTTGGCGGGTTTCGGCGGCGCTGCTGGGGAACAGCTTGCCCTTGCGCCAGAGCGTCGGGTGCAGCTCATCCAGCCAGGCCCAGAGCGGGGCGGTAACTTTGGCAAAATCGCTCTCGGTCGCCTCCCGATAGAGGGGGGCGGGATCCGGGGTCAGCTCCAGCAAGATCTGCTTGAGGAAGCTGGAGCCGTGAAACTGGGGCGGTTTGGGATAGGTGAAGCGGCCGGGGTGGGCCTTGCTCCAGGTGAGCAGGGCCGCCGCCGAGGTGGGCAGCGGGCTGACCTCTTCGCCGTTGACCATCAGGTTGAGCTGGCCTATGCCCCAGGGGGCTTCCAGCCCCTCCACCGGCACGGTGAAGTCCTCGCTCACCGGCAGGGTACCGTCGACCAGCGCCATGTTGGGCAGCTCATAGGTGAAGGGATCGCCGAGCAGCCCCTGCTCCTTGAGCGCCTTGAAGTTCTCGCCGTTGACCCAGAGCAGGTCGATGGGGCCGCCACTGTGCTTGCCAGCCTGCTTGTTGGCCAGCAGCTGGCTCACGCTCTGGGCGATGTCATCCACCTTCACCTGTACCAGCTTGACCTGGTATTCGCGTGCCAGCTCCTGGCCGGCCCACACCAGATAGGCGTTGATCTCCGGGCTGCCGCCCCAGGCGTTGAAGTAGACGGTCTGCCCCTTGGCCTCGTCGAGGGTTTGCTGCCACTGCGGGTTGTCACCAGCGTTGGCCTGGGTGAAGAGGAGGCTACCAGCTAGCAGGGGCAGGGTGCGCAGCAGCTGTGTGAACGAGGGCAATGAGTGTCGCATCTGGGTTACCTGGTTGGTCAGGCGCCGCGGCGCCAGCGGTGATAACGGGTCAGCAGCGCCAGCAGGGTGGCGGGCTGACGGGCCCGTCGCCACTCGCCCGCCAGGTACTTGTTCCCCTCCATCAGGGTGGGGTAGGCGTGGATGGTGGCGAGGATCTTGCCAAGGCCGAGGCGGTGGCGCATGGCGAGCACGAACTCGGCGATCCGCTCGCCGGCGTGAGTGCCCACTATGCTGGCACCCAGGATCTGATCCTTGCCGGGCACGGTGAGCACCTCGATATAGCCCTGACGCTCGCCGTCGGCAATGGCCCTGTCCAGCTCGGCCAGCTCGAAGCGGGTCAGCTCGAAGGGGATGCCCTGCGCATTGGCCTCTTTCTGGTTGAGGCCGACCCGGGCGATTTCGGGGGTGGTGTAGATGGCGGCCGGCATGACCCGATAGTCGGCCCGAAAGCGCTTGAACGGGCTGAACAGGGCATTTATTGCGGCATACCAGCCCTGATGGGCTGCGGCATGGGTGAGCTGGTAAGGACCCGCTACGTCCCCCACCGCCAGAATGCTGGGGTAGTTGGTGGTGAGGAAGCCATCGACAGCCACAGTGCCGCGCGGGGTCAGCGCCACCCCCAGCGCTTCGAGCCCGAAGCCGCTGACGTTGGCTACCCGGCCCAGCGCCAGCAGCAGCTGATCGCCTTCAATTATTTGCGTCTCATCGCCCCGCCGCAGTTGCAGCCGGATGGGGAGATCCGCGGCCGCTGGCAGATAGTCGGATCGCTCGGCGCGCCAGCCGGTGAGCACCCGTACGCCATCGCGGGCCAGCTGATCCGCAAGCAGCTCGGCCACCTCCCGCTCTTCGCGGGGCAGCAACTGCTCCGAGAGCTCCACCAGGGTAACGGGTACCCCAAGCAGGGCAAAACTCTGGGCCAGCTCGCAGCCGATGGGGCCGCCGCCCAGCACCAGTAGCTGGCGCGGCGCAGTGCGCAGTTGCCAGAGGGTGTCGGAGGTGAGGTAAGGCACCTGCTCAAGCCCCGGCAGCTCAGGCACCAGCGGCCGGGCGCCGGTGGCGAGCACGATATGAAGGCTGGCAAGGCGCTGGCCGTTTACCTCCACCTCCCAGGGAGAGACCAGCCTTGCCTCCCCTTGGATGCACTCCACCCCCAGCCCCTGATAGCGCTCAATGGAGTCGTGGGGCTCGACCTCCTTGATGATGCGGGCGACCCGCTCCATCACGGCGGCGAAATCGGCGCTGGTCTGGCTTGGGCCAAAGCCCAACTCACTGGCCCGGCGCTGCTCGGCGGCAAAGCGGGCGCTTCGGATCAGCGCCTTGGAGGGGACGCAGCCGCTGTTGAGGCAATCGCCCCCCATCTTGTGCTTCTCGATAAGGGCCACTTTGGCCTTCACCGCCGCGGCGATATAGCTGGTCACGAGGCCGCCGGCCCCGGCGCCAATCACCAGCAGGTTGTAGTCATAGTGTGTCGGCTTGCGGTAGGGGGCGTGCAGCTGATGCAGGGCGAGGCGCCGCTGCAGCCCCTTGAGCAGCATCGGCATCAGCCCGAGCAGGGTCAGCGCCACCATCAGGCCAGGGGAGAGGATATTGCCGGTACTGGTGAGGTTGGCAAGCTCGCTGCCCGCCAGCACGTAGACGAAGGTGCCGGGCAGCATGCCGAGCTGGCTCACCCAGTAGTAGGTACTGACTCTGATGGGGGTGAGCCCCATCAGCAGGTTGACCAGAAAGAAGGGGAAGATGGGGATGAGGCGCAGGCTCAGCAGATAAAGCGCTCCCTCTTTTTTCATGCCGGCCTGCAAGCTGGCCAGCTTGTCGCCAAAGCGCCGCTCGACCCAGTCGCGCAGCAGAAAGCGGGCGCTGAGAAAGGCCAGGGTCGCGCCAATGCTGCTGGCAAAGGAGACCAGCAAGAGCCCCCAGGCAACGCCAAACACGGCGCTACCGGCCAGGGTGAGCAGGCTGGCGCCAGGCAGGGAGAGGGCGGTGCTCACCACATAGACGGCGACGAACAGCAGGGCGGCGGCGCCAAAATGGCGCTCGACCTGGGCGGCCAGCTCGGCCTGACGGGCCTGCAGCTGGGGCAGGCTCAGGTAGTGGCCCAGGTCGAAGGCGAAGAAGGCGCCGATGAGGCAGCCCATCACCAGCACCAGCAGCAGGCGGGAGCCTCTCATCAGGCGTCCTTGCTATTCGGCTGGGCCGGGCGCTCGGGCTGGACCGGCAGCTGGCAGAAGCCCTGCGGGGCGATATCGAGGGCGGCGTTGAACTTGGCCGACATGTTCTGGAAGGCGATGAGGCCGGTGAGCTCCACCATGGCGTCGTCATCGAACCAGGGCTTGAGGCGGGCGGCCTGCTCGTCGCTGACCCCATCGAGGCCCGTCATCGCCTCTGTGTAGTCGAGTACGGCTTTTTCTCGCTCATCGAACAGCGGGCTTTCGCGCCAGTTGGCGAGCGCCTCCACCTTCTCGCTGGAGCCGGCTCTTTTTACCAGGGTCATGGCGTTGATGTCGACGCAAAAGCGGCACCAGTTGAGCTGGGAGACCCGCACCGTCACTAGGGAGCGCAGCACGGGGTCGATGGGGGAGCGCTTGCGGTTGATGACGCCATAGAGGGTGGCGACGGCGGCAAACAGGCGCGGTGAGCGGCCCCAGCACTTGCCCGGAATGAGCACCTGGCCGTAGTTGCGTTTTTGCAGCCAGAAAAAGGGGCGGATGAACCAGGCATATTCCCGATCGGGCTTGACCTCGACGCGCATGGATGACCTTCTTATTGCTTCAAATTGGGTTTGTAGGCCTGACCCAGCCGCTCGTTGAGGCGGATCAGAAACTCCTCTATACGGGCCCGGTTGGTGCCCAAGTCGCTGCGTCCCTGGCGGGAGGCGGAGCGCATGTCGATGCGGGTTTCGCTGGGTCCGGCAAAGACCCGCAGCGCCACGTCATCCTGAAAACCGAACCAGCCGGTGGTGACCACCGCCTCGAGCCCTTGTGGGCTTGGTCGCACCTGCCAGCCGAGCTGCTCCATCAGGGCGTGGGCCTCGGTGATCACCTCGGCCGGTGGGGCGCTGGTAAAGAGAGGACCGGGTTTCCCCTCAAATGCTTTCAAGGGGGCCGGATTAATGGGCAGATCCTGCGCCGTTCTGAGTTCGGCTGCCCAGCGCAGCTGGGGCGGGTTGCTGGGATCCGTGCTGACGTCGTTGACCAGCGGCGTGCGCAGCGCCTGCACCACAAAGGCCAGGGGCAACAGCAGGGGGACGGCGCCCCAGCCGTTGGCGCAGCGGTTGCGACACCAGGGCAGGCGAACCAGCAAGGCGAGGGAGACGAGCGCCCCGAGCAGGCAGAGGGCGAATCCCAGCCACCAGGGCCAGAGGTGAACACGGCTACCGAGGGCGCCGGCGAGCGGCAGCAACCAGGCCAGCAGTGGCCACCACAAATAACTGGGCATAACGGGGATCCCCTGGTTATGATGAACAAGTGCCCAGAAGGATAAACTTAATTGACTGATAACGTTAGTAAATTTATCTCAATCCTGCTGCTTTTCCCAAGCGTTCCGCTGTGGGCGGACAGCGCCGTGCTGGCGGCGGGGGACATGTGGCGCGCCGAGGCCGTCTACGAGACCCTGCCCGGGGTCAGCCGGGTGGAGCCGGGCTATGTCAGTCAGCGGGTGGCGACGGGGTCGAGCTGGCGGGAAGTGCCACCGCAGCGCCAGGCGGTGCGCATCGATTATGACCCGGTCAAGGTGGGGTATGGGGATCTGCTCAACGTCTTCTGGCTGCTGGTGGATGGGAGTGATGGCGACGGCCAGTATTGCAACCGGGGGCTGGCCTTTGCGCCGGCCCTGCTGCCGAAGGATGACTATCAGTGGCGTTTGGCCCAGGTGAGCCTGACGCGCTGGCAGGCCCTGCACGGGCGGCCGAGCCGGGTTGCACTCTGGCCGCAGAGCCGGTTCACCCCGGCGCTCGAAATGGAGGACTGGGCGGCGCGCCACCCCTGGCGTTTCGGCTTCTATGCCCGCCGCTGCGGCGGCTGGCCGGTGGAGCTGAATCCAGAACCCTGAACCGGGTCCTGAACTCAGTTGCGGTAGAGCACCTTGATGAGGTGAAAGCCGAACTTGGTGCGCACCGGGCCGAGCACGGTCAGCAGCTCGCCCTTGAACACGGCATCGTCAAACGACTTGACCATGTCCCCTTTCGAAAACTCCCCCAGATCGCCGAAGCGCTTGCCGGAAGGGCAGGTAGAGAAGCGCTTGGCCATCTGGCCGAAGTCGGCTCCCTTGGCAATCTTCTCCTTGATCTCCAGACACTCTTTCTCGGTCTTGACCAGGATGTGCTGGGCACAGGCTTTTTTCATCGGGGTGCTCCTCGGTAGCGGGCAAATCGGGGGCGCAAAGAGTACTCCAATTCCTGCCGCGCGTCAGCCGTCATCGGCATATCAGCCGCGGGCGCGGGCTCCGAGCCGGGTTCTGGGCCGCGCCTGCCAGAGGATCTCCAGCCCGAGCAGGGCATGCAGGCTCCAGATGGCCAGCGGATTGAGCCAGTTGCCCCCCAGTTGCAGGGTCGCCAGGGCGCTGCCTGCCAGCAACAGGGTGATGCCCGGCAGGCGCCAGTGGGTCGGCAGCGGTGCCAGCATGGCCATGCCCAGCAGGATGGCGAGCCCGAACGGCAGGTTCAGCGCGGTGAAGGCCAGCGCCTGCTGGCCATTCATGCCGGTCAGCAGGGCCAGCAGGGCGCTGCAACAGGCGAGAAAGGTGATGAATTCGAGTCTATCGGCGATGTAGTCCGCCATCTGTTCGCTGCGTGCGTGCATGCTGTGTCTCCTCTGGTGGGGCAGGGGTCTGATCCAATGGCTCCAGTGTGGGCGAGAAGTGAGCAGGGGGGCAGCGGGATAAATCGATTGGGTTGAACGAGGCTTTGATTGCGTGACGACAACTGTTTGATCCGGCAAGATAAAATCCGCAGTCCCGCGGAGGGGCGAATGAGATGGCCCAGTGTCGGCCAGGGGCCAGGCTGTGCCGCTTGGGGAGAGGGCGTCGCTGCTATCTTGACCCGTTGCCGACAGTTGGTGTCGCGCCCATCGGGAAATCGGGGAGATTGCGCCGTCGGGCCGGAGTGGCCGGCAGGGGCCATCTGGCCAGGCCCTGAGGGTCATGGATTGCCCTTTTGGGCCCATAGTGGCATAAGTCTGCGGGGGAATGGCTGCAAAATGGGCGGCCCGCGCGGGCAAAGGCTTCAATAATATGGCGAAATTCGCGGTCAACCCGCTCTGATGTCGAGCCGGGGATATGCTAGGATGAGGCGCGCTTGCGATCGAGTGAGCCTCATATTCGTTCTGAATATCGCATTATTTTAATCATGTTCTTCGGGGAAATTGACGTTTGACAGGATGCAATCCGCCCCTGCCTGCAGGGATCTCACCGCCCGCACGGGCTTTTCGTCGTGGGCTTCGCGCGCTGGGACTGAGCCTCTGTCTGCTGCTGTTCGTCACGCCCGCCATAGCGGCCAAACTCACCTATCAAATCAAGGGGTTGAAAGGGGAGAACAAGGACAACGTCGAGGCCTACCTCAATGCCCTGCCGGTCTATCAGGAGCGCCAGTACCGTCCGGCCCGCCCCAAGATCACCGAGAGCGTGCAAAAGGCGCTGCAGGTCTATGGCTACTACCAGCCCAAGATCACCCTGAGCCGGGACAAGAAAACCCCCGCTAAGGTGATCATCGAGGTGGATCCCGGCAAGCCGGTCATCATCTCCCGCCTCGACATCCTGCTGGAAGGGGATGCCGGCAGCGACGAGCTCTACAGCGAGCTGTTGGACAAGCTGCCCCTGAAAGAGGGGGATCCCCTCAACCACGGCAAATACGAATCCATCAAAGCGGATCTGGGCAGCCTGGGGCTGGCCCGCGGCTACTTCGACGCCAAGATCAGCAAGAGCCAGGTCAAGGTGTTCCCGGATCAGGGCACCGCCGAGATCTACATCCTGTTTCGCTCCGGCCCGCGCTACCACTTCGGCGAGATCCGCTACGACGCCACGCCGGAGGCGCTGCGTCTCATCCGCCCCCTCATCAACATCAAGAGCGGCGACCCCTATCTGGCGATCCGGCTGGCGGAGATGTCGCAGGATGTCTCCTCCACCAAGCTGTTCAAGCAGGTGGACATCAAGCCCCTCATCAGTCAGGCCGAGCATAACCGGGTGCCGGTGCAGGTGACTCTCTCCAACCGGGTCGATCACGAGATTGAAACGGGTATCGGCTATGCCACCGACGTGGGGCCGCGCATGAGTGCCACCTGGGAGAAGCCCTGGGTCAACCGCTACGGCCACCGGCTCAACGCCACCGCCAAGGTCTCCCAGCCCGAGGCCGAACTCAGCTTCGACTACCAGATCCCGGTGGGCAACCCGCTGCGGGACTACTACTCGCTGCAGGCCGGTTATCAGTACAAGGACAACAACGATACCCGCTCCGATCTGACCACCTTCAGCGTGCACCGCTGGAAGCGGCGGCCGGAGAGCTGGGACCGGGACGTGTTCATCCGCCTGGAAAACGAGGTCTATACCCAGGGTGCCGACGAGGGCAACAGCTTGCTGTTGATCCCCGGCGTCTCCTGGTCACGGCTGCGGGTACGCGGCGGTCTGGTGCCCGACTGGGGCGATCGCCAGCAGCTCACCCTGGAGTTCTCCGACCCCTACTGGGGCTCCGACATCAGCTTCGTGCGGGTGTGGGGGCGCAGCAAGTGGCTGCGCACCCTGGGGGAGGATCACCGCTTCCTGCTGCGGGCCGAACAGGGGGCCATCATAGGGGACAGCTTCTCGCTGGTGCCGCCTTCACTGCGTTTCTTTACCGGTGGTGACCAGACGGTGCGGGGCTACGGCTACGAGACCATCTCGCCGCGCGGCAGCGACGGCAAGTTGCTGGGGGGCCGCTACGTGAGCGTCGCTAGCGCCGAGTACAACTACCGCTTCAGCGACAAGTGGCTGGGGGCCCTGTTCGTCGACAGCGGTACCGCCACGGTCGACTACAGCGAGGCCTGGAAGATAGGCACCGGGGTCGGTGTGCGCTGGGTGACCCCCATCGGCCAGGTCAGGCTCGATCTGGCGGTGGGCATTTCCGAAGATGAGAAGCCGCTGCGGCTCCACTTCGCGCTGGGGCCTGAACTATGATCCGGCCCTGCTCCACCTCTCTTCTCTTATGTTCTTCTGACCGGCCGCTGCGGCTGCATCTTTCGCGGGGGTCTGCGCTGTGATCTGGGTAAAACGCATCTTTCTCTGGCTGATGGGGCTCATCTTCCTGCTGCTCATCGGCGTCAGCCTGCTGGGCTTCACCCATCAGGGCAACAAGTGGCTGTGGCAGCAGGCTAGGGCTGCTCTTCCCTCCCTCAAGGGGGAGCTGGTGGCGGGCCAGCTCGGCTACGGCTGGACCCTGGAAGGGGTCGGCTGGCAGGACGAGCTGGTGGACGTCACGGTGGATCGCGCCGTGCTGGACTGGGATCTGGGCAAGCTGCTGCAGGGCAAGCTCTGGATCAAATCCCTTAACGTTATCCACCCTGTGGTCAAGGTGGCCGACTCGGAGCCGGCCCCGGAAGAGCCGTCGGAACCCTTCGTCTGGCACCCGCTGCCCCTGAAAATCCAGGTCGACAGTCTGACGGTGGCGGATCTCGATGTGACAGTGCCTGGGGTGGGAGTGAGCCTCAAGTCCCTCGACATCGGCGCCACCCTCAGCCGCAAGGGGCTGATCGTGCAGGGGCCGGTGCTGGACGGCCTCAAGGTGACCCTGGCCGAGACGCCCGCGGCCGAGGCTGCCAAACCGGCCGCCACCAAGGCAACCACCCAAGACAAGTCTGCGGCCAAGTCGCCTGTCACCGCCAAGGGGAAGCCGGCGGATGAGAGCAAGGCGCAGCAGGCAACCAAGGCAGCCCCCATCGCGCTGCCCGCCATCCGGCTGCCGTTCCCCATCCAGCTGGAAGGCTTGCAGGTCACGGCGTTTCGCTATCAGCAAGGTGAATTGATCGAAGGGCTCGACAAGCTGCTGCTGTCGGCCAGCGCCGAGGGGAGCGACATCGCGCTGCGCGAGCTCTCCCTGCGCCACGCCATGGCGGATCTGGCGCTCAAGGGCAAGATCCAGCTCAAAGAGGATTACCCACTCGCCCTGACCCTGGATGCCAAGGCCCGCAAGGGGCTGCTGGATGGCGAGCTGCAGGGGCAGCAGGCCAGCCTGACCCTGGGTGGTTCGGTGGGCAAGCTGGCGTTGGCGCTGCAGGCCAAGGGGCCGGTGGCCGCCAACCTCAAGGGCTCACTGGCGCCCCTCGACCCCGACTTGCCCTTTGATGCGGGGCTGGAGTGGAAGAGCCTGGGCTGGCCGCTGCACAAGCCCGCGAAAGATGAGCCCAGCTACCGGCTGGAGAAGGGCACGCTGAGCGCCAAGGGAAAGCTCTCCGGCTACCAGTTTGCCTTGAATACCGCCGGCAAGGGCACGGACGTGCCCCCCTTCAAGCTGGCGCTGACCGGCAAGGGGGACCTGACGCAGCTGAACCAGATAAACCTGCTGCTCAACGCCCTCAAGGGGGAGCTCAAGCTTGACGGCAAGCTCGCCTGGGACAAGGGGGTTCGCTGGCAGGGCACCACGGAGTTCAAGGGGATCAACCCGGCCGAGCTGGTGTCCGAGCTCAAGGGGGCGCTGGCGGGCAAGATTGCCAGCCGCTTCGAGCTCGATGAGGCAGGCCACTGGCAACTGCAACTGCCCGAGCTGAAGGTGGACGGCAAGCTCAACCAGTATCCGCTGGCCATCAAGGGCAGTGCGAGCGGCAACGACAAGATGGAGTGGACCATCCCGGCGCTGGCGCTGCAAAGCGGCCCCAATCAGCTGCAGGTCAAGGGCAGCCTGAGCCAGCAGACATGGAAGCTGGATGCGGATCTCGATGCCCCCAACCTGGCCGGACTCTACCCCGGGCTCAAGGGGGACATCAAGGGGCAGGTGCGGCTGACCGGCAATCAGCAGGCGCCGCGGGTCACCACAGATCTGGCTGCCAGCCGCCTCTATTATGCCGGCACCGATCTGAAGGGGATCTCCATCAAGGGCAATGCCCTGGTCGGCGACAAGCCGGCGGGGGAGGTGGCCCTGACGGTGGCCAGCCTGGTGCAGGGGACGACCAGCCTCAGCCAGCTGGCGCTCAACCTGAGCGGCGATCTCAACCAGCACGCCCTGTCGCTCACCATGAAGGGTGACCCGGTGGCGGCCAACCTCAAGCTGAGCGGCGGCCTGCGCGGGGATAGCTGGCGCGGCGCCCTCGGCGAGCTCAAGTTGAAGACGCCGCTGCGGCGCTGGGAGCTGAGCGCACCTTGGGATCTGGATGTGGATCTGCCGCGGCAGCGACTGACCATGGGGGATCTCTGCCTCGGCTCCCAGGGGGCCAGCCTCTGCGTCAAGGGCAGTCAGGTATCGGCCCAGCAGGGCAGCCTGGAGTTTGCCCTCAACCAGTTCGACCTCAAGCGCCTGCGGCCCTGGCTGCCGGACAACTTCCGCTGGCAGGCGGTGCTCTCCGCCGACGGGCGGGCCAGCTGGCGCGGCAATCAGCCGACCCTGCACGCCACCGTGCGCACCACGCCGGGTACTTTCGTGGCCGACGAGCTCAAGACCGACTATCAGCGACTCGAGCTCGGGGTGGACTTCGAGCGCCAGCAGGCGGCCATCCGGCTCGACTTTGCCTCCGGGCAGATCGGCAACATCGACACCAAGCTCTATATCCGGGAGCCGTCCGGTCGCGGCAATATCTCCGGTCAGCTCAAGTTTGACGACCTCAAGCTGACCACCTTCGCCCCGCTCATCCCAGAGGTGCGCTCCCTGCAGGGGGTCATCTCGGCCGATGCCCGCTTCGACGGCACTCTGGCCTCGCCGCTGCTGTTTGGCCAGCTCAACCTGCTGGATGGGGAAGTACAGACCCACTCCGACATGGTGACCCTCTCCAAGCTGGTGACCCGCCTCAAGATTGAAGGCAACCGGGCCGAGCTGGACGGCACCATGCTGGTGGGCAAGGGCCCGCTGGCGCTGGGGGGCTGGCTGAGCTGGGCACAGTTGCCGGTCACCGGCAGCCTCACCATCGAGGGCAAGGAGCTGGAGGCCCAGTATCCTGGCATGGGCCGGGTGCGAGTCTCCCCGGACATTGCCATCTCGCTGGGAGAGGAGACCCGGATCACCGGCCAGGTGGATATCCCCTGGGCGCGTATCCTGGTCAAGAGCCTGCCCGAGAGCGCGGTGGCGGTGTCGGATGACGTGACCGTGGTCTATGACGATCTGCCACCGGTGCCCAAGGCCGCGCCGCTGCCGATGGAGATCAAGCTGGCCATCCGGCTGGGTGACGACGTTCGGCTGGAGGCGATGGGACTCAAGACCAAGGTGGGGGGCGGCATCAACATTCGCCAGGATCCCTCGCGGCCGCTGGCGGGCAACGGTCAGCTGGTGCTCAACGACGGGCGCTTCAAGGCCTATGGCCAGAACCTCATCATCAAGGATGGCCGCATCCTCTTCTCCGGCCCCCTCGATCAGCCCTACCTCAACATAGAGGCGTATCGGGATCCCGATACCATAGAGGACAAGGTGACGGTCGGGGTGCGGGTGACCGGACCGGCCAGCAAGCCCAAGATCACCGTCTACTCGGAGCCGCAGATGGCCCAGTCCGAGCAGCTCTCCTACTTGCTGCGCGGCAAGGGGCTGCAGACCAGTGGCGAGGATGGCGGTTTCAACGGCCTGCTGGTGGCGGGCGCAGTCAGCCAGGCCAACGGCGTGGTCTCCAGTCTGGGGGAATCCCTCGGCATGAGCGACGTGGCCCTCGACACCGCCGGCAGTGGTGAGAACACCCAGGTGACCCTGTCGGCCTACCTGCTGCCGGGGCTGCAGTTCCAGTACGGGGTGGGGGTGTTCAGCCCCATCGCCGAGTTCAAGCTGCGCTACGAGCTGATGCCAAGGCTCTATCTGCAGGCCATGAGCGGGGTGGCCCAGGCGGTGGATATCTTCTATCGCTTCACCCTGTAACGGGCGGCAAGAGACAAAAACGGGAGGCGCAGGCCTCCCGTTTTTATGGGGGCGTTGAGGGGGCCGACGAATGAGGTAGGACGCTGAAAAGCGAAAACCCGGCGCGAGGCCGGGTTTTCTTGAATAGATGGTGGAGGGAGAAGGATTCGAACCTTCGAAGGCAGAGCCGTCAGATTTACAGTCTGATCCCTTTGGCCGCTCGGGAACCCCTCCACGGGGCATTGCTGATTTTGCATCACAACCTGGGTCGTGACGGCACTTGAAATGGTGGAGGGAGAAGGATTCGAACCTTCGAAGGCAGAGCCGTCAGATTTACAGTCTGATCCCTTTGGCCACTCGGGAACCCCTCCACAAGTGCGAGGCGCATACTAACAGATCTTCTGCGGTTGTGAACCCCTCGGCGGGTTTTTTCCTGCTCAAAGGATCGGATTTGCGGCCGATAAAGGATGAAACCACCGTTTCCAAGAGTTATCCCATGCT
Organism: Aeromonas sp. s2; assembly: GCF_040907935.1. Taxonomy (NCBI): domain Bacteria; kingdom Pseudomonadati; phylum Pseudomonadota; class Gammaproteobacteria; order Aeromonadales; family Aeromonadaceae; genus Aeromonas; species Aeromonas sp. s2. The sequence continues at coordinate 282,255 of NZ_JBFOCR010000009.1, read as the reverse complement.
ACCCAGCGCCGTTCGTGAGCAATGGCTGGTAGACGAAGCCCAGCTCGGGCAACGTCTCAACCAGGATCTCCAGCACGGAGACAGGGCGGACTTTCGTCTGCATCTGGCCCTGCTGACCGATGCGGTGGAAGAGCAGCCCTGGTTTGATCCCAGGCAGCCAGCAAAGGCAGAGAGTCGGGTCTGGCGCAGCCGCTTTGAGCTGCCACCGGCTACACCATTGCAGGGGAGCGAGGATGATGCGGAGGCGATCGGGCTCAACGAACGGCTGCAGCAGGGGGGCTCCATGGTGGATGTGCGGCTCTGGCTGGCGCTGCGCTCGCCACCGCTGCTCGGCACCCCGCCTGCGCTGGAGCCGGCCGTCTATGACAACCTCTCGCCGCTTGGGCGCGAACGCTGGCTAGGCAAGCTGGCGGATCAGCCCAGACGCGAGGATCCGCTGCTGATGCTGCCCGTGCTAGATGCGCTCAAGGAGGGGGTGGATGCCGGCCTGCACTGGCTCAGCTGAGGGGGCCAGGCAGCAAAAAGGCGGGGAGACCCCGCCTTTTGTGTGATGGATGTGTCGTGCCCTGGATCAGGCGTCGGCTTCGTCCGGCAGCGGGACTTCCTTGCCGGCCGCAGCAGAGCGACGGGCGATGGGTTTCTCGGTGTGGCGGTTGATCTGACGCTCCAGTTTTTGCCCCAGTTCGGTGATGGCGGCGTACAAGTCCTCATGTTCTGCCTGGGCAAACAGTTTGCCGTTGGGGATGCCAGCAGTGGCTTCAACGATAAACATCAGACGCTCTTTGGAGACAATCACATGGGGTGTGATAAGAGGCACCTGAAGACGTTCGAGCTTGTCAAAGCGGGATTCAATGCGCTCGCGGATAGCCGGGGTGATCTCGATGATTTTGCTGGTAATTTCGATTTTCATATTGGCCCCCTTCGGGTCGTATTGCTTGTGTCTTCACCTTCAGATTACTCATGGCTGAACATTAAAATGTGATCTGTGTCACTAAATGGCGCCTTGCTGCGAAGGGGAGGGGGAAATTGTGATCTTTTCCCGTTCTGCACCAAAAAGCACTTGAGCTCGACGAAACAGGCAGGCAGTATGGGGAAACTTGGATCGTTTCTGTCCCTTCGTGGCAGCGCCGCATGTCGACCTCATGTCCGGTTTTCACCGCTTAGTCTCGCATCTTTCGCACTTCCCCCCGCACCGCCCTTGCCGACGTGCGCGCTGAGAATGTGGGCGCTATCGAGTCGTCAGGGACTTGAACGTGGTTGTTGTGGTGTTGGAGTAGTACATGAAACAGCAAGCCACTCAGATGATGTGGTTTTATGATCGGCAACATGCCCAGTGGAGCCTGTCCGATCATGCCTCCTACCAGCTCTGGCAAGGGGAGGGGCCTCACCCCTGGTTCGGGCAACTGGCGGCGGATGACGAGGCCGGCTTTGCCGACTTTCTCGCCAGACTCTATCACTCCCAGCAACCGGCCCAGTTCATCGGCCACCTCGGCGACGAGAACGGCGAGGTGCGTCACGTGCTCTGGAGCGGCCAGTACGTACCGGCCCAGCAGATGTGCTGTGGCTGGATTGCGCCGCTCGACACCACCCGCAGCACCCAGCTGCCTGCCGATCTCTCCCAGCAACTGCCACTGCTGCAAGACCCTCTGCTGACCCAGCTGGCCCAGGCGCTCTCCGCCCGGACCGGGCTCGATTTCTTCAATACCCTGGTCAGCCAGCTTGCCCACATTCTGGTGGCTGATGCGGTCTGGCTGGCGGAGCGCACCGGCAGCGAGCGGCTCAAGGTGCTGGCCTGTCACGGTATCGACCTCAAGGAGTACGAGCTGGCGGGCATGCCGTGCCAACAGGTCTACCAGCGCGGCGAGACCTGCATTCTGCCGCTCACCGCCGAGCATCTGCACTGCGCCGGCTTCAAGGCAGGACAGGGCTACTACGGCCTGCCCCTGTGCGATCGCAACGGCCAGCTGCTGGGGCACCTGGCGCTGCTCTTCTCCGACCAGAGCGCGATCCCCAATCTGGGCTCGGTGCTGACCACCTTCTCCATGCGCATGGTGGCGGAGCTGGAGCGGTTGCAGAGCGACGCCCAGCTGCGCCTCTCGGCGGTGGCCTTCGAAACCCACGAAGGGATCATCATCACCGACCCCGACTTCAAGATCCTGCGGGTCAACCACGCCTTCAGCCAGATCACCGGCTTTGACAGCCAGCGGGTGATCGGTTTGCACCTTGGAAACGATCTCTGGTGCGGGCTGGGGGGGCTTGGCTACGAGCTCGGCAGCCTGAGCCGCTGGCAGGGGGAGACCCAGCGCCTGCACGCGGATGGCTATCCCTATCCGCAGTGGGAAATCGTCACCCCGGTGCAGGATGACAGGGGGGCGATCAGCCACTTCGTCATCTGCTTCGAGGATATCTCCGAGCGCAAGGAGGCCGAGCGCCGCATCCAGGATCTCGCTTACTACGACGAGCTGACCGGCCTGCCCAATCGCCGCCAGCTGCACGAGACCCTGGCCCACGCCTTTGGCGAGGCGAGCCGCGACTATCTGATCGGCGCCCTGCTGTTCATCGATCTCGACCACTTCAAGACCATCAACGACTCCCTCGGCCACGCCACCGGCGACTGGCTGCTCAAGGAGGTGGCCAGCCGGCTCAAGCGACTGGTACGCCAGGGGGATTGTCTGGCGCGCCTTGGCGGCGACGAGTTCGTGCTGTTGCTGCCCTCCCTCTCGGCCAGTCCCCCCCAGGCGGAGATGCAGGCCGATCTCATCGCCGAGCGGCTCATCAGCGAGATTGCGGCCCCCTACAACCACGCGGGTCAGGTGCTGCACATCGGCGCCAGTGTCGGCATCACCCTCTTCCCCGGCCGTGAGCAGGGGGTGGACGATCTGCTCAAGCAGGCGGACACCGCCATGTATCAGGCCAAGTCGGCCGGTCGCAAGACCCGGCGCTTCTTCGACGCCTCCATGCAGTTGCAGGCGGATCGCCGGCTGCTCATTCACAACGAGCTGCGCAGCGCCCTCAACCAGCAGGAGCTGACCCTCTACTACCAGCCCCAGCACATGGTGGAGGGGGGCGACATCATCGGCGTCGAGGCGCTGATCCGTTGGCAGCCGCCAGGTCGGGCGCTGGTGTCCCCTGCCGAGTTCATCCCCATCGCCGAGGAGACGGACCTTATCGTCGACATCGGCAACTGGGTACTGTACGAGGCCTGCGCCCAGTACGTGCGCTGGGAGGAGAACGGCATCCACATCCCGCAGCTGTCGGTCAACGTCAGTGCCAAACAGTTTCACGCCGCCGATTTTGTCGACCGGATCCACGACGTGCTGGCCTCCACCGGCATGGATCCCGCCAGCCTGAATCTGGAGATCACCGAATCCGTGGTGCTGGGGCATGCAGAAGACACCATCAGCAAGATGAGCGAGCTCAAGGCGCTCGGCATCAGCTTTGCCATCGACGATTTTGGCGCCGGTTACTCCTCCCTGAGCTACCTCAAGCGGCTGCCGGCGGACGAGCTCAAGATCGACCGCTCCTTCATCCAGGACATACCGCGCGATGGCGACAACATGGCCATCGTCGAGGCGGTGATCGCCATGGCGCGTCACATGGGATTCAACGTGACGGCGGAAGGGGTGGAGTCGCGTCAGCAGCTGGAGTTTCTGCAGGCCCAGGGCTGCCACTTCTACCAGGGCTACCTGGCCTCCAAGCCACTGCCGGTGACCTACCTGGAGCGCTACGTGCGGCGCCTCGCCCGCAGTGAAAGCCTCGCCAGCGGCGAGTAAAAATAGTCTCGCCGGCGAGCTGTAGCCCCCGGGGTTAACGGGTAGAATGAGGGAATATGACACCACCGCCAACGGGCGGTGGCATTGCCTCTCAATGGAGACGTCTCTCGTGAAAGCCGTGCAGGGAATCATTTTATCGGCGCTGTGCGTGCCGGGGCTGCTGACGCAGGTGGCGGCGCAGACCCTGGAACAATCTCTCTATCGCCAGGCTTATGACGCGGTGCGGGCCGACGATCAGGCCCGTTTTCAGCAAATTCGTGCCCGTTTGACTCATTATCCGCTGCTGCCCTATCTCGACTACTACCAGCTGGCCTTCCGGCCTGGGGCGGCGGACTATGACGACGTGACTCGCTTTATCCGCGAGCATGGCGACACCCCGCAATCCAACCGGCTGGAGCGCAGCTACCTCACCTATCTGGCCCAGAGCCAGCAGTGGTCCCAGTTCCTGCGCTTCTACCCGGCCAAGCCGAACTCCACCGATCTGCTCTGCATGCACTATCAGGCGCGCTACTACACAGGCCAGCAGAGCCAGGCGCTGCAGGAGGCGGGCAAGCTCTGGCTGAGCGGCCAGTCCCGTCCCGATGCCTGCGATCCCCTGTTCCAGCTCTGGCAGCAGGCGGGCTTGCGCACCCAAGAGAAGATCTGGACCCGCATGACCTTGGCCTTCGAGGCGGAGAACCCGAATCTCATCCGCCACCTCGGCGCCCAGCTCGGTAGCGGCATGAAGGCCTATGGGGATCAGATGATTACCCTGTTCGAGCAGCCCGCCAAGGCGATGAACACTGCCTATTTCACTAACGCAGCCCCCTCCAAAAAGTTGCTGCTGCTGGGACTTGCCCGCTATGCCAACCAGCAGCCGGAGGCGGTGCTGGGGCAGCTCGGCTATCTGCGCTCGCGTTTTGCACTGAGTGCCGCCGAGCTCAAACCGGTGGAACGGGCAGTGGCCAGACGGCTGCTGCTGGACCGCTCCACTGCCCAGCGCAGCTGGCTGGATGCCACCGTAGTGCGCCAGGCCGACCCGGATCTGCTGGAGCTGCGGGCTAGGCTCGCCATCTGGGAGCAGGACTGGAAAGGGCTCTCCGGCTGGGTCAAGCGCATGCCCATGGGCCTGCAGAAGGAGGATCGATGGCGCTACTGGCTGGCGCGCTCGCTGGAAGTGCAGGGCCAACAGAAACCGGCGCGGGATCTCTATCTGGAGACCGCCAATCTGCGCGGTTTCTACGGCTTCATGGCGGCGCAGCGCACCGGCGTGCCCTATCGGATGAAGAACCAGAGCGTGGCGCACAAGGTGCCGGACTGGCGCACCGCCAGCAGTCGCTGGCCCTTCCTGCTGCGGGTGCGCGAGTTGCTCGACATGAACGAGATCACGGCGGCGCGGGCGGAGTGGATCCACAACATGGATCGCAATCCGGTGGCCCAGCGCCTCGAGTTCGGCCACATCGCCCTCAACCAGGGCTGGCATGAACTGGCCATTCTGGCCAGCATCCGGGCCGAGGCCTGGGATGCCCTCGACTTGCGCTTCCCGCTGCCGCTCAAGCACACCTTCTCCCAGATGGCGCAGGAACGGACCATGAACACCAGTCTGCTCTACGCCATCTCCCGGCAGGAGAGCGCGCTCTACCCGCTGGCACAGTCGCCAGTGGGGGCGAGGGGACTGATGCAGCTGATGCCGACCACCGCCAAGGAGACGGCCAGCAAGCTGGGGGTGCCCTATCGCAACGAGCAGCAGCTGTTTGATCCCGCCATGAACATTCGCCTTGGCAGCGCCTATCTCAAGCGGCTGCTGGATGTGTATGACGGCAACCGGATCCTGGCGGCGGCGGCCTACAACGCCGGCCCCGGCCGGGTCAAACGCTGGCGCGATCAGAGTGCGGACAAGCCGATGGATGTCTGGGTCGAGAGCATTCCCTACAAGGAGACGCGCAATTATGTGCAGAACGTGCTGTCGTTCGACCTCATCTATCAGCACAAGCTGCAGCAGCCGCTGCGCTTCATGTCCGAGCGCGAGCTGAGTCACGCTTATTGAGACGGCTGCCGCCTGGGCGGCAGCCGGATTCCCATTCCTTCCCCAAAATGGTTATTATCCCATAAGGTTTTGTTACAAAAGGAAACCTGCCAGGTGATCGGGCGCCCTCTCTTGGTCTGGCAGGTTCGTTATAATCGCCCGTTCAACACAGACAGGCTTCCCCAACAAAGGAATTGATAGTGGCAACGATTAAAGACGTTTCCCGGTTGGCTAATGTGTCCATTTCAACTGTGTCGCGAGTCATCAACAACACGGCGCAGGTGGCACCAGAAAAGCGTGAGGCCGTATTGGCGGCCATGAAGGAACTGAATTTTCGTCCCAACAGTTTTGCTCAGGCGCTGGTCAGCAAGCGCTCCAACTGCATCGGCGTGCTGGTGGGGGATCTGTGTGGTGGCCCCTTCTTCGCCCAGATGATGCGCGGCATCGAGAGCGTGGTGGACAAGGCGGACAAGTTCACCATCGTCATGTCCGGCAATCACGACGAGGTGCGCGAGCGTCACGCCATCCAGGCGCTGCTGCAGCGCCAGTGCGATGCGCTGATCCTGCACAGCAAGGCGTTGCCCGACCAGGAGCTGAGCGAGCTGGTGGCGGGTAGCACCCCGGTGGTCTTCATCAACCGCCAGGTGCCGGGCGCCGAAGATCGCTGCGTCTGGCTGGACAACCAGGCCGGCATCACCACCGCCTGCCAGCACTTGCTGGATGCAGGTCATCGCAAGATTGCCTTCGTCACCTCGGACGATGAAGAGTTCGTCGATGGCCAGCAACGGATGGCCGGGTATCACCACGCCCTGCAGCGGGCCGGCATCGCTCTTGATCCTGCCCTCATCGGCCGCGCCTTTGCCGACGAGAACGGTGGCTACGTGGCGATGGGCGAGCTGCTGGATCGGGGCGTCGAGTTTACTGCCGTGCTCGGCTTCAACGACGCCATGGTGGCGGGGGCCATCTCCTGCTTGCTGGAGCGGGGATACAAGATCCCGCAGCAGATTTCGGTGGTGGGTTTTGATGACATTCCCTATGCCCGCTACATCTATCCCAAGCTCACCACGGTGCGCTACCCCATCGAGGAGATGGGCGGCAGGGCCGCGGAACTGGCGCTGAGCCTGCTGGATCACAAGCCGGCCGAGGGGCTGGAGCTCAAGTTCGAGGCCGAGTTGGTCAGACGGGAATCCGTCGCCTGAGTGGCCGACATTGGCCCTGAATGGGCCAATGTCGCTCCCGAATTTTGCTGAAAAATTGAAAGCGTTTTCAGAAATCCTTTTCAACTGTGATCCGCTTCAAAGCTTTTTGGACTGCCTGCCACTAGCATAGGCCCCACGAATTAGGAGCCTGCGCTCCCGATTTTCCCGCTGTGGGAGGTAACTGGTTAATCCAGCTATTTCCTTCGTTACTTTCGACGGTCATCATGGATGGCCGTTTTTTTTGCCAGGATTTTGTCATGACAACAGAGCGTGAATACCAGACCGGGATCGTGGGGGCAGGCTGGCTGGGACTGCCGCTGGCCCGGGCGCTGCAGGCCGAGGGGCGCCAGGTGGCGGTGACGGTCAGTTCGGCCGAAAAAGCCGCGCAGCTGACAGCAGAGGGGGTGAAGGCCTGGCCGCTGCAACTGGGCTACGGACTGGCGGCCCTGCCGTTTCGCTGCCGCGAGCTGGTGATCTGCGTGCCGCCGAGCAAGGTCGAGGATTACCCGGCCGCCATCGCGCGGGTAGCCGAGTTGGCGCGGGGGGTCGGCGTGCAGCGCTTGCTGTTCGTGAGCGCCACCTCGGTCTGGGCGCCGGGACAGGGGGAGGATGAACACCCCATGCCTGCCCACGAGCGCGGAATGCGGATGCTGGCCGCCGAGCAGGCGGCGATGGGGGCCGGCATTGCATGCTCCATGGTGCTGCGCCCGGCCGGGCTCTACGGGCCAGAGCGCCATCCCGGCCGTTTCCTGGCAGGCAAGACCCTGGAGGGGGGCGGCCAGGCGGTGAATCTGGTGCATCTGGATGATGTGGTGGCCGCCTGCCTGCTGCTGCTGGAACAGGGCAAGGATGGGGATGCCTACAACCTGAGTGCGCCAGTGCACCCGCGCCGGGAGCAGTTCTATCCCTTTGCCGCGCGCCAGCTGGGCCTGCCGGCCCCGATCTTCATCGAGCCGGCCGGCCGGTTTGCCCCCGTCGAGGGGCAGCGCATCTGCGAGCAGCGCGGGTTTGTCTATCGCTGGCCCGATCCGGCGCACTGGTTTGCCGAGCTGGCAGCCCAGGGGCTCTGAACATACTGCCCGGTGCTATGCGTGGGTATGGCGGTGAGGCACAGGCGGCTCCGCTCCTTGGTCGGGCCTGCCGTTTGACGGGCAATTGAGGTTTGCCAAGGGGGAGCTCGCCCCCTATCATGCCGCCATCCATATAGAGAGAGCGGTAATGATGGTAGATACAAGACGTCACCCCGATGGGGAACTGTTGCTGAGAACCCTGGCAATGCCAGCCGATACCAACCCCAATGGCGATATCTTCGGGGGCTGGATCATGTCCCAGATGGATATAGGTGGGGGCATCATGGCCAAGGAGCTGGCAAAAGGACGTATTTGTACCGTATCCGTCGAGGGCATGACCTTTCACAGCCCGGTCAAGGTGGGCGACGTGGTGTGCTGCTACGGGCGCTGTCTGAAGATTGGCCGCAGTTCCATGCGACTGAAGCTGGAGGTGTGGGTCAAGCCGGTGCTGCGTGAAAACGAAGCCCAGCGCTACTGCGTCACCGAGGGGATCTTCACCTATGTCGCCATCGACGAACAGGGAAAATCCCGCCCGGTACCGGTCTGATCCGGGTCAGATAAGCCGGGCGTTGATGATGGATATTTCCTGCTCAAACCCGGTTTTTTGCCGTATCATGCGTTCCAGCATCTCTTCCGAGCCGACGCACTGCTGGGTGTCGAACAGGCAGAGATCGCACTGGGGATCCCGTCTGATCTGATAGACGGTGGAAAGCTCCACTTGATGACAATTTCCTTGTTGATCATAAAACGTCACGCGGTACTGGTGCTGTCTCGCCATCGTTGAATTCCTTCTGGATGAGCCGGGCCGAACACGAGTTATGAGCCTAGTCGGCAGCGATGACGTTTGGGATGGTCATGACACAATGCAGAGGCAGGTGGTTGTTAGCCAATGAAAAATAGTTATCGCATTCTGGGTACGTCGCTGCTGACGTTGGGACTGGTCGGCTGTTTCGAGGTGCCGGATCAGGATCACCTGGTCACGGCGCAGGGTATCATCCCCGGCGCCAGCTGCCAGAAGCCGCCGCTGGTGGCGCTGGCCTCCACCGCCTTGCCCCGCGAGTTTGGCATTACCGTCTGGAATCTCTACAAGGGTCAACGCAAAAACTGGCGCGAGGGGCTGGACGAGTATGCCAAGGCCCAGGATCTGGTGCTGTTGCAGGAGTCGGCGACCCGCCCCGAGATGCTGGAGTGGCTCAAGGCCGGTGATTTTCAGTGGCAGCAATTGCAAGCCTTTACTCAGGGCGGCGTCTCCTTCGGTGTCATGACGGTCGCCAAGACGCCGCAGGCGTTCGTGTGCGGCGTGCGCTCGCCCGAGCCGCTGCTGCGCATCCCCAAATCCGGTCTGGTCAGCCTCTACCCGTTGCAGGGGGATCCTGACGGTGTGCTGGTGGTCAACCTGCATGCGGTCAACTTCGAGCTGGGGATGGCGACCTTTCGCGAGCAGATCAACGATCTGACCGCCCTCATTCATCGTCACCAGGGGCCCGTCATTTTGGCCGGGGATTTCAATACCTGGAGCGACAAGCGGGAGTTCTGGCTGAAGCGGCTGGTAAGCGATCTGGGGCTGCAGGAGGCGATCCCGATGCCGGATCTGCGCCGGACCGCGTTTGGCCGGCCGCTGGATCACCTCTACTACCGCAATCTGGATCTGGTGGAAGTGAGCAGCCCGGCGACCGATGCCTCGGATCACAATCCCATCGTGGCCCGTTTTGCGGCCCAGGCCATCACCCCCTGAGCCCTGCTCCAGATAAAAAATACCCCGCATCAGGCGGGGTATTTTTTATGAAGTGATGAACGATCAGCTGTTGTTCTTCACGAACAGGGTCAGCTCCTGACCCGGCTTGAGGTAATCGCTCTTGCCCAGCTGATTCCAGCGCATCACGTCCATCACGGCGACCTGAAAGCGGGCTGCGATGGAGGAGAGGGAATCGCCGCGGCGCACCTGATAGACCATGGACTTGTTGCCACCCTTGCCCTGCTTGGGCCAGACCACCAGCTTCATGCCCGGTTTCAGGGCCGATTTGGCGTTGAGACCGTTCCACTTGGCCAGCTCGTCATGGGTCACCCCGTGTGCCTGGCTGATGCTCCACAGATTGTCGCCGGCCCGTACCTTGTACTGGATCTTGCCGCTGCCACGGCTGGCGAGCTGCTGTGGCTTGCTCTGGACGCTCTGGCTGACTACCTGTTTGCTGCCGCTGGTTGGGATCATCAGGGTCTGACCACGGCGCAGGTTGTTGCTGCGCAGGTTGTTGGCCAGCTTGATCTGCTGCACGCTCACCCCGTGATTCTGGGCGATGCGGGAGAGGGTGTCGCCACTGGTAACCTGATAGGAGCGGGTGCGGATGCGCTCGCTCTGCGGCAGGTCGGCCAGGGCCAGCTCCAGGGTATCGGCATATTCAACCGGTACCAGCAGGCGATAGGGGCCCTTGGGCGAGGTCGACCAGCGGGTCAGTGCCGGATTGACCTCTTTCAGCTGGGCCGGGCGCAGGCCCGCCAGCTGGGCTGCCACGTTCAGGTCGATCTGACCTCCTGTGTTGACCACCCGCAGTTGCGGTTTGTTGGCCAGCACCGGCAGGGTGACATTGTACTTGTCCGCATTGCGGATCATGTCAGCCATGGCCAGGATCTTGGGCACGTACATCCGGGTCTCGCGAGGCAGATCGAGCGACCAGTAGTCGGTCGGTCGGCCAGCCTTCTGATTGCGGATGATGGCGTTGCGCACCCGTCCTTCACCGGCATTGTAGGCGGCCAGCGTCTGCAACCAGTCGCCGTCGAAGAAACGGTTCAGGTACTCCAGATAATCCAGCGCGGCATTGGTGGAGGCCAGTACATCGCGGCGGCCGTCGTACCAGTTGTCGTGGCGCAGGCCGAAGTTCTTGCCGGTCGCAGGAACGAACTGCCACAGACCCACCGCATTGCTGCGGGAACGGGCGTGGGGATCGAACATGCTCTCGATCATGGGAATGGTAATAAGCTCCATTGGCAGCTCACGCCGTTCGATTTCCTCTACCATCAGATACAGGTAGGGCTCAGCCCGGCTGGCAATGGTCGCCAGATGCTTATCATTGCGCAACAACCAATCACGCTGCTGGCGGACACGATCGTTCTCCTGCGGATCAAACTGCATATCATCGCTGATACGCACCCACAGGTTATCGGTGTCATCCAGTTCGTCGATCTGTTCGTCACCGAACAGGAAGCGCGCAGAATGTTTTTTATACGCTTTTTTGTTGACTTGGGGGGACTTGATCGGCTCGATTGCCGTTAGCGCCCGGTCATCCTGATGGCTCAGGTTTTGGCAGCCGCTGAGAAACAGCGCCGCCAATAAGGCCGTTCGTACCTTCATCTCGCTCAGGTCATCTTTGGGAAAAACAGCTCGCATCATAAGGGGCAATGGCCCCCTGATCAAGGTTTGTTCAAAAAACATCCTTCCATTGGCGCAGGATCGTGAAGGTATCTACCGGATTTTCCACGCATTTCAGAGCGTGTTTCTCAGCAGAAAATTTCACGGAATCCAGTTCGCAACGCAGAAAAACATTGAAGCGCTTCTCATCTCCCAGCCGTGAGGGGAGACTCGGCAGGCCCTGCTGGCGCAGCTTGCTGATCAGCCCGATCTGTTGCTGGATCGCCTGGTTGTCGGGCTCGACAGCGTGGGCGAAGCGCAGGTTGGAGAGGGTGTACTCGTGGGCACAATAAATGAGGGTGTCATCAGGCAGGGCGGCGAGGCGCTGCAACGATCCGAACATCTGGGCCGGGGTCCCTTCGAACAGGCGGCCGCAGCCGGCACTGAAGAGGGTGTCGCCACAAAACAGCATGCCGTGACCGTGGTAGGCGATGTGACCGTGGGTGTGACCGGGCACGTGGATCACCTCGAGGCTCAGGCCGTGCCAGTTGATCTGATCCCCGTCATCGAGCCACTGGCCGTGGTACGCCGGCATGGGGTCAAGCTTGGGGCCATAGAGGCGGGCATGGGGAAAATGTTCCAGCAACTCGCCCACGCCGCCCACATGGTCGTGATGGTGGTGGGTGAGCAGGATGGCATCCAGTTGCAGCTCCAGCACGGCCAGCCGTTCCAGCACGGGAGCGGCCTCGCCCGGATCGACGACCAGGCAGTGATTTTCGTGTCGGATCAACCAGATGTAGTTGTCGTTAAAGGCTGGAACTGTGATCACTGGATACATGAGTCTGCTTCTCTTTATGGAGGGTATCTTATATAACTGGATGGCGTTCGAACCCCAAGTTGAGCCCTATTATGCAGGTGGCACGTACCGAACAACAAATCGAGATCCCGACCAGCTGGTCGGCACTGCCCATGGGGGACTGGGTAGCGGCCGAGATCCAGGAGCGACTCGACAGCTGGTGCCCGCATCTGTTTGGTTATCATCTGCTGAAGGTCGGCGCGTTGAGCGCCGAGCTCTCCTGCGGTTGCTCCTCCATTCGCCACCAGATAGGGGTCGCCCCTGGCGGTCGCCTGCTGGATCTCAAGGGGGATCCGCTGGCCTTGCCGGTACGCACCGGCAGCGTGGATGCCTGCCTGCTGGCCCACTGTCTCGATTTTTCGCCCGACCCGCACCAGGTGCTGCGGGAGGCGGAGCGGGTACTGACCGACGATGGCTGGATCATCGTCAGCGGCTACAATCCGCTCAGCTTGGTCGGCATCGGCCACTGCCTGCCTTTCCTGCGTCAACATCTGCCCTGGTCCGCCCGCATGTTCACCCCGGCACGGGTCACCGACTGGTTGCAGCTGCTTGGTTGCGAGGTGATGTTTGACGAGCGCTTCGGCTATTCGTTCATGGGCAAGCAGAGCCGGATTGGCTGGTGGCGGGAGAGTGTGGGGCGGGATTACTGTCGGCCGTTTGCGTCTGTCTACGTGATAGCGGCGCGCAAACGGCGCTTCCCCCTGACACCGGTGCGCCGTCGCTGGCGTCTGCCAGGCTCCATCGCTACGCCGGGGATGGCGCGCCAGGGCGGCTAGTCGTCAGCCGCCGATCAGGCTCATGTGCCAGAGGGGAAGGCGGTCAGGGTTGATAGCCGGTATCTTCGGCCAGCTGTTTGCCGCTGGCGGCCTCGCGGGCCAGCTCATCGCAGCGCTCGTTCTCCGGGTGTCCGGAGTGCCCCTTGACCCAGAGCCACTCGATCTGGTGGCGACTGACTTCCGCATCCAGCGCTTTCCAGAGATCAACGTTCTTGACCGGTTGACGGTTGGCGGTCATCCATCCCTTCTTCTTCCAGCCGATGATCCACTGGGTGATCCCCTGGCGCACATACTGGCTGTCGGTGGTGAGGCGAACCTGGCAGGGCTCGTTCAGGGTGCGCAGCCCCATGATGGCGGCCATCAGCTCCATCCGGTTATTGGTGGTGAGGCGAAAGCCGGCGGCGATCTCCTTGCGATGCTTGCCATAGACCATGACGGCACCATAACCACCCGGGCCCGGGTTGCCGAGGCAGGAACCATCCGTATACAAATCAATCTGTTTTAACATGAGGCTTGGGGTAAACTAGCGGGTAAAGCCGAAGTTTGACATAGATTGGATCATGAGCACACCCCAACTGAATCGCCAGATCATTCTGGATACTGAAACCACTGGTATGAACACGGCTGGTGGCCCCGTCTATCTGGGACACCGGATCATCGAGATCGGCTGTGTGGAGGTGATCAACCGCAAGCTGACCGGGAACCACTTCCATGTCTACATCAAGCCGGACCGGCTGGTGGACCCGGAAGCCATCCAGGTGCACGGCATTACCGACGAGTTTTTGCGTGACAAGCCGTCGTTCAGCCAGATTGCCGACGAGTTCATCGAGTTTATTCGCGGCGCCGAGCTGATTGCCCACAACGCGCCGTTTGACGTGAGCTTCATGGACTATGAGTTCAGCAAGCTCGGCCTCAACTTCAAGACCGCCGACATCTGCGGCATCACGGATACCCTGGCGATGGCGCGGGACCTGTTCCCGGGCAAGCGCAACAACCTGGACGTGCTGTGCGATCGCTACGGTATCGACAACTCGCACCGTACCCTGCACGGGGCCTTGCTCGATGCGGAGATCCTGGCAGACGTCTACCTGTTGATGACGGGTGGCCAGACCAAACTGAACCTGGCCACCGAGAGCAGCGAGAATGAAAGCAACCAGGACACCAGTATCCGGCGACTGGAGAGCAACCGTCCACCGCTCAAGGTGATCCGGGCCAGTGCCGAAGTTGAGGCGGTGCATGAGGCGCGGCTGGATCTGGTGCAGAAGAAGGGAGGAGCCTGCCTGTGGCGGCAATGAGCAAGCTATGGGGCGGCCTGCTGCTGCTGGCCTCGCTGACGGCTGGGGCCAACGAGGTATTTGCCCCCTCCGACATCCCCCTGCTCGATAATCGCTTTCGCATCGATTACGGGGTGAAGGAGATCACCTTCATCGTGACGCGCAAGCCGGGCACTCCGTCGGTGATCCTGGTGCGACCCGATGGCAGCAAGCTCTATGTGAGCAAGGTGACGCCGCCCGACGTGGGCTGGCTGGCGCTCAAGGATCAGGATCTCATCACCATCCGCAATCCCATGCCGGGCCCCTGGCAGGCCATTGGCGAGGTGGACCCCGACAACCGGGTGCGTCTGCTGTCGAACATCAAGCTGGAAACCGATCTGTTGCCGACCCAGCTTTATCAGGGGGAGAAGGTCAAGCTCAAATCCTGGCTGCTGATCGACGACGCGCCGCCCAAGGATGGCTACTACCTGTCCGATCTCGGCATGACGGTGCGACTGCAGCGTTTCAATGACGCCAAGCCGGAAGGGGAGCCTGTGGTCGATGAGGTGCTCGGCCACTATCGTGACGATGGCAAGGGGCTCGACGAGGTGCCAGGCGACGGCATCATGACCGCCGAGGCGGTGCTGGATGTGCCTGCCGGAAAATACCGGGCCATGTACAGCACAGGCAATCAGGTCTTCTCCCGTGCCCGCTATCAGGATGTGCTGATCTATCCGCTACCTGTCAGTTACTCTTTGGCGCCTCCCTCCCAGGAGTTCGGGGCCAAGCTCTCCTTCCTGATCGACGTGGATGAACTGGATCCCGCTTCCGTGGTGATCCAGGGCAAGGCGAGCAGCACAGTCGGGACCAGCATGCCGTTCAATGCGGTGGCCACCGAACCCAAGGTGGAGGTGGATCTCTCCGCCATCAAGGAAGTCGGCCAATATGAGGTGACGGCCACCCTGTTTGGCACGACCCGCTTGGGCCGCGAAATTCAGGTGAGCCTGCCGGTCAAATCCTTCAATATCTTCCCGGTGCTGGCAACGCCCCCATCGGCCGCCTCTGTCGCGTCAGAAGCCTCGGCGGCAATTCCGAGCCAGGTCAAGTTCGAGGAAAAGGAGAGCGGCGGCTGGCTGGTCTGGCTGCTGGGGGGCGCTGGCACATTATTGCTGCTCCTGCTCGGCGGCGTGGGCTTCATCGTGCTGCAAAAGCGGCGGGCGCTGAAAAAAGCCATGGCATCGCAAAAAGCCGAGAGCGAGAGCGCCAAGCCGGAGGCCAAGCTGGATCTCAACCTGCCCGAACAATAGGTGAGGGGAATGCTGCAAGCAGCAAAAAGCCGCCTGTCAGGGCGGCTCTTTCTATATGGGCAGATTATTGGGGTGGTTGAACAACCCATCCAGCTCAATGTTCCCCGACGTAGATATCCTTGTGCTGTTCGCGGATCTCGAGGAATTTATCGAGGTTGGCCAGCATCAGCTCCACCAGCTGGGGGTCGAAGTGCTGGCCTTTCTCCTCTTGGATCAGCGCCAGTACCTTGTCCAGCGGCCAGGCCTTCTTGTAGCAGCGATCCGAGCCGAGTGCATCGAACACGTCAGCCAGCGCCACCACCCGCCCTTCCAGCGGAATGGCATCGCCCTTGAGGCCACGGGGATAACCGCTGCCGTTCCACTTTTCGTGGTGGTTGCCGGCGATGGTGGCACCAATCTGGAACAGCGCCAGATCGCTGCCGGAGAGCATATCCTGTCCCAACTGGGCGTGGGTCTTCATGATCTCCCACTCCTCCGGGGTCAGCTTGCCCGGTTTGTGCAGGATGGCATCCGGAATGCCCACCTTGCCGATGTCGTGCAGCGGAGAGGCGCGCTTGATGAGCTCGCTCTGCTCCTCGCTCATGCCCAGCAACTGGCAGAACAGCTCGGTATAGAGGGCGACCCGCTTGACGTGCAGGCCGGACTCCTTGGAGCGGGTCTCCACCAGTTCGCCAATGCGGTAGATGATCTCGCGCTGGTTGTCGGCGATGACTTCGTTGAGCCGGATGTTCTCCAGCGCCACTATGATGTTTTCGGTGAACAGGCTGAGCAGGCCCGTATCCATCTGGCTGAGCTGGCGAGTGGTCTCGATG
The DNA here is from genome assembly GCF_040907935.1 of Aeromonas sp. s2. Taxonomy (NCBI): domain Bacteria; kingdom Pseudomonadati; phylum Pseudomonadota; class Gammaproteobacteria; order Aeromonadales; family Aeromonadaceae; genus Aeromonas; species Aeromonas sp. s2. The sequence goes on along the minus strand of NZ_JBFOCR010000009.1, from coordinate 265,861 downwards.
TGAAACAGCAGATGATGGCGGGGGTTCTGGCAGTAGAGCACCATCTGGTTGCCGTCATAGACGTTGGCGCGATTGTTCATGGCCTGACGCAGGATGACGGGAGCATCGGCCAGACGCAGCGATGGATGGCCCGGCAGCAAGGGTTCCAGGATCTGATCCCGCACCTCGTAGGCATACTGCTTCACATCATAGATATGTGAATCTTCCAGATTGAGCAGGGCACTGAGCTGCTCCTGGGCCCCTTCGACAAACTGCCGCAGTGCCCGCTTCTCGAAGATCCCCTTGGAGGCCTCGATGACCTTTTCTAGCCCCTGGCGGTTGCTCTCGAGGGTACGGATGTCACGATAGGAGCGCAGGCTGGCCCGCAGCAGGGTGCGCAGCTTCTGGGAGGTGAGCTCGGTCTTGTCCTTGTAGTCGTTGATGTCGTAGTTGCTGACCACGTCATCTTCCGGGGCCTGGCCCGGCTGACCGGTACGCAGCACGATGCGCACCATCTTGTTTTGCAGATCCTCGCGCACGAATTTGACCACATCGAGACCGGCGTGATCGACCTCCATGACCACGTCCAGCAGCAGCAAGGCCACGTCCGGGGTCTTGGCGAGCAGCTCCTTGGCTTGAGCGGCTGAATAAGCATGCAAAAATTCAATGGGTCTATTATCGAATTCAAACTTGCTCAGGGTGATCTTGGTGATGCGATGCACTTCGGGCTCATCGTCCACAATCATCACCTTCCATCCAGCCTGCTGGTCGTCGAGAAGGGGCAGATCGTCATCGTCAATAATCAGGATTTGGTCATCCATCATGCAATCCTGTTTGGGATCCTGTGCTTACATTAACTGCTTCACTAAGGATAGGAAACTTATTGGGAAATAAAATTTGATCTGTGAAATCTCTTTGTCGTCATCCTGATCCTGCCCCATAAAAAACGCCTCCACTTGGGAGGCGTTTGACTATCTATCAGGCGTTCAGGCGGCTCTGTGATAGGCCGATGGCTCGAACAGGGCCTTGTTGGCGACCAGCTCGATGGGATCAAAATCATCGACGTTGATGGTGCGCAGACGGCTCTCTTCGGCGCGACACAACTGGTCCGCTTCGGTCTGGTTGAGTACCCCCAGCGTCAGACCTGCTTCTGCTACCTTGTCCAGTTGCATAAACGGACGCTTGATGCCGTCAGCCTTGCATACTTTCTCAAACAGCGGCTCGGCAGAGAGCACGTCGTCCAGCGCCTGCTCCAGCAGACCGAAGGGGTTGCCCTCTTCGCGGGTGAGATACTGACCCTGAGCCAGTCGACTGCGGGTTTCGCTCGGGGTTTGCAGCAGGCGGGCTACCTGGTTGTCCAGCTTGTCGCTTGGGCGTTTCAGGTCGCGCCCCAGTGGCAACACCACGGCGCGCAGGGCAAGGCCAATCCAGCGGTTCGGGAAGTTGCGCAGCAGCTCGTCGATCGCTTCCTGTGCCTTGAAAAGGGCATCCTGCAGCGCCCAGTGCAGCAGCGGTAGATCGGCGTGCTGACGACCCTCGTCCTGATAGCGCTTGAGGGCGCTGGAGGCCAGATAGAGCTGACTCAGCACGTCGCCGAGGCGGGCGGAGACCCGCTCTTTACGCTTGAGCTCGCCGCCCAGAGTGCCCATCGCCATGTCCGACAGGAACGCCAGGTTGGCGGAGAGGCGGGAGAGCTGTTGGTAGTAACCCTTGGTCTGGTCCTTGAACGGCGCGGCAGCGAAGCGGGCACCGGTCAAACCCAGCCAGAAGCTGCGCACCAGGTTGCTGATGGCAAAGCCGACGTGGCTGAATACCGCCTTGTCGAAGTCCTTGAGGGCCTGCTCCTGATCCGGGTGGCTGGCCGCCAGCATTTCGGGCAGCACGTAGGGGTGGCAGCGGATGGCGCCCTGACCGTAGATGATCATGCTGCGGGTCAGGATATTGGCCCCTTCCACCGTGACGGCGATGGGCGCGCCCTGATAGCCACGGGCCAGGTAGTTGTTGGGGCCCATGCAGATGGCCTTGCCGCCGTGGATGTCCATGGCATCGATGATGCACTTCTGGGCCCGGTCGGTGAGGTGGTACTTGACGATGGCGGAGATGACCGAGGGTTTCTCGCCAAGGTCGATACCGGTTACGGTCAGCTTGGCGGCGGCGCCCATGATGTAGGCGTTGCCGCCGATACGGGCCAGCGGCTCTTCAATCCCTTCCATCTTGCCGATGGGCAGCTTGAACTGGCGACGGATGCGGCTGTAGGCGCCGCTCGCCAGGGCCAGCATCTTGACGCCGCCGGTGCTGTTGGAGGGCAGGGTAATGCCGCGTCCGACCGACAGGCACTCGACCAGCATGCGCCAGCCCTGACCGGCCATGGCCGGGCCGCCGATGATGAAATCGAGCGGGACGAACACGTCCTTGCCGCGGGTCGGGCCATTCTGGAACGGCACGTTGAGCGGGAAGTGGCGACGGCCGATCTCGACCCCTTTGATGTGGGTCGGAATGAGGGCGCAAGTGATGCCGAGCTCTTCCTCGTCACCCAGCAGGTGCTCGGGGTCACGCAGCTTGAATGCGAGGCCCAGTACGGTGGCGATGGGGGCCAGTGTAATGTAGCGCTTGTTCCAGGTCAGGCGCATACCGAGTACTTCTTTTCCTTCCCACTCGCCTTTGCAGACGATCCCGAAGTCGGGGATGGAGCCTGCGTCAGAGCCCGCTTCCGGGCTGGTGAGGGCGAAGCAGGGGATCTCCTTGCCGACCGCCAGACGCGGCAGGTAGTAATCCTTCTGCTCATCGGTGCCATAGTGTTGCAGCAGCTCGCCCGGGCCCAGCGAGTTGGGCACGCCGACGGTGGAGGCGAGCACGGCGCTGGCGCCGCACAGCTTTTGCAGCACGCAGGACTGGGCGTAGGCGGAGAACTCCAGGCCACCGTACTTCTTCTTGATGATCATGGCGAAGAACTTGTTGTCCTTCAGGTATTGCCACACCTCGGGGGAGAGATCGGCCCGCTCATGGGTCACTTCCCAGTCGTTGACCATGCGACACACCTCTTCCACCGGGCCGTCCAGGAAGGCCTGCTCTTCGGCAGAGAGGGTGCTGACCGGGATGGCGTGCAGCTTTTTCCAGTCCGGGTTGCCGGCAAACAGGTCGGCTTCCCACCAGGTGGTGCCCGCCTCAATGGCCTCTTTCTCGGTGCGGGACATCTCCGGCATGATGGACTTGTAGAGTTTGAACAGCGGCTTGGTCAGTTGATTGCGACGAAAATCCACCAGATTGAGGGGAACGGCGATCACCGCAAACAGTACCCAGACCAGCAGGGGAACGTGGCCATAGAGGGTGCCGGCAATCAGGGCTGCCGCCGTGGCCAGCGTGGAGGTGAACAGAGACGCCCGGCGATAAGCCATGGCGCCGATCACCAGGATCACTCCGAGCAGAGTGAGGGTCGTCGTCATTTTTCGCTCCTTACATGAGTTGCCGAAATTGGGTGAACTGGGGGTTAACTGATCCAGAGGTCTGACCTGTTGGATATGGTCTCTGTTGTAATTCATACGCACAAACTTATCAAGCTGTTTACAAGCTTGTTACCTTGGCTCTGTGATCGGCATAACGTAGTGCCGGCGCCATCTTGACGGGCGGGGGGCGACTCCGGGATTGGCTTGTGCGACAATGGCGCCGCCCATATTTTGGAAGAGACATCATGTACCAAGAACTGATCCGCAATGAATTGACCGAAGCTGCCGGCGTGCTCCAGGCGTTCCTGGCAGATGAGCAAAATCTGAAGAACATCGAGGCCGCCGCCAAGCTGCTCGCTGACTCCTTCAAGCAGGAAGGCAAGGTACTCTCCTGTGGCAACGGTGGCTCCCACTGCGACGCCATGCACTTTGCCGAGGAGCTGACTGGCCGTTATCGCGAGAACCGCCCCGGCTACGCCGGCATCGCCATCTCCGATCCCAGCCACCTCTCCTGCGTTTCCAACGACTTTGGCTACGACTACGTCTTCTCCCGCTATGTGGAAGCGGTCGGCCGTCGCGGCGACGTGCTGCTCGGCATCTCCACCAGCGGCAACTCCGGCAATATCCTGAAGGCCATCGAGGCGGCTCGTGCCAAGGGCATGAAGGTGATAGCGCTGACCGGCAAGGATGGCGGCAAGATGGCCGGTCTGGCCGATGTGGAGATCCGGGTGCCGCACTTCGGCTATGCCGACCGCATTCAGGAAGTGCACATCAAGGTGATCCACATCCTGATCCAGCTGGTCGAAAAAGAGATGGCCAAGTAAGGATGTGATCCCGCGCCGGAACCGCTGAATCCTGCGGGTTTATGTTCCGGCCAGCGTGATCCGGTGCAAGAGGTCGGCCGGCAGAGTTCTGAATCCCCGCCGGGCGACCCCTTGAACGTGCGACGATCAAGTAAGCAAGGAGCCCGCAGCCTATGTGCGAACTGCTCGGCATGAGTGCCAATGTGCCGACCGATATCTGCTTCAGCTTCACCGGCCTGATGCTGCGCGGCGGCAAGACGGGACCCCACAAGGATGGCTGGGGCATTACCTTCTATGAAGGAAAGGGCTTTCGTACCTTCAAGGATCCCGAACCCAGCGCCCAGTCCCCCATCGCTAGGCTGGTGCAGGCGCTGCCCATCAAGAGCCGCGCCGTGGTCAGTCATATCCGCCAGGCCAACCGTGGCTGTGTGTCGCTGGAAAATACCCACCCCTTTACCCGCGAACTGTGGGGCCGTTACTGGACCTTTGCCCACAACGGCCAGTTGACCGGCTACAAGAAGCTGGCCACCGGGCGACACAGGCCGGTGGGGGATACCGACAGCGAGCACGCTTTCTGCTGGTTGCTCGAGCGGCTGGAGCAGAAATACCCCAGGCGCCCTGCCAATTTCCCCGCCATGTTCCGCTATCTGGCGACCCTGTGCGACGAGCTGCGTAGCCTCGGGGTATTCAACATGTTGCTGTCGGATGGGGAGTTCGTGATGACCTATTGCAGCAACAACCTCTACTGGTTGACCCGGCGAGCTCCATTCGGGGAGGCACGTCTGCTGGATGAGGATGTCGCCATCGATTTTCAGAGCGAGACAACCCCGAACGATGTGGTGACCCTGATTGCCACGCGGCCGCTGACCGGCAATGAAGACTGGGTCAGGATGGCGCCTGGCGAGTTCAACCTGTTTCGGCTGGGTGAGCGGGTATCTGCCGATCAGAAGTGATAACACCCTGATCTCAATGTAAAAAAATACCAGGGTAGAATCCTACCCTGGTTCTTCGCAGCAGCCATACAGGCAAAAGGGATGAGAGAGGTGTTGCTGAGTCGCATCATTCTCACGGTCGTCATTGTTATTTAATTGTTAATTTATTGGCAACCATTATGTTGCAATTCGGCCATCTATTGTCTGGTTAGGCGAGCTCGATCACGTTTTTCATCCTATGCCCCGTGCGGGTCTAATTGTTGGTAGGGAAGCAGACGTGACGGTACCATGCCGGGCATCTATAGTATGGTCTGTTTGAATACCACGGGAGGATGATGAAATGGAGTGGCTGGATCAGAAGGTATTGCGACAATTGGCGGAAGATATCGGCCAGGAGATGATGCCGGTGGTGATCTCGGTGTTTATCGAGGAGGTGGGCGAGCAGCTCACTCAACTACGCCCGCTCTATGAGCGTCAGGACTGGACGGCTCTGGCCCGGCTTGCCCACAGCATGAAGTCTTCTTGCGGCAGTTACGGTGCTCAAGTCAGCTATCAGCAGGTGATGGCGCTGGAGCTCGCCTGCAAGCAAGCGGATGGGGCCGAGGTCGCCCGCCTGCTCAACGAGCTGGAACAATCCCTGCCTCAGGTGCTCTCCCACCTTGCCAACTACCATTGAGCCCGGGCAGCCGGCGCATGGGCGCCGGACTTGCCAGACTCAACCTGCCCGCTAGCGTTGATTGACCAGTTGCTGGATCACCCTGTCCAGGGCCAGTTTCAGTTTCAGGCGATCATGGCGATGGGGCAGCGCGGCTTCACCCAGATCGGCCTGGATCAACCTGCCAGCCAGTTCAGGTTGGTACTCTCCTGCAGGAGCCAGGATGGCATCGAGCCGTCCCGTACCGACCCGTGATTCCAGCCAGCGCCACTGATCGAGCAGGCTGAGCTGGCCAGCCGGGCCATTCTCCGCCACCAGATTGCAGATGAACACCAGCATGGCGTTGCTCTCGTTGATGGCCTGCGCCACCTCCGCCAGCAGCAGCGGGGGCATGATGGAGGTGAGAAAACTGCCGGGGCCCAGAATGATCATGTCGGCCTGCTCCAGCGCCTGTACCGCCTCGCGGGTGGCCGGTACTTCGGGGCTCAGGCTGAGTGAGAGCGGCGGGGTATCGAGCTGATCGATGGAGACTTCCCCCAGGATCTGGTTGCCACAGACGGTGTGGGCACACAGGTCGGTGGGAAATTCAGACATGGGTAACAATTGTGACTCTATTTTCAGCATGTCGCTGATGAGCTTGATAGCATCAAGAGGGCGCACGCAGAGGTTGTCGAGTGCCAGCAGCATCAGGTTGCCGAGGTTGTGGCCGGCCAGTTCACCACGACCGGCGAAGCGATACTCGAACAGCAGGCTGCCGATGCTGGGATCGGTGACCAGTTGATTCAAACAGTTGCGCAGATCACCCCAGGCGATACACTCCTGGCTCTTGCGCAATCGTCCGGTGGAGCCGCCATCATCCGTGGTGGTGACGATGCCGGTCAGGCGCGATCCCAGGAACGAGAGGGACGAGAGCACGCGGCCCATGCCATGGCCGCCACCGATGGCGACGACCCGGTCAAAATCATTGATGTTCTTCTGCCACATGCGGCTGTCCTGTGGTTGGTCTCGAGTGAGAGCATTCTAGTCGATGAAACGGGATAATTGTTTGATTAAGGTATGATTTTTGCTTACCCCCAGCATCATGCACAACTAGGAGATGGTGTTGAACTTTCTGACGGCTCACTCTCTTGAAGAGACCTCCCTGCTGGCTGCCCGACAGATCAGTGAGCGGCTGCTCGCTCAATCACCCGATTCCCCTTCGCTGTTGTTGGTCTATTTTACTCAGGCTCATGATGCCGAGGAACTGCGTCATCACTTCAAACAGCAGTTCCCGTCGTCCCGGCTGATCGGTTGCAGCTCCTGCGGCGGGGTCATGACCCAGACCGGCCACCATGCCCGCCAGGGGCGGGGGGTGGCGGTTGCGGCCATCTACGATGACAAGGGCGCCTACGGTGTGGCGGGTCAGGCGGGGGGGGCCGTCGATGTGCGCCAGCTGCTGCGCAGCGCCATTGCTGACGGGGGCCGCCCCGGCGAGTTGCCGCAACTCATCTTGTTGCATGCAAGCCCGGGCCAGGAGGAGGCGATGCTGGAGAGGATCGAAGCCGAGCTGGGTACAACGGTGCCGGTGGT